>NZ_JAYMSC010000020.1:0-160880 GCF_038900775.1 Paraburkholderia sp. JHI869
GCCTCTGGGCGCCTTAACCGCGCCCGCGCGCACCTTTGCCGCCCCGCGCACCCGCCCGGCCCCGCGCCCCGGCGCGGTGGGGGCTCGCCACCGCCCGCATGTCCATGCGCTCCACGGTGAAGGAGAAGCGCCGCACGAGCCGCTCGCCTTGCGCGAGCACGGTCATGCCGTTGGCGTCCGCGCCGCCATGCAGATTCACGGCGTTGATCGGATGATCCACAGGCTCGAAACAGAAGAAGTCCGCGCCCGGCGGCGTATAGAGCACGTAGTAATCGGTGTTGGCGCAGATCGAGAGCGAGAGCCGGCGGCGCTCCCACACCACGGCGGCACGCCCGCTCCAGCCGCTAAAGGCGTGATTCACGAGTTGCTCAGGCAGCGGATACGCCACGCCGAACTGCCACGCGGGCGGCGCGGGCACGTGGCGCACCGGCAGCCAGTCGTCGCCCGAAAGCCACAAGCCGCTTGCGGGAGCGGAAAGCTCGGTGGTCGCGTCGCGCGCGAGGAACGGATGCACGCCGAGGCCAAACGGCAGCGCGTCGCGGCCAGTGTTCTCCACTTCCAGCGCAATATTGAGCGTCGCGCCATCCAACGCATACGTGAGCGCAGCGCGGTACGAATAGGGCTCGCCATCGCTGCGGTCGAGCACGAGGCGCACGTTTTCGCGCTCGGCGGCATCGATGGTCCACGGTGCGAGCCAGCCGTCGCCGTGAATCGGCAGCGGTTCACTTGCGCGATTGCGCGGCACCTCGACATCGCGGCCGCCAAAGTGAAAGCGCCCTTCGCCGATGCGGTTCGAGAACGGCAGCAGCGGGTAGCACGCGAGTTCGTTCGGATCCATGCGTGCGCTCACGCGCTCGCAGCGGCGAAACACCGGCTCGAAGGCCCCTTCGCTGCGCCAGTCGAAGCGCGTGATTCCGCCGCCCAGTTGGGGCGCGACGTCGAGCCGCAGATACGCGTTCGCGAGCGTCACGCAGGCCACGTCGCTCGCGCCCGCTGCGCCAATCGCGACCGCCGAGGTGCTTGGCCCCGGCAGGACGGGATGCGTTGCGGCTTCGAGCCGCGCGCGACGCGCGGCTGCGGCGGGTGAGACGGATGGAGCGGAAGGCGGCGCGCCCGGAACATTTGCAGCGGCGGCGCCTGCGGTAACGGTACTGGAACGGGTGGGTCGACGCACAGCGGAATTCGCGACACTCATAAGATGCTCCTCGAGAGGCATGTTCGATTGCCGCCGCTAAAGGCGGCTCACTGGTGGCCTGCTCAACCCGTGCACTCGCTAACTTGCTCACTTTCGCACGGGCCTGCGGCCGCTTCTTGTGTTCGCCCTTCTAGTGGTACTGGCAAAGCCAACTGCACACTATCGATCGACTGCATCTGTTGCCGAACTACAACGGCTGTCCGTCTGTTTGTGTTGCGCGCTGCCTGCCGCGCGTTGCACTGACGCCCCAAGGCGATGCGTGCTTATCGTCTGACGAGAGCACAAGTGCGCCCTCGCGGCGACGTTTGATACGACAAAACTCAAGCGCGCCGACGCCCCTGGAACCGCGGTTCTTCAAGGCCCTGGCGGCCAATTTGAACCGAGAACACGCCGCCCGCATGCGGTTCGCGTGCGAGGGCCTCCTCCTCCATTTCCTCGCGCGCGCTCGTCACGTAAAGCGTGTCCAAAAGCGCACCGCCGAGCGTAACGCAGCTTGGCTGTGCTGTGGGAATCTTTACGCGTTCGGTTTCTACGCCATCGGCACCGTAGCGCACCACGCGCTCGCCGCCCCATTGCGCGTTCCAGAGACCACCCTGGGCGTCGACGGTCGAGCCGTCGGGTACGCCGGTGTCGTCAGTCAGCGTGACGAAAGTGCGTTCGTTTGCAATCGTTCCATCTGCACTGTAGTCGCATGCACGAATCTCGCGCGTGAGCGTGTCGCAGTAGTACATCGTCGCGCCGTCCGGGCTGAACGCAATGCTGTTCGAGATCGCGGGCGCGGGCAGCGGCAGGCGCTCGAGCGTGAGATCGTGATTGAGCCGGTAGAACCCGCCGATCGCTTGTCTCGGCGTCGCCTCGTACTTCGTGCCGAACACGAAGCGGCCCTGGCGGTCGCAGCGCCCGTCGTTCAGGCGCGTCGGAACGCCGGGCTCGACTTCGACGATGGGTTCGATCGCGCCCGTCTCCAGGTCGAAGAACGCAAGCTGAGAGGCGAGGCCGAGCAGCAGCGTGCGCTCGTCCTCGCACAGCGCGAAGCACGCGAGGCGCTCGGGCATGTCCCACGTGACGTGCTTGTCGCCCAACGCATTGGCGTCGTAGCGTTGCAAGCGCTTGCCCGAAATATCGACCCAGTAGAGCCGGCCGCTGCGCGCGCACCACGTCGCGCCTTCGCCCAGCTCACACTTCGAGTGGACGAGCAGTTCCGCCACCGCTTCGTTCGAAGCGCTCTCGTTCGCGCTCATGCCCAGCCCCCGTCTACCACGATGTCCTGCGACGTGATCATGCGGCTGTCGTCGGCCGCGAGAAAAAGCGCCATGCGGGCGAGGTCTGCGGGCAGCAGTTCCGCGTCGATGCACTGGCCGCGCTTGATGCTCTCGCGGCCTTCGTCGGTGAGCCACAGGCGGCGCTGCTTGTCGGTCATCACCCAGCCCGGCACGAGCGAATTCACGCGAATGCCGTAAGCACCCAGGTCCTTCGCGAGACCGCGCGTGAGACCCTGGACCGCCGACTTGCTCATCGTGTAGACCGGCATTTCCGACTGCTTCAGCATCCAGCTAATCGAGCCGAGGTTGATGATCGACCCGCGTTTCGCGGCCTTCATATCCTCGGCCACGGCCTGCGCCGCGAACAGTTGATGCCGCAAGTTCACGGCAACGCCCGCGTCAAACGACTCGGGCGTGACTTCCGCCAGCGCGTGACGCTTGTCGTTTGCCGCGTTGTTCACGAGCACTTCGATCGGCCCGAGCGCCGCCTTCACGTCGGCGATGGCAGCGCGCAGCGCCGAGATATCGGTGAGATCGACATCGGCAAAAAGCGGCTTGTTGCGCGAGTCGCCGAGTTCGTCGGCGAGCGCCTGGCCCGCGCTCGCGTCGATGTCGAAGAACGCCACGCGCGCGCCCTGCGCAGCGAAGTGCTCGACGAACGACGCGCCGATGCCGGTCGCGCCGCCCGTGATGAGGACGACGCGATCCGTGAGGCTCGGATAGCGCGCGTAGTTTTCGTGCGCGTGATGTGCGCTGGCGTTGGCCGGAGACGACATATCAGGCTTCCTCGTTCGTTCAGTCGCGTGCGCCGCGGTTCTTCAACTGGTCGAGCAGCACCGCCGCGAGCAGGATCGCACCGCGCACGAGGTACTGGTAGAACGCGTCGATGTTCATCAGGTTCATGACGTTTTCGACCGTGCCCATGATCAGCACGCCGATCACCACGCCCGAGATCGTTGCGCGGCCGCCCAGCAGCGAGACGCCGCCCAGCACGCACGCCGAGATCACGTTCAGCTCGAAGCCTTCGGCCGCATTCGGCTGGCCCGAGGTGATACGCGAGGCGAGAATCACGCCCGCGAGCGCCGTGACCGCGCCCTGGATCAGGAAAATCCACACACGCGTGCGCTCCACCTTGATACCGGCGAGACGCGACGCTTCCGGATTGCCGCCGATGGCGAGCGTATTGCGCCCGTACACCGTCTGATTGAGCATCACGCCGAACACGATGAAGCAGATGAGCGTGACCCAGATCGGCATCTGCACGCCGAAGAACGCAACCGTGCCCATGGCGATGAACGTATCCGACGACACGCCCACCGCTTGACCATGCGAGACGATGAAGCCGAGGCCGCGCACGATTTCCATCGTGGCGAGCGTGGTGATCAGCGCGTTGATGCGCAGATACGCGATCACCGCGCCGTTCACGAAGCCGATCGCCGCGCCCGCCGCCACTGCCGCGACGATGGCGATGAACGTGTTGCCGGTCGCGTTGAGCACCATCGCGCAGAGCACGCCCGCGAACGCGACCGTCGAGCCGACGGACAGGTCGAAGTCGCGCGAGGCGAGACAGAACATCATCGTGCAGGCCACCATGCCGATCTGCGAGACCGACAGCGCGAGGCCGAGCATGTTCTCGATCGAGAAGAAGTGATCGACGGTCAGCGACATCACGATGAACATGACCGCGAAGATCACGATCAGGCTGTACTCGGTGATCTGCTGCCACCACTTCTGCTTGTCGGTGGGACTCGGAATCAGCGCGTCGGCGACGCTCTTGGCGGCGCTGTTGGCAGACTCGGCCGCCAGGTTTTCTCTTGCTTGCATTTCAGTTTCCTCCCCGTCCACTCATGCAGCCTTGGCCTGCGCGCGCTTAGGCAGCGCGAGGTCAAGGACCGCGTGTTCGCTCGCCGCGCTGCGCGGCAACTCGCCCGAAATACGGCCTTCGCGCATCACCACGATGCGATCCGACACGCCGAGCACTTCCGGCAACTCCGACGACACCATCACGATCGCGCAGCCGCGCGCGGCGAGCTGGTAGATCACGTTGTAGATTTCATGCTTCGCACCGACGTCGATGCCGCGCGTCGGCTCATCCAGAATCACGACCTTCAGGTCCGGTTCGGCGAGCCAGCGCGACAGAATCGCTTTCTGCTGGTTGCCGCCCGAGAGAAAGCGGATTTTCTGGCGGCGGCTCGGCGTCTTGATCTTCAGGAGCTTGATGAAGCGATCCGCCGTTTCCGCTTCCTTCTTGCGGTCGAGGAACATGCCCGCGCGCAGGAAGTGCCGGCGGCAACTGATGTTGATGTTCTCCGAGACCGTTGCCATCGCAACGATGCCCTGTTCCTTGCGGTCTTCCGGGCACAGCACGATGCCGTGGCGAATCGCGTCGCTCGCGCTCTTCACGCGAATGGTCTTGCCGTCCAGCTCGATCTCGCCCGCGCGCCGCTTGTGCGTGCCGTAGATGAGCTGCATCAGCTCGCTGCGACCCGCACCCACAAGCCCAAAGAAGCCAACGATCTCGCCCGACTTCACCTCGAAGCTGGCCGCTTCGTTGAGCGGATGGCCTTCCACGCCGCGCACCGCGAAGCGCACGTTGCCGTGCTCGCGCGGCGAATAGTTGTAGATGTCGCTGATCTCGCGGCCCACCATTTCGGCCACCAGCGTTTCGCGCTTCACCTCTTCGAGCTTCTCGTGCGAGGCGACCTTGCGGCCGTCGCGGAAGATCGTGCAGGCATTGCACAGCTCGTAGATCTCGTCCATGCGGTGCGAGATGTAGATGAGCGCGCGGTTATCCGCACGCAGTTCGCGCACGAGCTTGAACAGCACTTCGGTCTCGCGGTGCGAGAGCGAGCTGGTCGGCTCGTCGAGCGCGATCACGCGCGCGTTGCGCAGGAGCGCCTTGCAGATTTCCACCATCTGGCGCTGTGCGATGGAGAGCTTGCGCAGCTTCGCGGCGGGATCGAGATCCACGCCCATCGCCGCAAGACGTTCACGCACGAACTTACGCGCCTCGCCGCGCTTCACCCAGCCGAGCGCATTGGGCAGCGCGCCGAGCAGCAGATTCTCCGCAACCGTGAGATCGGGCACGTACTGCAATTCCTGGTGAATCACCGCGATGCCCGCGCCAATCGAGGCCGCCGCATCGGAGAAGTGCACCTCGTTGCCGTCCATCAGGATGCGGCCGGAATCCGGCTGATACTCGCCGCCCAGAATCTTGAGGAGCGTGGACTTGCCCGCCCCGTTCTCGCCCATGAGGCCATGAACTTCGCCGGCGTTCACCTCGAACGACACGCCGTCGAGCGCGCGCACGCCTGGGAACACCTTGCCGATATTGTCAAAACGCAGTGTCGCTGACACTTCGGTTTCCTCTCATTCGATACGCTGCGGCACGGTCATCGCAATCTCAAGACCGCGCCGCAGCGGGAAACACCCTAAACCACTTCTAGCACGCGCTTACTTCGAAGCGAGACCCATCTGCTGACGCACGCTCTCCACGTTGTCGCGCGTAGCCAGCATGCCCGTCGTCAGCGTGAGCAGCGGCGGTTCCTTGCCTTGCGTGATCCACGTGTACATCAGGTCCGAGGTTTCTTCGCCGTGACGCTTCGGGCTGATGATGACGGTGCCGTAGAAGCCCGTCGGCTGCGGCTTCTTGAACTCGTTGAGCGCCGAGTCCGAACCGCCGATGCCGATACCGATCATGTTGTCGGCCTTGAAGCCGCGGCCTTCCGCTGCGCGCACGGCGCCGAGCACGCCTTCGTCGTTCAGCGCGTAGGCCACCCAATGCTTGTACTGCGGGTTCTTCGTGAGCGCGATGTTGGCGGCGTTGAAGGCGTTTTCCGTGTCGGTCTTCGCCTGCGGCGCCTGGACGATGTTCGCCTTCGGGAAGCCCGCGGCCACGAGCGCGTCGGTAGCACCCGACGTGCGGTCATGCGCCGTCGGCAGCTGCTCGTAGGTCACGTCGATCGCGCCCACGTCCTTCATGTCCCAGCCGCGCTTCTTGATTTCGGCGGCAATGCCGTCGCCAACCTGCTTGCCGATGTTGTACGCCGAGATGCCCATGTGCGGAACCGCCTCGATCGGCTTGCCCGCGCCATCCACGAGGCGGTCGTCCACCGTCATCATCTTGAGGTTGTCGGCCTTGGCCTTCGCAACGATGCCCGGTCCGAGTTTCACGTCAGGCGTGCAGATGATGAAGCCCTGCGCCTTTTGCGCGGCCAGGTTGTCGATCGCGCTCATCACCTTCTCACCCGAGGGCGCACCGATCTTCACCAGCGTGAAGCCCTTTTCCTTCGCGGCCATTTCCGCGAACTTCCATTCGTCCTGGAACCACGGCTCTTCGGGCTGCTTCACGAGAAAGCCGATCTTCACCTGGTCAGCGGCTTGCGCGACGGGCGCTTGCGCGAACACGGCAGTAGCGGCGGCAGCCACCAGCGTCAGAAAGATGCGTCGTTGCATGTTGTCAGTCTCCTGTCTTCTTCAGTCACGGGAAGGGTTTCCGGCCGCCTCTTCTTTTACCCGCCGATGCGCGCGGCCAGCGCTTCGACGGATTCCTGCGTATTCTTTTGTTCCTTCGTGCTGCGAATTACTTTTTCTAGGCTTTCATTCGTGATGCAGCGCCGTGCGGCCGCCATCTATCGTGATGCAGCTCGCGTTGATGAACGGCGCTTCGTCGGAAGCCAGGAACACCGCGGTCATCGCGACTTCCTCCGGGCGGCCAATGCGCTTCATCGGCGGCAACTCGAGCGTGGCCTTGCGCGCCGCTTCCGGGTCGGGCTGCGCGTTCCACCAGTCGTGCGTGAGCTGCGTTTCGATGTAGCCAGGCGCGATAGCGTTCACGCGCACGTTCTTCGGCGCGTACTCGATGCCGAGCGCACGCGTGAGCCCGATCACGCCGTGCTTCGCCACCGGGTACGGAAAGCAGCCCGGAATGATCTGGAACGCGTGCGTCGAGGCGATGTTGATGATGCTGCCCGCACACCGTTCGACCATGCCCGGCAGCACCGCGCGGCAACCGTTCCACACGCCGTCCAGATCGACGGCGAAGCAGCGGCGCCAGTCTTCGTCGGTCATCGTGAGCGGGTCGGCGAACACGTTGATGCCTGCGTTGTTCACGAGCACGTCCACCGGGCCGAACGCGCGTTGCGCTTCTTCCACGGCGGCGCGCAGCGAGGCAGGCTGCGTCACGTCGGTTTGCACGGCGAGCGTTCGCGCACCTTCGCAAGCATTCGCGATCTCGCGCGCCGTCGCTTCGGCGGTCGCGCCATCCAGTTCCGCAAGCACGACAGCCGCGCCCTCTGCGGCGAACGCACGCGCGATCGCCGCGCCGATGCCGCGCCCGGCGCCGGTCACGAGCGCGACCTTGCCCGCGAGCCGATTCACTTTTGCGCTCCGTACGTGGCTTTCCAGCCTTCGATGAAAGCGAGCGCGTTCGCGCGCGTGGCGGCGGCGTCCTGGCCTGGCTTGTAGAGCGCGGAGCCAAGGCCGAAGCCGCTCGCGCCAGCGGCCAGCTGCGGGCCCATGTTGTCCGGCTTCACGCCGCCTACGGGCAGCAAGGGCACGATCGCCGGAATCACGGCGCGCCACGCCTTCGTCACGGCCGGGCCGAGCTGCTCGGCGGGGAACATCTTGAGCGCGTCCGCGCCGTGCTTGAGCGCCGCGAAGGCTTCGGTCGGCGTGGCGACGCCGGGCACGCACGCGAGGCCCTGGAGCTTCGCGGCGAGGATGACGTCGGTGTCGGCGTGCGGCATCACGATCAATTCGCCACCCGCTTCCCTCACGTCGCGCACACGCTCGGTGGTGAGCACGGTGCCCGCGCCGATCATCGCGTCCGCAGGCAGCGCCTGGCGCAGCGCCGCGATGCTGTCGAGCGGCTGCGGCGAATTGAGCGGCACCTCGATGAGCCGGAAGCCCGCTTCGTAAAGCGCGCGGCCATGCTCGGCGGCTTCGGCAGGCTTTATGCCGCGCACGATCGCGACCATGCGGCACGCGCCGAACGCGGCGACGAAGCCGGCGTGTGGCGTGTACGGGGCGGGCAGGTTCAGTTCGGGTTCCATGTCGGCTTCCTGTTGCTTGGCTTCGTGTCTGATTCGGGTTTGGCTCGATTCGTCGCGCGTTTTAGCGCGGCGCGACGAGCCCGGCCTGCACGGCGATGCGCCAGAGCCCGTGTTCGGTCGCCTGACGCACGAGATGCGCGCCGCTGCAGCCGAATGCGGCAAGCGCCATGCGGTAGCGCTCGCACAACGCATCGGCGCCGATGAGCTGCGGCGCACAGCCGGCCAGCGCCACGTCGCGTCGTGCCAGCGCGGCTTCGAGGCCCGCCAGCTCGTGCCCGATCACGAGGCCCGAGAGATAGTCGGGCTGCTCGTCGGCGGCTAGCTGTGCAGTGAGGCCGAGCGTGCGCGTGCTGAACGCCGTGGCCAGCAGCCCCACGCAGCCCTGCTCGCGCGCCACGCCCACGCCGCGCAGGAACGCTGCGGTGTCGGGCTCGACGGGATGCTTCATCGTGCGGCCGAGGATCGTATGCGCGCACAGCGCCGCGTAGACCTCGCCCGTCATGAAGGTGTAGAAGCGCGCAATGCGATCGCCCTCCACCACCACCCATTTCGCGTGCGTGCCAGGCAGACCGATGAGCGACGTTTGCTGCTCAGCCTCCTCGCCCGATGCCCCCAGCGCGCCAAAAATCTGCGTTTCCTCGCCGCGCATCACGTTGGGCAGCGCACCCGGCTCCAGCACGCCCGGCACTACGGCGACTTCGGCGCCGCACGCAGCGCGCACGCGCACGATGCCCGCCACCAGCGCCTGCGCGCTAGCAGGCGTTTCGACATAAGGCGCCTGCACCCAGCCCTGGGCGCTGCCGACCATGCCCGCGGCCAGTACCGGCAGCGAGGGCGCAACGGCTAGCCACACGCCGCACGCTTCGTCGAAGGCCGCGTCGAAGCCGCCTTCCTCGGCAGGCACGGGCAGATTCATGATCCCCGCCGTCGAAACACGCGTGGCGATCACCTTGCCCGCCGCATCGAACAGATACGCGCGCAGCGAGGTCGTGCCCCAGTCGAGCGCAATGAGCGCGGCATCGCGAGCGATCGCTGCGTCGCTGGCCGCGCCGCTTACAGGCTTCTCACGCGCTTTCATCGGCGAATCCTGCGCGTGGTGGGCTGCGGCGCGCGCCAGCCCAGTTCCTGCGAAATCGCGCGCGCCTCGCGCTGGACAACCGGAATCAGTTCGTCCATGCGCTCGAGCGGCATATAGGGAATCGTGCTCGCCACCGAAAGCGCCGCCACGATCGCGCCGGAAGCGTCGCGCACCGGCGCCGCCACGCAGCGGATCGAAATTTCGTTCTCCTCGAGATCGAACGTGTAACCGCCCGCCGAGTAAGTCGCCATGCGCTTGAGGAAGGTATCGGGTTCGAGGCTGTGATCGGGGCGGAAGCTCACGCCCGCGAGCGTGCGGCGCGACGCGTCGAACAGGTCGCGCCACGATTGCGGCGTGAGGTCGAGCATCATCGCCTTGCCAATGCCCGTGGACGCGAGCGGCATACGGTGCCCGACGCGCGAACGCATCTCGAGGCCCCGCTGGCCGGGAATCTTGTCGATGTACAGCACGTCGTCGCCGTCGCGCACGCCGAGGTGGATCGTGTCGAGCGTTTCGTCGGCGAGCGCCTGCAGATGCGGGCGAGCAACGGCCGTGAGCGGCATCTGCTCGAGCGCGATCGTGCCGAGTTCGATGAGCTTCGGCCCGAGCAGGTAGCCGCCCTGCACCTGGCGCAGGTAGCGCGCCTGCACGAGGCTCGAAACGAGACGGTGCGTGGTGCTGCGCGTCGTGCCGAGCACCGCGCCGAACGAGCGCAGGTCGCGCACGCCGGCGGCGGCCGCTTCGAGAATGGCGAGGCCGCGCAGGAGCGTCTGGGTGCCGGCCTGCTGCATCGAGCCGTCGAGCAAGGTGCTCGCGACGCCGATTTCATCGGCGGCAGGGCGGGCCTTGTGCTGCGCTTGAGCCGAGGCTACTGGCGCGGCGGCCTCGTCGGGGAGGTTCGCGGCGAGTGTGGAAGACATCGCTTTGTTCATGGCGAGGGCGATGAAGGGAGACGATGGAAAGGCGCGTGCCGTCAAGCGGCGCGCGAACCGTGCTTCGGGAGACTGCCCAGCGCATGGGCGTCCGGGGCTCGAACAGGTAGCGGCGGGCGGCGCGTGGCCGCGCAAAGCGCTGGCTGAAGCATGGCGAACGTCTCCTTGGCTGTCCGGTTCGCTCCGCGTCTTGCGCGTGCGCCGGATTTATCTGGGTCTACCGACAGTGCTTGTCGGATGGCTGGATTGTAGGCAGGTTTTTTCGAGTTCTCCAATATGTGATTGAGTCGCTCATATATTGGGAAAATCGGGAAACGGCCGCCCTCTGCCGAACGGCTAACGAGGGCCAGAAGATGTGCGGCGCTTGACGCAAGCGAGGGCGCGGCGGCCTGAGCCTGCAGAGACTTGAGCCAAGTCATTCCCGGTACATACCGGGCCGCTCAATCTCTAGCATGCATATAAAAACTTGTATAACCTACGTGAACCTAAGCCGCTGGAATTCTGCGGCAGCGCGCTGGCCGATCTATGCAGTTTTCCACCGGCCATGCGCCAGGAAGCCGGGCGCGAGCTGCGGCGCGTTCAGCGCGGTCTCGATCCGCACGACTGGAAGCCGGTGAACCCTGTCGGCCGCGGCGCGCGTGAGATACGCATCCGCGACGCAAACGGCGCGTTTCGCGTGATTTACGTCGCGCACATTCGCGAAGCTATTTATGTGCTGCATTGCTTTCAGAAGAAGTCCGAGAAAACGGCCTTCGTCGATGTTTCGCTTGCCGCGCGGCGCTATCGCGATGCGCTAAACAACAAGGAGTCCAAATCATGAATCGCGAGAAGCACCGTAGTCCGCGCCAGCGCTTCGACAGCGTGTGGGACGCACTCGAAAACACGCCCGAAGCCGCGCAGAACATGACGTTGCGCTGCGACCTCATGATCGCGCTCGAAGAGCACATCACGCGCAACAAGCTGACCCAAACGCAGGCCGCCGCGCTCTTCGGCGTGACGCAACCGCGCGTGTCCGACCTCATGCGCGGCAAGATCGATCTGTTCTCGCTCGATTCGCTCATCAACATGGCCGTGGCCGCGGGCATGAAGGTCGAGTTGCGTATCACGGCAGCCACTCCGCGCGACGGCGGTACGCAAGAAAAAACGGCTGCTGAATGACTCCAGCAGCCGCTTCATAATCGCTTTGGGTCGCCCCCTTACTTCCCGGCCGGCGCCTTGTACGCCACGCAGTCGACCTCGACCTTGCAGTCCACCACCATGCTCGACTGCACGCAGGCGCGTGCCGGCGGATGCTCGCCGAAATACTCGCGGAACACCTTGTTGAACGACGTGAAGTCGCGTGCGTCGTCAAGCCACACGCCGCAGCGCACCACGTGCTCCGCGCCATAGCCCGCTTCCTTCAGGATGGCGAAAAGATTCTGAATGGCCTTGTGCGACTGCTCGACGATGTTGCCGTTGATGACCTCGCCGCCTTCCATCGGCGTCTGGCCCGAGACATACAGCCAGCCGTCGGCTTCCACGGCGCGCGCGAACGGCAGATGTTGTCCGCCCTGGCCCTTGCCGCCTTCCGCTCCAATTCGTTTCATCGTTTGCTCCTTTGAGATCGTGCGGCGCGCGCAGCTTCTTGGGCCACGCGCGCCGAGGGTCGAAATTCGATAAATAAAGCCTGCTTAAAAGGCATTCGCCTCTGGCTGCGCCTCGCGCGTGCCGCGCGCGACGAAGTGGCCCGCGCGCTCGCCCGTGGGTTGGCCGTCGCGATACGAGAGCACACCGTTCACCCACACCGCGTCGATGCCTTCAGCCACTTGCTGCGGCTTCTCGAACGTCGCTGCGTCGCGCACTTTTGCCGGGTCGAACAGCACGAGATCGGCGTGCCAGCCCACATGAACCTCGCCGCGCTGCGAAAGGCCGAAGCGCCGCGCCGAAAGGCCCGTCATCTTGCGCACCGCTTCTTCGAGCGGCAGCAGCGCCGCGTCGCGCGCGTAGTGCCCGAGCACGCGCGGAAACGCGCCCCACAGGCGCGGGTGCGGCAGCGGATCGTTCGGCAGACCGTCCGAGCCAACCATCGTGGCCGGGTGCGAAAGAATGCGGCGCACGTCGTCTTCGGACATGTTGTGGTACACCGCGCCCGCCGGCTGCAGGCGCTTGCCGGCTTCCTGCTGCGAGACGCCCCACTCGGCCGCGATGTCCTTGATGAGCTTGCCCGCCTGCTCGGGGTGCGGCGTGGACCACGTGATCGTGATGTCGATGTCGCCCGTCACCTGCTTGAGGTCCAGCGTCGACGAACTGCGGCTATACGGATAGCAGTCGCAGCCCACCGGTTGATACTTGCGCGCACTTTCGAGCGACGCGAGCACCTCCGTGCTGCGCCCCCAGTTGGAAGGACCCGCGCACTTCAGATGCGAGATCACCACCGGCACGCGCGCATGCTGGCCAATGTGGTACGCCTCGTTCATCGCTTCGAGAATCGCGTCGAACTCGGTGCGCATATGCGTCGTGTAGAGCGCGCCGGCGGCAGCGAGCGGCTGGGCGAGCGAGGCGACCTCTTCGGTCGAAGCCTCGAACGCCGAACCATACGCGAGCCCCGTGGAAAGGCCGAGCGCGCCGTGCGCGAGCGCGTCTTCGAGCTGCGCGCGCATGGCCGCGATCTCGTCGCCGGTGGCGGCGCGCTTCAAGTCGCTCATGTGGTTATTGCGCAGCGCCGTATGGCCAATTAGCGCGCCCACGTTCACGGCGGGCCGCGCCGCGTTCACTGCATCGACGTACGCTGAGAAAGTCGGATAGTTGAACGCGTCGCGCTCGCCGAGCAGGTTCATGGGGTCGGGCGGATCGCCCTTGAGCGTCACCGGCGACGCGCTGATGCCGCAGTTGCCGACGACCACCGTCGTCACGCCCTGACTGATCTTGGGCAGCATTTGCGGCGAGCGGATCACGTGCGTGTCGTCGTGCGTATGGACGTCGATGAAGCCCGGCGCGAGCGCGCGCCCATTGGCCTCGATCACCTCTTCCGCGAGCCAGTTCGACAGGTTGCCGATCGCGACGATGCGTCCGTCGCGCACCGCCACGTCGCGCTCAAGGGGCGGCGCGCCGGTGCCGTCATAAAGCATGGCGCCGACGATCAACGTATCAGCGGCTTCGGGGTGCGAATGCATACGCGTCTCCTCAGGATGGCTCTTAGTTCGACGCTCAGTCACCGAGCGGCTGGCGTTCGCCGCCGCCGCGATGCGCGTCCAGCGTGTGCTTCATCCGGCGCAGCAACTCGCGGCTTTCCTCGGGTTGCGCGAGCGCCAGTTCGGTTACGAGCACGTCGAGTGCCATCATCATCGCGTAACGTGACGACGATGGCTTGTAGATGAAATCGGTCTCGCTCGCGACGATCGGCACGAGCCAGTCGGCGAGCGCGGCGAGCGGCGACGCGGGCGCGGTGAGCGCGACGACCTTCGCGCCGTAATCGCGCGCGATGCGGCATGCATCGACGAGTTCGGGCACGCGCCCTGTTACGGAAAGCGCGACGACCACGTCTTCGGGCGAGAGCGTGCTCGCCACCATGCGCTGCAGCAAGCTGTCCTGGTACGACGCCACCGGACGGCCCAGGCGCACGAGGCGAAAACGCATTTCGTCGGCAAGCGCGCTCGAGCCGCCGCCCATGCCGAACACGTAGATCATGCGGGCCTGCGCCAGCGCCGCGGCAGCGTGCGCAAACGGCGCCTGGCACAGCAGTTCGTGGTTGCGCGCGAGCGCCGTGTGAATTTCGTCATAGACGCGCGTGGCGAGCGGTTCGGCTTCGGCATTCAGGGCGCGCAACTTGCCCTCGCCTTCGACGGCGCCGGCACCGCGCAAGAAGCGATCGCCTACGGCGGCCGCCTGGGCGAGCCGCAGCTTGAGTTCGCGCACGTCGTGGCAGCCCACTGCCTTCGCAAAGCGCGTGACGGAGGCGACGCTCACGCCCGCGCGCTGCGCCAGCTCGCCAATGCTCGCGCGTGCGGCGCTGGCAAGATCGTCGAGGATCAGCGCGGCCACGTCGCGCTCGGCCGGACGCAGTTCGGGCACGCATTGCGCAATTCGCGCGACGATGTCGAAGCGGGCCGGATCGGCAGCGGTGTTCATTGCAGGGAGTCTGTTAATAAATAACAATTCACGAAGCGATGTTACTTTGTGTACTATCTCCGAGTCAACGCCGGAACGTAAGACTCCGGCGTGGCTGGGACGCATGAAGCATATGGAGCGAAGGCAAATGAAAGTTACAAACTATCAGAGTGCAACGATCGACCCGAACAGCAAGGGCCTTGGCAATGTGCCGGGCGCGAGCGTGCCGCTCGGGGACGCCGGGCGCCTCGAATGGAATTTACTCGAAGAGGACGTGAGCCTGCCCGCTGCGGTGCTCTATGCGGACCGCGTCGAGCACAACCTCAAGTGGATGCAGGACTTCGTCACGCGCTATGGCGTGAAGCTCGCCCCGCACGGCAAGACGACGATGGCGCCGCAGCTCTTTCGCCGCCAGATCGAGACAGGCGCGTGGGGCATCACGCTCGCGACGGCGCACCAGACGCGCGCCGCCTACCGCGGCGGGATCTCGCGCGTGCTGATGGCGAACCAGCTCGTGGGCCGCCATAACATGGCAATGATTGCGGAACTGCTCAGCGACGCGAACTTCGAGTTCTTCTGCCTCGTCGATTCGGTGGAAGGCGTGGAGCATCTGGGCGAGTTCTTCCGCGCGGCGGGCCGCACGCTGCAGGTGCTGCTCGAACTGGGCGTGCCGCGCGGCCGTACGGGTGTGCGCGACACCGACACGCGCAACGCCGTGCTCGCGGCCATCGCGCGCTATCCCGACTCGCTCAAGCTAGCGGGCGTGGAGATCTACGAGGGCATCCTCAAGGAAGAAAGCGAAGTGCGCACCTTCCTGCGCGACGCGCTGAACGTCACCCAGGAACTGGCCGCGGCGGGCCGCTTCGCGCGCACGCCCGCACTGCTTTCGGGCGCGGGCTCGGCCTGGTACGACATCGTCGCGGAAGAGTTCGCACCGGCCACGCAGGCGGGCACGATCGACGTGGTGCTGCGCCCCGGCTGCTACCTGACGCACGACGTGGGCGTCTACAAGCAGGCTCAATCGCAGATCCTCACGCGCAACCCCGTGGCGCGCGAAATGGGTGTTGCGCTGCTGCCCGCGTTGCAACTGTGGGCCTACGTGCAGTCGATTCCGGAGCCTGGCCGCGCGATCGTCGGCTTCGGCAAACGCGACGCCGCGTTCGACGCGGGCTTTCCGGAGCCGTCGCGCCACTATCGCCCCGCGAACGGCGGCGCGCCGCGCGAAGTGGCGGCAAACGAAGGCTGGGAAGTGTTCCAGATGATGGATCAGCACGCCTACCTGAAGATCCCGGCGGGCGCGGACCTGAAGGTCGGCGACATGATCGCGTTCGACATCTCGCACCCTTGCCTCACGTTCGACAAGTGGCGCCAGGTGCTGATGCTCGATGGGAAGTATCGCGTGACGGAAGTGATCGAAACGTTCTTCTGAGTGCGGCGTGCTTCGTTGAAAGCGGCAACACAGGCCTAGCCCGCTTCGGGCTCGGCCTCTTGAGCCGGCGCGGCCGCAACTGCGGCCGCAGCCGCCTCGCCGAGGCGCGCTTCCATCATCCCCAACGCACCCGACAGCGCCGCGAGCGCGTCGTCGGGCAGCGACATCGTCACGTTCAGGAATGCGTTGCGGCGCGGCAGGCCCTCTTCGATCACGGCGCGGCCAGCGTCTGTCAACGTCACGTTGGTGATGCGGTTATCGCGCTCGTCGGCGCGGCGCGCGATCCAGCCGAGCGACTCCACCGCCTTCAATTGCCGCGTGAGCGCGCCCGGGTCCACGCGCAGCCGCTCGACGAGTCGCTTTTGCGACGACTCGCCGTCCTGCTCGTAAAGCGCGAGCAGAATGCGCCAACGCGGCAGCGGATGCCCGACCTGCGCCTCGAACGCCGACATGAACGCCCGGTAGGTCCGTCCAAACTGCTGCACGATGGCGATGCGATCCTGAATTTCCATGCTTTGTTTTTCCTGCCGGCTTCGTGGCCGCGCGTTTGGCAGTTTCTGTGCCGGTACCTACTACGGGCGAAAGGCGACTCAATCCGCGTGAATCACGGGCTCCACCTTGCGCTGCAGCTTGACCGGCGGCACGCGCCGGGTTTGCCAGATCGACACGACCGCAATCGCCGCCGCCACGGCAATCCCCAGGTGAATCGCGCCCACGAGCGCTTCGCGCGCGGCTTCGAGCAGCGGCGCGCCATTATGCCCGGCGTGCGTGAGATCGGCGATAAGCGTTGCCTGCGCGTCGCGGTTGATGAGGATCTGCGGGTCGGCGAGCTGCGGCAGCCAGTGTGTGGCGTGATCGGCGTCCAGCGCGCGCTGCACGCCGCTCGAATAAAGCTGCGTAACCATCGTGCCGGTGAGCGCCGTGCCGATCATGCCGCCGATCATCCGCAAAGACTGCAACAGCGCGGTGGCGATACCCAGATGCTCGCGCCCGGCGGTCTGCTGCGCGAACACGGTGAGGTTTGGCATGACGAAGCCAAGACCAATGCCGGCCACGATCATGAGCGCCATGAGCAGGCCGCGCGGTGTGCTGCGCGTGGCGAGCGCCACCGCGAAGCATGCCGCCGCGATCATCGCGAAGCCAATGTAGAGCATCAGGTTCGGATTGCGGATGCGCGAGACGATGCGCCCGTTCGCGATACTGCCGATCGTGATGAACACCACGAGCGGCGTGATGACGAGGCCCGCTTCTTTCGGCGTCATGCCGAAGCCGCCCTGGAACAGGAGCGGCGCATAGAACAGCAGCGAAAACATCGTGAAGCCGCCCAGCACGGCGAGCGTGAAGAGCGCGTTCAGGCTCGCGTTGCGGAACATGTCGACGGGCAAGATGGCCTGCGGGCAGCGGCGCTCCCATTGCCACAGCGCCCAGCCGGCCGCCAGCGCGAGCACGAGCAGGCCGATGGCCGAAGCGCTGAGGCCGTGCCCCGGCAGACGCTCCACGAATAGCTGCAGGCTGCCGAGCGCAACCGCGATGAGGAGCGCACCCGGCCAGTCGAGGCGCATGCGCGCCTCGTGCGCGACGTGGCGCAGATGCGGCAGGTACTTCCACACGAAAAACAGCGACAGCAGGCCAACGGGCAGGTTCACGTAGAACACGGAACGCCAGCCGTAGTACTGCGTGAGAAAGCCGCCGAGCGAGGGCCCGACTGCATTGGCGATACCAAACGCGGAGCTCATGAGCACCTGCCAGCGCAGGCGCACGACGGAATCGGGGAAGAGGTCGGGAATGCAGGCGAACGCCGTGCCGACCAGCATGCCGCCGCCGATGCCTTGCAGCCCGCGCGCGATCACGAGGAACGGCATGCTGTTGGCGGCGCCGCAGAGCACGGAAGCAGCGGTGAAGACGACGATCGACGCGATCACGAACGGCTTGCGCCCGTAATAGTCGCCGAGCCGCCCAAAAATGGGGACGGTGATGACCGAGGTGAGCAGATAGGAGGTGGCGACCCACGCGTAAAGCTCGAAGCCGCGCAGTTCGGCGACGATAGTTGGCAGCGCGGTGCCCACGACGGTCTGGTCGAGCGCGACGAGCATCGTCACGAACGAGACGCCGAGCATCGCGAGCAGCGACTCCCGGAACGGCAGAACCTGCCCGCTCGAATGGTGGGCAGCGGTATGAACGGCCATTTTTTGATCCAGCAACGATTGACGCGTCAAAGATTGATCATCATAGCACGGCGCGATCTACTACACTGGGGCGTTCAGAGGCGGAGATGCCCGCCGTCGTTGCTGAAAATCCGGGAGCGCAATGGACCCCACAATCGCAGACCAGTCCCCCGCGGGAGCCGCCTCGGCCTTCACCGAGGCCGATCTCGACGCGTTGCGGCGCGCCAAACATGAGCTCGAAACGCCGCCGCTCGGCATGAAGCTCGCGGCCATCGTGGGGGCGCCGGTGGAAAAGCTGATCGCGCGGCTGCCCGGCGTGGCGAACGACAAGGTGACCGACGCGACGCAAACCGCCCTGCGCAAGTGTCTCCAGCTCGCACTGAAGACGCTCGGCAAGCAAGGCGCACTCTCCACCGCCGAACCGCGCGCGAGCACGAAGCCGAGCAACCTGCTGCACAAATTCGCGGTGGCGACCACCGGCGCGGCGGGCGGCGCATTCGGCCTTTTCGCGCTGCCGGTCGAGCTGCCCGTCACGACCACGCTGATGTTTCGCTCGATCTGCGATATCGCGCGCAGCGAAGGCGAAAACCTGGCCAGCACCGACACGCAGCTGCAATGCCTGACTGTATTCGGCCTGGGTGGCCGCTCGGCCGCCGACGACGAAGCCGACTTCGGCTATTTCATCGTGCGCGGCGCGCTCGCGAAGGCGGTATCGGCGGCATCGTCGGAAATGGCGACGAAGGGCTTCGCCGCCCACGGCTCGACCGCGCTCCTCAAGCTCATGCAGACCGTGGCCGCGCGCTTCTCCGTGCAGGTGAGCGAGCAGGTCGCCGCGAAATCGATACCGGCCATCGGTGCAGTGCTCGGCGCCATGGTCAACACCGTCTTCATCGACCATTTCCAGCAGGTGGCGCACGGGCACTTCACCGTGCGCCGGCTCGAGCGGCGCTACGGCGAAGCCGCCGTCCACGCGGCCTACGACGCGATCGACGTCTCGCTCGATTGAGGCGGCTGCGGATTCTCGTCGCCGTGCGCCGGCGTGGGGGTCACGCGGCGCACGAAGCTCGCGGCGACATCGAGCGTAAGCCGCGCTTCGGGCATGAACGGCGCATAGATCGGCCAGATATGCGGCATGCCGCTGGCAATCTCGCACTCCACCAAAACGCCGGCGGCGCGCGCGCGTTCGACCACGCGGCGCGTGTCGTCGAGCAGCGTTTCGGAGCTTCCCACGAAGAGGCTTAGCGGCGGCAAGCCGCGAAAGTCGGCATAAAGCGGCGACACATAGGGATCGGTTGCACTGGCCGAGCCGAGATAGAACGGCGCAATGCGCGCGAAAACCTCGCCGCTGAACATGGGATCGCGCCCATCGTTCTCGCGTATCGAGGCGCCCGTCGCCGCAAGATCGGTCCAGGGTGAAAAGAGCACGGCGCCAGCAGGGAGCGGATCGCCCGCGTCGCGCAAAGCAACGAGTGTCGCCAGTGCGAGCCCGCCGCCCGCCGAATCGCCGCCAATCACGATCGAGCCGGGGCGCGTTCCCTTTGCCAGCAAGTGGCGATACGCGGCCATTGCGTCGTCGAGCGCGGCTGGAAACGGATGTTCGGGCGCGAGGCGATAGTCGAGCGAGAAGACGTCGGCGCCGGCGCGCTTGCCCAGACCAAACGAAATCGCACGCTGCGAGCGCGGCGAGCAGAAGTAATACCCGCCGCCATGCAGATAAAGGAGTGTGCGCTGCGCGGACGAGCGCTCGCGGATAAGCCACTCGCCGCGCAACGGGACATCGGACGCGTCGTACTGCTCGCGCAAACGCCAGCCGCTCGGCACGCCTGGCGTCCAGATGCGCCGCGCAGTCAGCATGCGCACGCGCGCGACGTTGATCGACTTGCGCGTTTGCGGCAGAAAGGTGCGGCGCAGGAACCTGCAGATCAGCCTGCTTTGCCAGCTCACGGCTCAGCCCTCCCGCGGCATCCAGACTGGGCTCAACCAGCACTCGGCGGCGCTCAATCGATATCGTCCCGCAATCAGACTTCGATTGCGGGAACGAGCGGCACGCGCAGTACGGCGAGCGACGCGATCGATCGAGCGCCGGTCAATTGGCGGGCAGCACCTGCCCGCGAATCTCGCCGGACGGGTTCTGCGCCGTGTGAATGTTGAAATACCATTGTCCGCCCATCAGCTGGGTGACCTGCTGCTCGTTGAGCGTGGCCGAGCCCTTGATCGGGCTCGCCAGTTCGCCCTTCGGAATCGGGACCTGCACGTTCGCATTCTGGCCCACCGGAGCCGGGCCATGGAAGTGCGCGGCCGCCGCCGGACCCGACAGGCCTTCGTAGGTGATGGTCCAGTTCAGCATTTTCGTGGACGTGTCGAACGTGGCGTTGAGCATGCCGTGGCCCTGACTCACACGCGGCGGGACTTCGCTGGACGGTTCGAGATCGGCCTTGAGCGCGACGGTGTCGGCGTAGGCGGCGCTGGAGGCGAGGACACACAGAGCGAGAGCGAGCTGCAGCGGACGAAGCACATTCATGGAATTTCTCCTGTTTTTGTGGCGCGCTGCACCAGAAGGCGCAAAACCGCGCTCTCACATGCTAGAGCAAATCCGCTGGGCGCGTTCGCTGCGCCGATGTCGGCCCAACGTAAGCGACGTGCAATAAAAAAGGCGCCGCGAGCGGCGCCATTCAACCCAATTACTACCTGCTTGCCATCCGGTGTTATGCGTTCCCGTTCGCGATGCTTGCGACAACCACGACCGGGAACGCGACGACGCCGAATTCTTCTTAGAAGCGGTGACGGATACCCGTCGTGACGATGCCCTGATTCTTGCTCGACGAGTAGTTGTTGTCGCCCTGGTAGCCCACTTGCGTTTTGCCCGCCGCGTTCTGGCCCGCGCCCCACACGCCCACGCCTTCGAGGTAGACGTCGGTGCGCTTGGAGAGCGCGTAGTCGGCCTGCAGACCGAACTGGTTCCAGTGCGCCGAGGAGCTGCCGGTTCCGGCGTCGATACCCGCGCCGTTCGCGTTCGTGTACGAGTACATCGCACCAATGCCGAGCGCCGGCGTCAGGTTGTAGCGGAAGTTCGCTTCGAGGTTGTTGTAGCGCACCGAGTCGAAGAACTTACCATTGAGGCGCGACTGCGTGAACACGACGCCGCCGACCATCGGGCCATAGGTGTAGCTTCCGCCTGCGCCCCAGGTGCGCTGACGGTTACCCGCCGCCATCGCGCCGAACGTGTTCGCAAGCGACGAACCCTGGACCGCGCCGCCAGTGGTGCTATCCACGCCGTTGATCTGCGTGTAAGCCGCGGCGAGACGCAGACCCTGGATTGCGTAGCTCATGCCGGCGCTATAGGCGCGGTTGACTGCGAAACCAGACTGGTTCGAGAACGCGTACATGCCACCGAACTGGAAGCCCGAGAAGTTCGGGCTGGAATACTTGATGGAGTTGTTCAGCGAGAACGTGCCGTTCAGGTTGTCGTTGTCGATCACGTGCGCCGTGTAGGTGCCGCCCCAGGTGCCGACTGCGGTGAGCGGCGCGATGTAGTCGACCATCGAGTCGAACTGGCGACCGAACGTCAGCGTACCGTATTGCTCCTGCGTCAGACCGACGAACGATTGACGATTGAACAGGCCGCCGTTCTGCTGCCCATTCGCGACGTTAAAGCCGCTTTCCAACGTGAAGATCGTCTTCAGGCCGCCGCCGAGATCCTCAACGCCGCGCAAGCCCCAACGGCTCGCCTGGACGTTGCCGCTCGTCAGAGCGTATTTGGCGTTGCCGTTCACGTTCGTCGTGTACGTGAACCCGGCGTCAACGATACCGTACAGCGTGACGCTGCTTTGCGCGTACGACGCCGATGCAAAAGTCGCAGCGACTGCCGCCGCGATAGCGAGTTTCTTTTTCATATGCTTCCTTCGATGCAAGGCCTTTCGGCAAAAATGGATGCCGTCGCCGGCCTCACGCCGGCATAGCGATTCCGTCGTGCGGTGAATGACACACCGCATTGATTTGCATGGCAAAGTTTATGGGCGTCGCCTTTTGACGAACCACCCGATATCTCGTCAAAAGCCTTTTTGAATTAGTTGAAACTCCCTGCGGTTAACCCTCAAACGCTCGTTGCGCAATGCTCACGACCTATCTTGCTTTTCTGCGTATACGAACGATTCGTTCGGTATCCCAATAATGCGTTGCCGCGATACAACATCGTTAATTCGGGATAAGAGTCGACTTCAGATGATTCGGACGATTCCCATTCCGCTCGTCCAACGCGCATCGGTACTATCCGTCTCGGCAAGCGCCAGCGCGCCTCCTCACACATCACTTTTCTTCACCGCCGCACCCATCCGCCTCGTGTCCACGTCCCCCAAAAACATGAACCAGCTTCAGGCCATGCGCGTGTTCGTGAGCGTTGCCGAGCACGGCTCGTTCGGCCGCGCGGCGATGAGCCTGAATATGTCGAACGCGGTGGTCACCCGCTACGTGGCGTTGCTCGAAGCCCATCTGGAAACGCGGCTGATCAACCGCAACACGCGCAGCGCGTCGCTGACCGAGGCCGGCGCCGCCTACGCGCAAGGCTGCCGGCAAGTCCTCGACGATCTGGCGCGCATCGAAACGCATATCGCGCATGGCGTATCGGTGCCGTCCGGCACGTTGCGTGTCGTTGCCCACGCATCGTTTTCACTGCACGACCTCACGCCGATGCTCAAGTGCTACCTCGACGAGTTCCCGAAAGTCAGGCTCTCGCTTACGCTGCTGCATCGTCCGGTCGATCTGATCGAGGAAGGTTTCGACGCCGGCATCGTGGCGCCTCGTCAGGTGAGCGGCGGGACGTTGATCCGCCGCCCGCTCCTGAGCGTCGCGCCGGTTGCCGTCGCCTCGCCCGCCTACCTCGCGGGCCATGCGGCGCCGCAATGCCCAGCCGATCTCGCCCGGCACACGCTGCTTGCGCCTTCCGCCGATATCCACGGCAACGAATGGCACTTCGAAGGACCAGGCGGCGCCCGCGAGCCTGTGCTGATCGAGCCGGCGTACGCTGTGAACAACTCAGTGATGCTGCGCCAGGCCGCGATCGCGGGTATGGGCATCACGATCCTTCCGGCGAACCAGGTAGACGCCGATCTCGCAACCGGCCAGCTCGTGCGCGTGCTCGGCGGGTGGGACATCCGCGACGCGGACAAGGAACTCTCGCTCGTCTATCCCGGCCGCCGCCACGTCCCGGCAAAAACACGCTCGTTCGTTGACTTCACAGTCGAGTGGTTTCGCCGGCACGACACCGCAGCGGCAAGTGGGATTACCAGCATTCCCTGTAACAGTTAATTGATCGAAATTGTCTCGATTTCTCGTCGCCCGGCGACTAAGCTAGGAACTGCGAGAAGTGACTCTTCATCGAAGGGTCTCCAAGCTTGAACGCGGCTTCGGCCGCGTTTTTTTTCGCCCGCGTTTTGCTCCGCTTTTCCCCAGCGCCCGCTCATTTCCTGATGTACATCATTCACGCGAGCAGCGCGGCCTGCTGCTCGATTCCGCCAAGCATCGCCTGGCACGTCCGGATGAGCGCATAGCCCTCTTCACGCAGTTGCTCGGCAGTGTGACTGTTCATGTGACTGCGAAACATCTCGAGTTCGGCGAGTAGCGCAGGGTATTGCAGCACGCCCACCGCACCAGCCAGCCGATGATGCCATTCGCGTAAGCGCGCGATATCGGCTTGTTCGAGGAGCGGCGGCAACGCGTCCAGGTCGTCGCGCATCGCGGAAACGAACGAGCCAAGCAAGGTCTTCACAGTCGCCTCCCCGCCCCAGATCTGGATCATATGCGTGAGATCCAGCGGCTCGAACGTCCGTGCGTTTGCAGGCTTTTCCGCGAGCGTACCGTGAGAACCTACGCCCCCCGCGGGGGCCGAATCCGATGCCCCCGAAACCTTCAATGCCTTTGAATCCGCCGATGCCGCTCGCCCCGTTGTTTTCCCGCTTGCGCCAGCCTCGCGCACGGCTTCGCCCTGCATGGCGCGCTGCGTGCCCTCCACGCCGAACCAGCGCGCAAGATACTCGCGCAGTGTGGCCACGCGCGTAGGCTTGATGAGGCAATCGTCCATACCGGCTTCGCTGCACTGGCTCATATTCTCGGGCGCCGTGTTGGCCGTGATGCCGAGGATCGGCAAACGCCGCGCGCCGTGCGCCTTCTGCTCCATTTCGCGCACGCGCCGAGCCAGATCGTAGCCCGATACGTTCGGCATATGACAGTCGGTGATCAGGCAGCCGTATTCGCATTCGGCCAGCGCTTCGAGGGCCTTCGCACCATCGTCGACGACGTCGCAGGCGAAGCCGATCAATGCCAGTTGATGGCGGATGAGCTCCTGATTCACCGGATGGTCCTCCGCCACGAGAATGAGGCGGCCAGCAGCGCGTTCCTGCTCGCGATCGGGCGCCGGGAGTGTCGCCTCGACATCCGTGGCGGCACGCGCCGGGCTGGCTGCCTTGACCGGCAGCCCCGCCAGCGCCATCGCGCAAACAGCGCTCAAGCCACGCCAGGACAACGGATTGACGCTCACACGCACGCCGCTCTCGGCAACGCGATAGCCGCTTGGTTTTGGGTTCTCCGTCAGGCAAAGCACAGGCACGCCGATCTTGCCGAACCGCTCGACCAGCGCTTCCGAGACGAACGCCAGATCGGCCTTCTCCGCGCTCGCGGCGCGGGCGAGGTCAGCCGGCGCGACGCGGCGCATTTTCATGCCGAGCGCCGCGCCGAAATGCATCAATGCGGCAGCGACGCTCGCGTCCTCGCACGTCACGAGAGCGCGCTTGCCGCGCATTCCGGCAGCCGTGCCGCTATGCGCCTCCACTGGCAATTCGATATGCAGCGTGAGGCAGGTGCCACGATCGACTTCGCTCTCGAGTTCGAGCGTGCCGCCCATCAACGCCGCGAGCTTGCGGCAGATCGTGAGGCCAAGCCCGGTACCGCCAAAACGGCGCGTGGTCGAAGTCTCGGCCTGCACGAACGGCTCGAAAAGTTGCGCCTGCGCTTCGGGTGCAATGCCGATTCCCGTGTCGGTCACCGAAATCGAAAGCTGCTGATGAGAGGAAAGCGCGCCGCCGCAGGCGCCGAGATCGCGCGCGCGAACGTGCACGCTCACTTCGCCCGCCAGCGTGAACTTGATCGCATTGCCAAACAGATTGAAGAGGATCTGCCGCAGCCGTACGCTGTCGCCGCGCAGGAGCGCCGCGACGTCCGGCTCCACATCCACGCGCACCTTCAGCCCCTTTTCGTGAGCGCGCGCGGCAAGCAGCCCGACGGCGTTGTCGACGAGTTCGCGCACGTCGAACGGCTGCGAGTCGATCACCAGGTGGCCGGCCTGGATCTTGGAGTAGTCGAGCAGATCGTCGAGTATCTGTAACAACGCCCCTGCCGATTCGTGCACCATGTCGATCATCTGCGCCTGATCGGGGTTGAGCGGCGTGCGCTCGAGCACCTCGACGAGACCGAGCACGCCGTTCATCGGCGTGCGGATCTCGTGGCTCATCATGGCGAGAAAATCGTCCTTCGCGCGAGAGGCCGCCTCCGCGGTGTCGCGTGCGTGCTCAAGTTCGTCTGCGCGGGCATGCTCGACGTTCGCATCCAGCGCATAGCCGCTCCAGACGAGCGCGCCGTCGTCGGCACGTCGCGGTGCAAACTCCGCGCGCACCCACACTAATCCGGCCGCACCTTGAAAGCGGAACTCGGCGTGCACGGGGATGAAGCGGCGCGCCGAGCGTTCGAGCTGCGCGAAAAGGCGCGCGCGATCGCGCCTTCCCACCCGCGAGAGATCGAGCGAACGAGCGCGACGAAGCGCGTCAACGGTGTCGCCGAGAAGCCGCTGCGTGTCGCCGCCGATGTATGGAAACGAGTAGCGGCCATCAGGCGCGCGGCGCAGCTGGAACACGATCGCGGGGAGTGATCCCGTCACCTCCGAGAGGAGCCGCTGCGATTCGCGCTCGCGCAGCTCGGCGCGGCGAATGTCGGAGACGTCGATCATCGTGCCAAGCACGCAGAACGGCGCGCCCTGCGGGTCGCGGCACAGGCGCGTCCAGAAAATGCCATGACGGGCCTCCCCGTCCGCATTCTGGAAATTCAGCTCGACACGCTGGCTCTCTCCCCTGGCGATCGTGAGCCGGTAGAGCTCGTCCATGCGGCAGCTGTTTTCGGGCCCCCAAGCCATCACGGCCGAACCCGTGCGCCCAAGCACCTGGGCGCGCGGCAGGCCAGTCGACTCTTCGTACGCACGATTGATCGCGAGGTACCGGTTTTCGAGATCCCGCGCGCCGAGGGGATACGGGATCATCTCCATCATCGTGTCCTGCAGTTCCACCTGCCGCGCGAGCACCTGCTCCGCGCGCCGCCGTCTGTGCATTTCGCGCTGGAGCAGCACGTACGCGCGCAGCGTGACGAGAAGCAGCACGCCGAATACGATCAGCAGCGGCAGGAGCCGCAGAGCGTTCACGCTCCAGCCGCCTGCCCGCGTGGAGACGGCAGCGGTCCAGCGATTGCGGATCTGCTGCTGTTCGATGGGCGGCATCGCGCCGAGCGCGCGATCGATGAGCCCCGCGAGCGGGGCGAAGTTGCAGCGCACGGCAAATGCCGTCGAGTCGTCGACACCTACGGCGCCCAGCACTTTCAGCGTGTCGAGATAGGTGCTGCTGAGGGGCTCGTCGAGCGCGGCCGCGTTGCCCACCAGCACATCGGCCTCGTGGCGGTCGACCATTGCGAGCCCCGCGTCGAGGCTTGCGGCGCGCACGACCTGGGTGCCCGGCAGCTCCTGCATATCGGGGGCGTGTGGCGCCAGCACGATGCGGCGGCCCGCAAAGTCGGCCAGCGAGCGGGACATCGGCTCTTCGCGCCGCCCCACCATGACGAGCGGATAGTGCTCGAACGCATCGGTGTACACCACGTCGGAGCCGAACACGCCGTCCCTCACCGAGGTCGCGGCGAGCGCGATCTCGCCACGCTGCAAGGCCGCCCCGGCGCTCGTCCAGGGTGAAATCGGCACGCGCTCCAGGGTAATGCCGAGAATGCGCCTCAGATAGTCGAGATAATCGTTGGCCATTCCCGACGGCTCGCGTGCCTTGTTCGTGAAGCTGAACGGGATCCAGCCGCTGTCGTAGCCCACTTTCAGCGGCGGCAAGGCGCGCAGCCACGCGCGCTCGTCGGCGCTCAGGCTGAACGCGGACGGCGACGCCTCGCCCGGCGCGCCGCCATCGAACCAGCGTGCCCGCTCGGCCGCTGCCGCGGCAGGCCGCACGCCGGCAAGAAGCAGATCGAGCCGGTCGCGCAGGGCCGACCTGGAGACCGGCACGGCATACCGCAGCTCGCGCATGCGCTCGCGCTCCTCGAAGGCGACGCGCAGATCGCCGAATCCTTCGAGCGTGAGCTGATAGCGCGCCACGGGCGAAAAGCCTGCGTAGACGTCGGCCTTGCCTTGAGCAACGGCGCGCAGCGCAGCCTGCGTGCTTGCGAACGTTTCGATGCGCGCCTGCGCGAAACGCTCACGCAATGCGGATTCGAGGGCATAGCCGCGCTCGACCGCAAACGTCGCATGCGCGAGGCGCGCCGGCTGGGTCGCAAGCGCCGTATTGCCGGCACGCGTGACAAATGCCGTCGTGCCGTTCAGGTACGGCACCGTGAATGCGAGACAGCGCTCGCGCGACGGCGTGCGCGCGAGGCTCATCACAATGTCGATATCGCCTGCGCAGGCCGCCGCGAGCAACGCGGGCATGTCCGCAAAGACGCGTGGCTGAAGCTTGACGCCCGCACCGGCGAGAAGGCGCAGGTAGTCCGCGCTAAAGCCGGAGAGCGTGCCGCCGTCGAGGACTTCGAGCGGCGCCCAGCCCCCCGCTACCACGCCGACCACAAGCTGCGGCGGCAAACTCGTGGCGACCTCCCGCGAGAGCGCGACGCCCTCGCCTGGCGGCTCGCACGCAGTGGCAGCGTCCGCAGCAGCAGCGCATGCGAGCACCCACGCAGCGGCGAGCGCGCAAAGACAGAAGATGCGGAGAATCGACCTCATCGGCACGCGCCACTACCGGATTTCAATCGCCGTCGCGAAACGGCGCGGGGAAAACACACGAGCGGCGGCTCACGAAGCGGTACGCCAGGCCAGCCGCAGCACCTCCGCACAAGGGCGCCGCCCAGAAGAGCCAGAGTTGATCGAGCGCCCACTCGCCGACGAACAGTGCGGGACCGGTCGATCGCGCCGGATTCGCGCCGCCGTTGCTCACGGGGATGGCGATGAGATAGATGGCGGCAAGGCAGGCCCCAACGGCGAGCGCAGCAGTCTTGCGGCGTGCGACCGTGCTTGACATCAGCAGATGAAAGAAGACGAACACGAATGACGCCGCCACTTCCAGCAGGAACACGGCGGAGAGCGCGTATTCGGCCGGCGAATGATCGTCGTAGCCATTGCTGCCAAGGTCGGACACCGCGACGGAAAAACCCGGGCGCCCGCTCGCGACGCGAACAAGCAACGCCGCGCCGAGAATGGCCCCGATGGTTTGCGCCGCGAGGTAGGGCGCGGTATCGCGCACCGGAAAGCGCCCGGATACCGCATAGCCGATCGTGACGGCGGGATTGAAGTGGGCGCTCGCCGCGCGGGCGGCGGCGTAGTTCGCCACCGTCAGCGCAAGCCCGAAGGCTGCGGCCATTTCGAGAACGTTGCAGCCCTGGGAGGGCGGGCTCGCATTGAGCGCCGTGGCCGCGCAGCCGGCAAACACGAGCCACGCGGTGCCCGCGCCCTCGACCGCTAAACGCCTACCGAGCTTCATCGTTTCGTCTCCTTCTCCGGCCCCGTCCTGGTCCCACTGCGGCCCTATTCCGACCGGACCGTCCTTTGATCGCATTGCCGAGGCGGCAATATCTGACAAGCCGTGCGTTGAGCTTGCGATTATGGGGAGACGATCCCCGCAATCAGATAGGAGAACTCTTAAAACGCTGTGCGCCTTGCGCAAGATAAGGTGAGAGAAATGCCTACGAACGCGGGAATCCATTGGAGACGCGCGGCGCTTCGAGAAGAATCAGGCCAGCCCCACCTGCGTAGCGAAGTCGCTCAGATCGCGCTCCGTGACGAGCCCCAGCTTGCGCATCGTGCTGCGCTTTTGCGCGCTGATCGTTTTGCCGCTGCGCTGAAACCGGTGGGCGATCTGACAGACCGACATACCTTGCGCGTACAACTGGAAGACCTCCCATTCGCGCGCGCTCGGCACACCCGCGCAGGGGGCGCACGCGGCACCGGCGCGCGCGAGCGTTTCGCGTGCGTGGCCCGAGATAAACGGCGTGCGTGCGCGAGCGGCGGCAACGGCAAGCAGGAGATCGTGTGCGACATCGCGCTTGTCGACGATGACGTTCAGGCCGTGATGCACGAGGCCCGTCAGAACGCGCGGCGTCGACACCATGCTCAGGACGACGATCGCAGGCGCGCCTCGTGTTTTCGCGAGGCGCCGCAGCAAGGTGAGGGAGCCATATTCACCGTCCAGCCCCGGCATGCAGAGATCGGAAATGACGATGTCGCAGGCGGTCATATCGAGCTGCGTGGCGAGCGCAAGCGTGTTGCTGGCTTCGCCGACGACGACGGCTTGCGCTGTTGCATGCAGCAGGTTCGCCACGCCGAGCCGGATGCACGCGTGGTCGTCGGCAACGATCACGCGCAACGGCTTGCCCGCGCGAAGCGCTGTTTTTCGAACGCCGATAGCTTGCATGCGAGCGCTTGCGTGCGAAGGACCGCTCAGACTTGCTCGCGCTGCGTCACGCCACATTCGACGGCGAAGCGATAGAGCTCGATATCGTTGCTGAGCGCGAGCTTCTTCATGGCGGCGCACTTTTGCGCGCTGATCGTCTTCACGCTGCGCCCGAGCAGCCCTGCGATTTCCGTCACGCCGTGTCCCGCCGCGTAGTGCGTCAATACCTCCAGTTCGCGCCGCGTGAGGATGCGGTGCACTTCTTCGCGCCGCTCGGCACGCGCCGCTTCGGTCAGCAGGTCGCGCACGACGGGCCCGACATATTGCTCGCGCGCCATCGCCGACATGATCGCGACAGGGATCAGGTCGATGCGGTCACGCTTGCTGAGCACCGCATTCACCTCGAGATCGATGGCCTTGCGCAGCACCGAGGCTTCGCTTTCCATGGTGAGCACGACGACCGCCTTTTGCGGGAACTCGGCGCGAAAGGCACGGACGGCCTCGGGTCCGTCAAGCTCGCCCGGCAACGCCATGTAAAGGTCCATCAGGACGAGATCGAATGCATGCTGCGCCGCGACTTCGAACAGATCGGACACGCTGCGCGCACGCCCGACAATCTGCACGTTGGGATAGTTGGCGAGCATGCTTTCCAGCGCATACACGACGAGCGGATGATCGTCGGCAATGATCACCCGCACAGGTGCCGCGAGGTCGGCCTTAGCCATCGTATTGCGCGCCGCCAGGGACGCGCGGCGTTCGCCGTGGTCGAGCGTGGCGCGCTGGGAAGCGGTCGCCTCGGCGGCGTGATGCGCCTGCCGCAAGGAAAGCAGATTCATATGAGTCCGTGCGCCCTGACAAAGGCGAAGAGTCCTGCGTCGTTGCTCACGCCGAGCTTCGCCATGGCGTCGCGCTTCTGGCTGCTCACCGTGCGCACGTCGCGGCCGAGGGCGCGCGCAATATCCGTGATCGAATTGCCACTCGCGAATTTGCGGATCACCTCCGACTCGCGCGGCGTCAAACGCGGCACACACGTGTCGGGTGCGCAGGCGGCGGCCGCGAGTTCGCGCTCGATGGCCGGACTGAGATGGGCGAGCCCCCGTGCGGCGCCGCGCACGATGGCGGCGAGTTCGTCCATGGGTTCGGTTTTTCGCAACATGGCGATCACGCCCGCGTGCGCCACCGCGCGCAGGATGACGGCGTTCGCAACGCTCGTCAGCACCACCACGGGAACGTGGGGCCAGTCGCGGCGCAAGCGTCGTATGAGGTGCAGGCCGTCTTCGGCTTCGCCGGAAACAGGCGGCATGTTGAGGTCGGTGACCACCACGTCGCACGCGACGGTTTCGAGCGTTTGTATTAACTCTCGCGCGCCGCACGCTTCACCCACGACCTCGATATCGTCCCCCGCGAGGAGCATGGAGCGAACGCCAAGCAGAACGAATGGATGATCGTCGGCGAGAACGACACGTAACTTCACACTGAATCTCCTTCGAGGTGGATTTGCGTCGGCGCGGTGCGCCGCGTGAGCGCACCGGCAACCAACAACATCAGCAAGGTCGTTCATCTGACCATTGAAATCCTGCCGTCGAAATCGGAGATTTCCGAAACGTTAAATGTTCCTTAATTGGCGCTTGCACACGAGTTATGCCCAAACGCGCGGATTTTGTAGATTTATTACGCGCATTTCTCTTTCTTTAAGACGAAGCCTACACACGGCAACGTCAAGCCGCGGCACGCGCGCGAGCGCGTTGTCGACTGTCGCCAGTACGTCCACCGCTGCGCTCACGCGGCGCCGCGAAGGCCGGCCATGCCAGCGCTGCACAAAGCGCGGCCGCCGCCCAGACCGCGGGCCATCCAAACGACGACAGCAGCAGCGGGATCAGCGAGGGCGCGATGAAGAACGCAGTGAATGCGCCCGTGTTGCCCATTGCAAGCGCGGTTCCCACACGGCCGTTGCCTGCGAGCGTCGCGAGTTCGGTGAAGGCGACGCCATGCCAGGCGGAAGCGGCAATGCCGCCCAACACGATCACTGCAGCAAGCAGCACGACGAATGCGCCGTTTGCGCGATGCGCATGCGACGCGAAAGCCGTCAGCGCAGCAAGCACGACGAAAAGCGCGACGGTGAGCGCAGCGCTGCCGCGCAACCACGCGCGCCGGTCGCCGTGCCGATCGGTCCAACGCCCGCCGTACACGCGCATGAACGCGGCGCCGCCCTGCACCGCCGCGAGCGTCGCGCTGACCGCTGCCGTACCTGCATGGCCAACGTCGTGCAGAAAAATGCTGGCGAACGAGAGCACCGCCACCTGGGGAATGCACAGCACCCCAATGCCCGTCACCATGCGCCACACCGTTACGCTGCGCAGGGGAGAGACTGAACGTTGCGCAGATGCCGCCTGCTCGTGCGAAACGCGCGGCGCCTGCGCGGCGTCGTGTTCGTGCGCAGGCTCGTGCAACCAGACGATCGTGAGCACGGTGGACACCGCACACATCACAGCGAGGGCGCCATAGACGGCCGCGAATCCTGCATGCTCGGCGAGCGCGGGCAACACGAGCGCGCCAAGCCCGCCGCCTGCAGGCACGGCGGTTTGCCGAATGCTCATCGCAAGGCCGCGCTCGTGGGTGCCGAACCACGCCATCACCGCGCGCCCGCTCGAACCGTTCACGCTGCCGCCAAGCAGGCCGAGCGCGAGCAGGCCCACCGCGAGCATCGTCGCACTGGGTGCCTGCGCGCCCGACGGCGCGCCCCAGAGCGCCATCGCGACAAGTGCGAGCGCTGTCGTGGAAAGCCCCGTGAGCAGCACGCGACGGTCGCCCCAGCGGTCCGTCAGGAGTCCCCATGGAAGCTCGCTCAGCACGATGCCAAGTCCCAGCATGCCGAGCACGACCCCCAGTTCGCCCGTGCCGATGTGGTAATCGGAGCGGATCAACACGCCGGTGGCGGGAATGCCGCCTAGCGCCGCCGCAAAACTGGCGTTGGCCGCCACGCCCACCGCGAGCACTTTCCAGCGGTGCGCCGCACCCCGCGTTGTACTTCGTCCCATGATGACCTCCCGAAAACGGTTGACTGAGGGCATCGTAGAGGCGCAACATCCATCGGAAAAGCGGGAAATTCGAATGGCTAAATTCGGAATTTCCGAATCATGAGATTGCACGACACACCGGGTCCGACTGAACCATGAACGCACGCGGTTTCGATCTCGCGCAGTTGCGCACGTTTATCGCCGTGACAGAAGCGGGCAGTGTCTCCGCGGGTGCGGAGCGGGTGTTCCTCTCGCAGTCATCGGTGAGCGAGCAGTTGAAAAAGCTCGAAGAGCGCGTAGGCCAGCCGCTTTTCGTGCGCAGCAAGCAGGGCATGTCCGCCACGCCCGCTGGCGCCAAGCTGCTCGACCACGCGCGCCGCATCGTCGCGCTTTGCGACGCCGCCTTCGACGACATGCTTGGCCGCACGCTCGACGGCGAGGTGCGCATTGCGATCACGGACTATTACCGGCCGCACGACGTCGCCGAGATCATCCGGCGCTTCGCGAACCAGCATCCGCGCCTGCGTCTGCATGTGACCGTGCTGCCAAGCGCCGTGATCGACAGCAGCGCCGACGAAAACACCTATGACATCGGGCTATCGCTGCGGCTGATGGAGGAAGGCCGCGGCACGCACAAGAGCACGCCGATACGGCGCGAAAAACTGGTGTGGGTGGGCGCGGCGCAAACGCTGCGCGAGCGGCCCGCGCTCACGCCGCCGTGGCCGCTCGTGCTGCTGCCGGCGACTTGCCAGTTGCAGCGCCGCGTAGTGAGATTGCTCGATGAAGCGCGCATGCCCTACCTGATTTCGCATTCGGCTTCGGGCGTGGCCGGGCTGCAGCTCGCGCTCAAGGCGGGGCTGGGGATCTCGTGTCTGAACGAGTCGGCGATCGGCGAAGGGCTGATGCCCTGCCCGGCTTCATTCGGCTTGCCCGCGCTGCCCGCGGCCGAATTCCATCTGCTGCCAGCCCGGCCCGGCGAGTCCGCGCACGTGACGAACGCGCGCGCGGCGCTCGCGGAACTGCTCGGCTAGGCGCCCTCCAACTGAGCAAGGGCAGATTCGGCGGGACGCTTTAGCCAGCGGCCTGAACCAGCTCGGCAAAGCGCAGCAGATCGACGTTGCCGCCGGAGATGAGCACGCCCACGCGCTTGCCGCGCACGTCCACCTTGCCGTGCAGCACCGCCGCCGCTGCGAGGCAGCCCGTGGGTTCGACCACGAGCTTCATGCGGCTCGCGAAGAACTTCATCGTGTCGACGAGTTCCGCGTCGCTCACCGTGACGATCTCACTCACGCGCTCGCGAATCACCGCGAAGGTCAGGTTGCCGAGATGCTGGGTTTGCGCGCCGTCGGCAAGCGTCTTCGGCGTGTCGATGTGGACGATTTCGCCCGACTGCATGCTGCGCTGGCCGTCGTTGCCGGCCTCGGGCTCGACGCCTATCACCGTGCACGCGGGCGAGAGTGCATGCGCCGCGGTCGCGCAGCCCGAAAGCAGGCCGCCGCCGCCGAGCGGCGTGAGCAGCAGGTCGAGCTCGCCCGTTTCTTCGAAGAGCTCCTTCGCGGCCGTGCCCTGCCCGGCCATCACGTGCGCATGGTCGTAAGGCGGAATCAGCGTGAGGCCGCGCTCGGCGGCGAGCCGTTTGCCGAGCGCCTCGCGGTCCTCGGTGTAGCGATCGTAAAAGACGACTTCGCCGCCATAGCCGCGCGTGGCCTCTACCTTCACCGCGGGCGCGTCGTGCGGCATGACGATCACGGCCTTCACACCGAGCAGGCTCGCCGACAGCGCGATCGCCTGCGCATGGTTGCCCGACGAAAACGTGATCACGCCGCCCGCCTTCTGCTCCGGCGTGAATTGCGCAATCGCGTTATAGGCGCCGCGGAACTTGAACGCACCCATGCGCTGCAAGTTCTCGCATTTGAAGAAAAGCTGCGCGCCCGTGCGTTCGTTCGCGGTGCGCGAAGTCAGAACCGGCGTGCGGTGCGCGACGCCACGCAGGCGTTCGTGAGCGGCGGCGACGTCTTCGAAAGTAATAGGCAGAGTGCTCATGGTCGTTCTTCGGCTGGCAGGTAGGTGTAGACGGTCGAGCGCGCAACGCCGAGTGTGGTGGCGACGTCGGCGAGCGCATGACGCAGATTCAGCATTCCGTTTGCCGCGAGTTCGCGCACGGCTTCGCGGCGCTGCGCGAGCGTCATGCCGATGGGCGTGGTGTTGCGCGTGGCGGCGAAGCGTTCGAGCGCCTCGCGCACGCAGCCCACGGCGCGCGGCGCGAGCGTTTCGGTCACGGGCGCGGCCGCGCTGGGCTGGATCAGCTGCCCGAGGCCCGCCGTCACCGCGCTGAGCAGCGAAACATCCATGTTCAGGCAGAGGGCCGCGACGTACTCGCCCGCGCTGTTTTTGAGGCCGATGGAGGTGCTTTTGGCCGGACGCCCGTCCGGAAAGCGGTTCGGATAGTTGGCCACGACTTCGGGGAAGCCTGAATCGGTGATGCGCGCGAGACCCATTTCGGTGGCGGCGTCGCCGACCTGGCGCCCTGACAGGTTGTTCGCGATCGCCACGACGGAATGCTCGGGTTGCGTGAGGTCGTGCAGCACTACCTCGACGAGCGGCGCGAGTGTCTGGCCGAGCGCCGCGACGATCTTTTCGCCCTCGCGCAGCAGCAGTGCGTTTTCGTCGGCGGAATCGGCGGGACGGGTTTTGCGGGTGGGCATCATGATATTGGACATTTTGACAGTTAATGACTGAATGTCAATCGCTTGAATGGATCGCTCCGGAGCAGCGGTGCGTAGCGCACCCGATGCGCGAAAAAAAACCCCGCCCGAAGGCGAGGTCAATCAGACACGAAGAAAAGAACACACAGGATTGCTGCTCAGACGGTGAAGCGCTCGCTGACGAACTGTGCGGACGGCACGCGCGCACGCGCCGCGACCGCCTGCACGGCGCTCACCATGGCGGGCGGACCGCAAACGTAGAGATCGGGGGCAGCGCCCGACGCCTCGAGCGCGGCTGCGAGCGCGTCGACGGGCGTGCGGTGCGTGCCTTGCCAGCCATCAGCCGCGTCGCGAACGCAAAGCTCGACATGCAATTGCGGCAGCGCCGACCGAAGCGCATCCAGCTCGTCGAGCATGAAAAGCTCGCTCTCGCGATTCACGCCGAAGAAGAGGCGCGCGTCGTTCATCTCGCCGTACTCGGCCATGCGGCGCAGCATCGAGAGCACGGGAGCGAGCCCCGTGCCGCCCGCCACGAACCAGCGCGGGCGCAGACTGCCGGCGATCAAACCGAAGCCGCCCTGCGGGCCATGCACGGTGAGCACGTCGCCGGGCTGTGCACGCTCGCGCAGATACGCCGAGAACTCGCCTTGCGGCCGTAGCCGGATCAGGAACTCGAGGCGCCCTTCCCAGTTGCTCGTGTTGGAGAGCGAGAACGGACGCTTGATGCCGCCCTCCAATAACTCCAGTTCTGCGAACTGGCCCGCTTCGAACTCGGCGGCGCTGCCGCTCGTGTCATCTGCATCGAGCAGGAGTTCGAGGCGGCGCGTGTCGTCGGCAATCGTTTCCAGCGCGGCGATGCGCGCCGTGCGCACGGCGACCGGCTGCAGCAGCACCTTCGTGCGATCGTAGGGCGCTGCGACGCGCAAGTCGGCCGAAGGTCTCGTGCGGCACAGCAGAACCGCCTGCGGCTCGCCAGCCGGTAACGCGTCCGCGCTGTGTTCGCCGAGCGTGTACGCACCGTCGGTCACGGTGGCGTGACACGCGCCGCAACTGCCGCGCCGGCATTGCGAGGGCAGCGTGATGTCCGCCGCCGCCGCCGCGCTCAGCACGTCCTGCCCCGGCTCGCACGCGAAGCCGAACGCCTGGCCGTCGCGCGTGGTGAGCTCGATTTGATAACTCATGACGTTTTCACCCGCGCTCAAGCGGCGTTGCGTGTAAGGGCCGCGTTCAGGTCGGCTTGCGCGTCGCCGATCGGCGCGATGCCGAACTGCTTGACGAGGATGTCGAGGACGTTCGGCGTGAGGAAGGCCGGCAGCGTCGGTCCGAGATGGATGTTGCGCAGACCGAGCGCGAGCAGCGTGAGCAGCACCGCGGCGGCCTTTTGCTCGAACCACGACACCACGAGCGTGAGCGGCAGATCGTTCACGCCGCAGTCGAAGGCCTTCGAGAGCGCGATGGCAATCTGGATCGCCGAGTAGCTGTCGTTGCACTGGCCGAGATCGAGCAGACGCGGAATGCCGCCGATGTCGCCGAAATCGTGACGGTTGAAGCGGTACTTGTTGCAGCCGAGCGTCATGACGACGGTGTCGTCCGGCGCGCCCTGCGCGAACTCGGTGTAGTAGTTGCGGCCGGGCGCGGCGCCGTCGCAGCCGCCGATCAGGAAGAAGTGGCGGATCTGGCCGGCCTTCACCGCGTCGATCACCTTGTCGGCCACGCCGAGCACCGTGTTGCGCGCAAAGCCGATGGTGATGGTTTCCTCCGGCGCCGTTTCGCGGAAGCCCGGCAGCGCGAGCGCGGCCTGCACGACCGGCGCGAACGCGTGATGCTCGAGATGGCGCACGCCGGCCCAGCCCACCGGGCCCGTCGTGAAGATGCGCTGACGGTACTGCGGCAGCGGCTCGATCAGGCAGTTGGACGTCATCAGGATCGGGCCGGGGAAGTTCGCGAAGTCCGATTGCTGGTCCTGCCATGCGCCGCCGTAGTTGCCGGCCAGATGCGGATAGGCCTTGAGCTTCGGGTAGGCATGCGCGGGCAGCATTTCGCCGTGCGTGTAGATCTGCACGCCGGTGCCCTGGGTCGCTTCGAGCAGCGCCTCCAGATCGCCGAGGTCGTGGCCCGAAACCAGGATCGCCTTGCCCGCGGCCGGCGTCACGCGCACGGCAGTGGGTTCGGGCATGCCGAAGCGGCCCGTGTTCGCCGCGTCGAGCAGTTCCATCACCTTGAGGTTCAGGTTGCCGAGCGCGAGCGCATGCTCGAGCAGATCGCCGGCCTGCGTGGGCTCGCCTGCGAGAAACACGAGCGCGTCCTCGACGCCTGCGTAGACCTCTTCGCTCTCGTAACCGAGCACGCGCGCGTGATGGGCGTATGCGCACACGCCTTTGAGACCGTAGAGCACGAGGGCGCGCAAGCCGACGACATCCTCGCCCACCTTCGGGAGCCCTGCCTTGATGCCGACGAGCGCGGCCTGCGCCTGCAATTCGGCGAGATCGTTGCCCGGCTGCCAGAGCGCAGCGCCGCCCGGATGAGCAGCGGCGACGCCTTGCGCGAGTGCGAGCGCCTCGTAGGTCGACTTCACGCGATCGCGGTGTTGCGCAGCCTCGCGCAGCATCGCCACGAAACGGCTGGCGTTGAAGTTGACGTTGGTGAGCGTCGTGAACAGCGCGTAGAGCATAAAGCGGTCGGCTTCGCGATCAGGGCTGCCGAGGCCGCGCGCGAGCGCGCCATACTGTGCGATGCCCTTGGCCGCGTAGATCAGCAGGTCCTGCAGATCCGCAGTCGTCGCGTCCTTGCCGCAGTTGCCCTTGGCCGAGGCGCATCCCGGGGTGGCCTGGGTGCGGTCGGTCTGTTCACATTGATAGCAAAACACGGCTTTCTCCTTTTCCTTGTGGGGTGACGGCGCGAGCAGTCTTGTAAGATGCAAAAATCATGCATCTTTTAAATGGTCGCGCGCCGGCGGGAGTTTTGCCGTGACAAAAATCAGAAAACCTGTCGCCTGAAGGCGAAGGAGCGACTATGTGTGCGAAAACGTCGCAGCGGGCCGGCGCTCGGTTCGCACACTTCGCGCACACAAATGAAAAGCCCCGGCTCGACCTTGCGGTCGAACCGGGGCTTCCGGTCCTGCAAATGCGTTCTGACGCTTAGAACGGAATATCGTCGTCCATCTCGTCGAAGCCGCCGCCAGCCGGCGCGCTCGAACGGCCGCCGCCTGCGCCGCCGCCAGCACCGCCACCGCTCGAACGCGGCGCGCCGCCGCCGCTGTTGCCACCTGCGGCACGGCCGCCGCCGCGCGGTGCGGATTGCCCACGGCTGTAGCCGCCGTCGTCGCCCATGTCGCTGCCAGCCGAGGCGCCGCCGCCGCGGCCGCCCAGCATCTGCATCTGGTCGGCGACGATTTCCGTCGAATAACGGTCGGTGCCGTCCTGCGCCTGCCACTTGCGCGTGCGGATACGGCCTTCGATATACACCGACGAGCCCTTCTTCAGGTACTCCGAGACGATCTCGGCCAGACGCCCGAAGAACGACACGCGGTGCCATTCGGTCATTTCCTTGAACTCGCCGGACGCCTTGTCCTTGTAGCGATCGGTCGTCGCGAGACGAATGTTCGCCACGGCGTCGCCGCTCGGCAGATAGCGCACTTCCGGCTCGGCGCCGAGGTTGCCGACGAGGATCACCTTGTTCACGGATGCCATGAATTTCTCCTGTTTGATTCCGTTGCGAGGAGCGGCCGCGCGGTTCGCGCCGGCAAGCGCCCGATGTGTCTCAGGCGCCTTCGCCAACTGCGGACCGCCTCCGCGAATTGCGTTGCTGTGAACCTTTGGTTCTAACTCAGGCCCGCCGGGCTCAAGCCCGTTTGGCTTCAGCCCGCTTGGGCGGTGCCTTCATATTGGCCGCGATTATAAGCCAGCACAAGACGAGCCCCGAGCACGCGTAAAAGACCGCGCTCGCACCCTCGTGCTTGAGCAGATAGCCGCCCACCACGCCGCCGAGCGCGAGCCCGATCGACTGCGTGGTGTTGTACACGCCCGTGGCCGCGCCCTTGCGGTTACCCGGCGCGAGCTTCGACACGAGCGAAGGCTGCGAAGCCTCCAGAATGTTGAAGCCGAGGAAGTACACGAACAGCACGGCCGACACAATGACAAGTGTATGCGCGAGCGAGCCGAGCAAAAGCTGGCCGATCAGGATAAGACCGATCGCAGAAACGAGCACGGGCTTCATCTTGCCCTGCTTCTCCGCGACGATGATGGCCGGCACCATCATGACGAACGCGAGGCCCATGACCGGCAGATAGATCATCCAGTGCGACGCGACCGGCAGCCCCGCGTCCACGAGCAGGCGGGGCACGACGAGGAAAAGCGCCGTTTGCGTGGCGTGCAGCACGAGCACGCCGAAGTTCAGGCGCAGCAGCTCGACGTTGTGCAGCACTTCGGCAAACGGGGCGCGCACGTGCACGGGCTTGTGCGGCGCGTCGGGCACAACCCAGATCACCACGCCCACCGCGAGAATCGAAAACACGCCAACCAGCGCGAACAGGCCGCTCATGCCGACCCAGTGGAACACGATCGGCGCACCGACGATCGCGACGGCGAACGACAGGCCGATCGAGCCGCCCACCATCGCCATGGCCTTGGTGCGGTGCTCCTCGGCGGTCAGGTCGGCGATGAAGGCGAGCACCGCCGAAGATACGGCGCCCATGCCCTGAATCACCCGGCCGACGATGATCCACACCATGTCGTGCGCGCCCGCCGCGACGAAACTGCCGATCGCGAAGATGACGAGGCCGGTGGCGATGACGGGCTTTCTGCCCACCATGTCCGACACCCAGCCGTAGAAAATATAGAGAAGCGACTGCGTGACGCCGTACGCGCCGAGCGCGATGCCGACCAGCAGCAGGTTGTCGCCGCCGGGAATCGTTTTCGCGTAGACGGAAAACACCGGCATGATCATGAAGAGACCGAGCATGCGCAGCGCGAAGATCGCCGCGAGCGATACGGTCGCGCGCAACTCGGGCGCGCTCATGCGTGAGGATGTAGCGGGTGAATTGGAGGACATCGGAGCGTTATGTGTTTGGACCGCAAGTGCCCGCACGTTTGTTGACCGGGACGCTCCCTGGCGCGCCTCTTTCGAGGCCCTTGCACTTGCCGCTCCGGGCCCTTTCAAAGACCGTCAGCAAGCCGTAACGGCGGTCTGGAAAAGTCGTTATAGTAGCAGGTTTGGTTTCCCTTTCTCCCGCAGGTTCATGGAACAGATCCGTATCCGTGGGGCCCGAACCCACAACCTGAAGAACGTCAATCTGGACCTGCCGCGCCACAAGCTCGTGGTGATCACCGGGCTTTCGGGCTCGGGCAAGTCCTCGCTGGCGTTCGACACGCTCTACGCCGAAGGCCAGCGCCGCTATGTGGAAAGCCTCTCGGCCTATGCACGTCAGTTCCTGCAACTGATGGAGAAGCCCGACGTCGACCTGATCGAGGGTCTGTCGCCGGCTATTTCCATCGAGCAGAAGGCGACGTCGCACAACCCGCGCTCCACGGTCGGCACCGTCACCGAGATCCACGACTACCTGCGACTGCTTTACGCACGGATCGGCACGCCCTACTGTCCGGACCACGAGATTCCGCTGGAGTCGCAAAGCGTCTCGCAGATGGTGGACGCCGCGCTCGCCCTGCCCGAAGAAACGAAGCTCATGATCCTCGCGCCCGTGATCGTGGACCGCAAGGGCGAGCACGCCGAGCTTTTCGACGACATGCAGGCGCAAGGTTTCGTGCGCTTTCGGGTGCGCTCGGGCGGCGGCACGGCCAACGAAGGGGAAGCGAAGATCTACGAGGTCGAGTCGCTGCCCAAGCTCAAGAAGAGCGAGCGCCACACCATCGACGTGGTGGTCGACCGCCTGAAGGTGCGCCCCGACATGAAGCAGCGCCTCGCGGAGTCGTTCGAAACCGCGCTGCGTCTGGCCGACGGCCGCGCCATCGCGCTCGAAATGGACACGAACAAGGAGCACCTCTTCAGTTCCAAGTTCGCCTGCCCGATCTGCTCGTATTCGCTGCCGGAACTCGAGCCGCGCCTTTTCTCGTTCAACAACCCGATGGGCGCGTGCCCGGAGTGCGACGGTTTGGGCCAGATCACGTTCTTCGATCCGAAGCGCGTGGTGGCGCATCCGTCGCTTTCGCTCGCGGCGGGCGCCGTGAAAGGCTGGGACCGGCGCAACCAGTTCTACTTCCAGATGCTGCAAAGCCTGGCGGCCTTCTACGACTTCGACATCGACACCGCGTTCGAAGACCTGCCGGAGAAAGTGCGCAAGATCCTGCTCTACGGTTCGGGCAAGCAGGAGATCCCGTTCTCGTACATCAACGAGCGCGGCCGCACTTCGGTGCGCGAGCACGCGTTCGAAGGGATCATCCCGAACCTCGAGCGCCGCTACCGCGAGACCGACTCGGCCGCCGTGCGCGAAGAACTCTCGAAGTACCAGAACAACCAGGCCTGCCCGCACTGCGAAGGCACGCGCCTGCGCCGCGAAGCGCGCTTCGTGCGCATCGGCGGCGGCGAAGACGCGCGTGCCATTTACGAAGTGAGCGGCTGGCCGCTGCGCGACACGCTCGGCTACTTCCAGACGCTGCGCCTCGAAGGCGCCAAGCGCGAGATCGCCGACAAAGTGGTCAAGGAAATCGTCGCGCGCCTCATGTTCCTGAACAACGTCGGGCTCGACTATCTCTCGCTCGAACGCAGCGCCGAGACGCTTTCGGGCGGCGAAGCGCAGCGCATCCGCCTCGCCTCGCAAATCGGCTCGGGTCTCACGGGCGTGATGTACGTGCTCGACGAGCCGTCCATCGGCCTGCACCAGCGCGACAACGACCGCCTCATCTCCACGCTCAAGCATCTGCGCGACCTCGGCAACTCGGTGATCGTCGTCGAGCACGACGAGGACATGATCCGCATGGCCGACTATGTGGTCGACATGGGTCCGGGCGCGGGCGAGCACGGCGGCATGGTGATTTCGCAAGGCACGCCGGGCGAAGTCGAGCACGATCCGGCCTCGATGACGGGCCAGTACCTCTCGGGCGCGCGCCGCATCGACTATCCCGACGAGCGCATCGAGCCCGGCGAGCGGCATCTGCGCATCGTCGAGGCCCACGGCAACAACCTCAAGCACGTGACGCTCGACCTGCCCGTCGGTCTTTTGACCTGCGTGACGGGCGTCTCGGGCTCGGGCAAGTCCACGCTCATCAACGACACGCTTTATCACGCCGTGTCGCAGCATCTGTACGGATCGTCGGCGGAGCCGGCGCCGTTCGAGGCGATCGAGGGCCTGGAGCACTTCGACAAGGTCATCAACGTCGATCAGTCACCGATCGGCCGCACGCCGCGCTCGAACCCGGCCACCTACACGGGCCTTTTCACGCCCATCCGCGAGTTGTTCGCGGGCGTGCCGGCGGCCAAGGAGCGCGGCTACGAGTCAGGCCGCTTCTCGTTCAACGTGAAGGGCGGCCGCTGCGAAAGCTGCCAGGGCGACGGCGTGCTCAAGGTGGAAATGCACTTCCTGCCCGATGTGTACGTGCCCTGCGACGTCTGCCACGGCAAGCGCTACAACCGCGAAACGCTGGAGATTCAATACAAGGGCCGGAACATCAGCGAAGTGCTCGACATGACGGTGGAAGCCGCCTACGAGTTCTTCAAGGCGGTGCCGGTGGTCGCGCGCAAGCTCAAAACGCTGCTCGACGTGGGCCTGGGCTATATCCGTCTTGGCCAGTCGGCCACCACGCTCTCGGGCGGCGAGGCGCAGCGCGTGAAGCTCTCGCTCGAGCTTTCCAAGCGGGACACGGGCCGCACGCTGTATATACTCGACGAGCCGACCACCGGTCTGCACTTCCACGACATCGCCCTTTTGCTGGAAGTGATTCACCGGCTTCGAGATCAGGGCAACACGGTGGTCATCATCGAGCATAATCTCGATGTAATCAAAACCGCCGACTGGGTCGTGGACATGGGTCCCGAAGGCGGCGCGGGCGGTGGGCAGATCGTGGCCCAGGGGACGCCCGAACAGGTGGCGAAGTCGAAGGCAAGCTTCACGGGCCGCTATCTCGCGCCGCTGCTCAAGCGCCAGATTGCCGCGCTCGACACGGCCTCGGGCAAATGACCAGCTAGACTGGCTGGCCTGCGGGCCGGAAACTTAGCAGTAGAAATAGCTGCAGGAACAACGGGTCGGGGGCGCGTGCGCCCCTGAGGTTTGGAGACGGAATACACCCAACATGGTCAAGCGCAACGAAGCGACCGAAGATAAACAGGTGCGCGACCTGCGGCCAAGGCCGGTCAGGCTCACGAGCGACATGAGCCTGCCGAAGCTTTCGGCAGTGGAGATCGGCAGCTATGTGGCCGCGCTCGCCGGCATGCTGGCAGTGCTGCACCTGAACCTGCTCGGCGCGCTGCTCGCGGGCATGCTCGTCTTCCAGCTCGTGCATACCATTTCGCCGCTCATCGAGCGGCGCATGTCGAGCAGCCGCGCGCGCTGGCTCTCGGTGGTGCTGGTTTCCATCGTGATCGTGGGCATCCTCACTGGCCTCACGGTTGGCGTGATCGAGCAGTTCGAGAGCGACGTGCCGAGCGTGCAGAAGGTCATGGCGCAGATGATGACGTTCGTCGACCAGGCGCGCGGGCGCATTCCCGAATCCATCGCCGCGTATCTGCCCGTGGACGTCGCCCAGATGAAGCTCAAGGCGCTCGCCCTCATGCACGAGCACGCCACCCAGCTCGGCCAGGGCGGCAAGAACGCCGCGCGCATCTTCGGCCATATCGTGATCGGCATGATCATCGGCGCGATCATCGCCATTGGCGCGCAGAAGAATGCCACGCGGCTGCCGCTCTCCACGGCGTTCGTCGCGCGCGTGTCCCGTTTCGCCGACGCGTTCCGCCGCATCGTGTTCGCGCAGGTGAAGATTTCGGCCATCAACACGACGTTCACCGGCCTCTTCCTGCTGCTCGTGCTGCCGCTCTTTCACGCGCCGCTGCCGCTCGCGAAGATGCTGGTCGTGGTGACCTTCGTGGTGGGCCTCTTGCCCGTCATCGGCAACCTGATCTCGAACACGCTGATCGTCGCCATCGCGCTCACCGTGAGCCTGCCCGCGGCAGTCACGGCGCTCGCGTTCCTCATCGTGATCCACAAGCTCGAGTACTTCCTGAACGCGCGCATCGTCGGCGGCCAGATCGAGGCGCGCACGTGGGAGCTGCTCGTCGCAATGCTCGTGATGGAAGCCGCGTTCGGCATTCAGGGCGTGATCGCCGCGCCTATTTTTTACGCGTATATCAAGCGCGAACTCATCTATTTGCGGCTCGTCTGAGCCGCTTTCTTCCGAGCCCGCGCGCGGCTTTCAGCGCCCGCGCGGCTCGCCAGGGACGTCGGTCATGCCGTCGTGCTCGATTGCGTAGATCGCCACCTGCACCCGGCTCGAGAGATTCAGCTTGCGCAGAATGTTGCGCACGTGAATCTTCACCGTGCTCTCGGCCAGGTCGAGCGTGCGCGCAATCTCCTTGTTGCTCGCGCCGCGCGCCAGTTCGCGCACGATCTCGCGCTCGCGCGCTGTGAGCGCCTCCGCACTCGCGCGCACGGCGCCGGGTGTGCCCGATGTCCCGGTCGCGCCAGCCGATTGTGCGGGTTTGCGCATCTGCTCCACGAGCTTCGCCGTCATGTGCTCGGTAATGACCGGCTGGCCGCTCGCGGCCTTGCGGATCGCCGCCACCAGCGCGTCGGCGTCGATGCTCTTGAGCAGGAAGCCACGCGCGCCGGCGCGCATCGCGGCGGTGAGTTCGTCGGCTTCCTCGGAGACGGTGAGCATCACGACCGCCGTGTCCGGCAGGTCCTCCACCAGCAGTTGCAGCGTTTCGAGCCCCGAGAGGCCTGGCATGTTCAGGTCGAGCAGGATCACGTCGGGCAAGTGCTGCTTCGCGCGCTTGACGCCTTCCACGCCGTCCGCCGCCTCGCCCACCACCTCAAGATCAGGCTGGCGCTGCAGGAGCGCGCTCACGCCTGAGCGAAAGAGCGTGTGGTCGTCGATGAGCAGGATGCGGATGGTCATGGGGATCGTTTTAGTGTTGTGGAGGTTCACGCGGCCATGCGGCTCGCTGCGGGCAGCACCAGTTCGACGCGCGCGCCGCGCCCCGGCGCGCTCTGCAGCGTCAGCACGGCCGCAAGACGTCTCGCGCGCTCATGCATGATGTGAAAGCCCACGTGCGATTCGCCGCGCGAGGCGATTTCGGCGGGATCGTAGCCCACGCCGTCGTCGTCGATCGTGAGGCGGAAATCGCGAGCGTTCACGACGCTCACGCTCACGTGCAGCGCCTCCGCATGCTTGCGCGCATTCGAGAGCGCCTCCTGCAGCACGAAGAGCACCTGCAGCTGCTGGTCGGGCGGCAGCGGGGGCCCGTCTTCGTCGCGATAGTCGAGCGTCAAGTCCGCATCCGACTGGCGGCGAAAGCGCGCCACGGTGTCCTCTACGGCCAGGCGCAGCTTGCCCGGGCCGAGCTTCGTGCGGAAATTCAGCAGCAGTTCGCGCACGTCGTCGTAGCTCTCCTCCACGCCGCCCGCGAGTAGCGGCACGATCTCGCGAATTTCGTCGAGGTCACCCTGCTCCGCGGCCGCATCGAGCAGGTGCACCTGCATCTTCAGGAAGCTCAGGCCTTGCGCAATGCTGTCGTGCAGCCCTTGCGCAACGAGATTGCGCTCCTCGGAGACGGCGAGCTGGCGCCCGAGCGCGACGAGCCGCCGGTTCATGAGCGCCACGCCGAGGTGGCGACCTAGCGTCTGAAGCAGCTGGACGCCCGAAGGCGGAATTTCCCGCTCGCGGCGGAAGTGCAGCGAGAACGTGCCGAGCGTCTCGTTCTGCGCGACGATGGCCGACACCGCGACGCTCACGAAGCCCGCCTTCAGGCAACGCTGCGTAAAAGCGCCGCTTTGGCCGCTCTGCGACATCAGCCCGAATACGACCGGCGCCTCGGCCGTTGCGCCGCCACACGTACAGTCGGCCGCCGGCATGCACTGCTCCTCGCGCGTGATCGATTCGGGCATGCCTTCCGAGACGAGCAGATGCAGATTGCCGTCGTCAGGCGACACGACGCGCACCGTGCCGCCGTCGGCGTCGAATTCGCGCATCACGCGCGTGAGGAAATCGTGGCACACGCTTTCCGCCGGGCCCGGCGTGTTGAGAAATGCCGCCATCTCATAGAGCGTGGCGAGTTCGCGGTTTTGCGCGGCCAGTTGCGCGGTCTTGGCGTCCACGCGCCCGGCAAGGTCCTGGTACAGCGCCTGAAGCTCCGCGACCATGCGGTTGAAGCCCTGCGTGAGATGACCAAATTCGTCGTATGTTTCGACCGGCAAGCGCGTGTCGAACTCCTGCGCCTCGATGCGCGCGAGCCCGTCCTGCAATCGCTGCACGGGCGCCACGAACCACTGGTAGAGCAGATAGACGATCGCCATCGTGCCCACGCACGACAGCGCCGCGAGCGCGACCTGCGAAATGCGCAGCCACGCGGTTTTGCGCGCGTTCTCGCGCTCGATCAGGCTCACCAGCCGGTTCGCCTCGTCGACGAAGCCGGGCAGCAAGCCGATGTACGCCGAAGGCTCGCCCCCGCTGGCCGCGAGGTCGCGCAGCGCAGCGGGCTTGAGCGCCTGGTTCCACGCTGCCGCGACACGTTCGAACTGCGCGTGGATGCCCGCGTCGGCGGGAAGAAAGAGCGGCCGCGCCGGATCGCCGTCGCGCAATTCGCGCAGCGTCTCGTCGAGCTGGCGCATCTGGGCGTCCACTTGCGAGGGCTTGCCGGTGCGGGCTTCCCACAGTGAGATCGCCACCGCGTTCGCGCGCATGCGCAGGCTGCCTGCATCGTTGATCGCCGCGCCGCCGCCTTCGAGCTGCCAGGAGAGCCAGAGCGTGCCGCTGATCATCGCGAGTACGAGCGCGAGCGCGACCGTGGAAAGCACAACGATGCGCGTAGAAAGCCGCTTCGGGAACGGCGCGGCCTGCGCGCCCGAACATTCGGCAGGAGCGGATGCAGAAGCGGATGCAGCAGCGGATGCAGAAGCGGTTGCGGAATCGGAAGACGGAGTCATGGCCGGTACCGGGAATCGGCTGCGCCGAAACGTCGGCGCGCATGGCCAACATTATCTGACGGAGTACCACCGACGGCGCGCCATCTCACGGTCCGCGCGGCCAACTGCGACACTATGCATCAGGCCGCCTGCCTTCCCTGGTGATTCACGTTGCGCGGTCCCCTGAGCTGTGCGCAACGTGAAAAAAGCGGGGAATGCGAGCGTGGCTCGCTCCCCGCGAAGAACGGCCATCCCCACGGCCGTCCAGAGGCAAACTTCAGTGGCAAGCGCTAGCCGTTAGCGGCTACGAACGAGCTGCCAGGCGCGCGAGAGATAGGTGACAGAAGCGAACCCGCTCCACACGTGCACGAGCCGCGTGAACGGGAAGATCACGAAGAGCGTCATGCCCATGAAGAGGTGCAGGCGGAAGATGAGCGGCGCGTCGATCACGTAGCTCGCGGCGTCGCCGCGGAAGGTGACGATGTGCTGCGCCCAGGTCATGAGCCGCACCATCATCGCGCCGTCCATATGGCTCGCCGATTCGCCGATGGTGGAGAGCCCGAGCAGCAGCGTGACGAGCAGCCACAGCAACAGCACCTTGTCGCCCACGCGCGTCACGGCTGAAACGCGCGCGTTCGAAAGCCGGCGGTGCAGCAGGATTGCGAGGCCCACCAGACACATCGAGCCCATCACGCCGCCCGCAACCATCGCCACGAGTTGCTTGACCGCATGCGGCACGCCGAGCCAGTCCCACACCGCAACGGGCGTGAGCAGACCGAACAGATGCCCGAAGAAGAGCCCGAGCACGCCGACGTGAAAGAGGATATTGCCGAGCCGCAAATGCCCGCGATAGAGCATTTGCGAGCTGTCCGCCTTCCACGTGTACTGCTCGCGCTCGAAGCGCGCGAGGCTGCCGAACAGGAAGATGGCGGCGGCAATATACGGATAGATGCCGAACAAAAACTGATTGAACGTGTTCATGGCGATTCCTTTGCGCAGGCGGATGCAGCGGCATGCGCTGCTCGCGGGTGGAAATGAACGACCTGCGGCGAGTGGCTCGCGCCGAACGCATGCATGAGCGGCTCGACGCCGTCCGCGCCGGTGCCGAAGCGTTCGAGCGCCTCGTCCATGTCGCGCACGGGCGCGCCCACGAGCGGCAACGGCTCGACATCGCTCAGTTCGCACAGCACCGTGAAGATGCCCGCATAGGGGCTTTCGCTCTTCTCGAGCTGATTGCCGAGCGCCGCGAGCACATGAATCGCCTCGCCAAGCAGCGCGCTCGCCTCGTCCTCGCCAATCAGGCCGAGCACTTCGAGAAAGAGCGGCACGTAGTCGGGCAGTTCGCTCGTCGCCATGTCGAGGCCGTGGGTGCGGTACTCGTCGAGCAGATCGACCATCGCCTGGCCGCGCGCGCGGCTCTCGCCGTGCACGTGCTCGAACAGATGCAGCGAGTGACGGGGATTACGGTCGAAGGTGGCGACGTAGGCTTCCTGCGACTCGACGAGCGAGCGCTCACGCAGCGCCGCGATGAGCGGCGCCAGTTCCTGCAGCGCGAATGCGCCGATCGGTACGGTGACAAGCGCGGCTTCGATCTCGTCGAGCGCGTCGAGCAAGGGCTCCTCGGGGTAATCGAGCAGCGCGGAGAGAACCGGATAAATCGACATGATCGTGGCCCTCCCGCTCAAGCTTCTGAAGGCGTCTTGCGACGCGACTTCGGCATATCGACATACACCACGCTGCCTTCGACCTTCGAGCCGAACAGCGAGCCCTCGGAAACGCCGCCCGAACACCCGTTGCCGAACGAGAACCCGCAACTGCCCTTCTCGTTGAACGAGTCCTCGACCATTTCCTTGTGCGACGACGGCACGACGAAGCGGTCCTCGTAGTTCGCGATCGCCATGGTGCGGTACATGTCCTCGACCTGCTCGGGCGTGAGGCCCGCGTGGTTGAGAACCGCGTTGTCGTTCACGCCGTCCACGGCCTGGGCGCGCTTGTAGGCGCGCATCGCCAGCATGCGGTTCAGCGCCGAGATCACGGGCTTTTCATCGCCAGCGGTGAGCAGGTTGGCGAGATAGCGCATGGGAATGCGCAGGCTCGCCACATCGGGAATCACGCCGTCCATGCCGATGTGGCCCGCGTCCGCGGCCGACTGGATCGGCGAAAGCGGCGGCACGTACCAGACCATCGGCAGCGTGCGGTACTCGGGGTGCAGCGGGAACGCGATCTTCCACTCCACGGCCATGCGGTACACCGGCGAGCGCACGGCGGCGTCGAGCCAGCTCTGCGGCACGCCCTGGCGGCGCGCCTCGGCCTGGATGGCGGGATCGTGCGGATCGAGGAACACGTCGAGCTGCGATTGATACAGATCCTGCGTCGATTCGACCGATGCCGCCTCGCTGATACGGTCCGCGTCGTAGAGCATCACGCCCAGATAGCGGATGCGGCCCACGCAGGTTTCCGAGCACACGGTAGGCTGCCCCGCCTCGATGCGCGGATAGCAGAAGATGCACTTCTCGGCCTTGCCGCTCTTCCAGTTGAAATACATCTTCTTGTACGGGCAGCCCGAGATGCACATGCGCCAGCCGCGGCACTTGTCCTGATCGACGAGCACGATGCCGTCGTCTTCGCGCTTGTACACCGAGCCCGAGGGGCACGACGCCACGCACGCGGGGTTCAGGCAGTGCTCGCACAGGCGCGGCAGATACATCATGAAGGTGTTCTCGAAGGTCGAGTACATCTCCTTCTGCACGTTCTCGAACAGCTTGTCGCGGCTGCGCGAAGCGAACTCGCCGCCCAGGTCGTCTTCCCAGTTAGGACCCCAATGGATCTTGTCCATCTTCTTGCCGGTGATGACCGACACGGGGCGCGCGGTGGGCGGCGTCTGCGAGAGAGGCGCGTTCTGAAGATGCTCGTAGTCGTACGTGAACGGCTCATAATAGTCGTCGATGCCGGGCAGATTCGGGTTCGCGAACAAGTTGGCCAGCACCTTGAGCTTCGGGCCCTGGCGCGGCTCGATCTTGCCGTTCGCGTTGCGCACCCAGCCGCCGTTCCACTTCTCCTGGTTCTCCCATTCCTTCGGATAGCCGATGCCGGGCTTCGTCTCGACGTTGTTGAACCACGCGTACTCGACGCCGTCGCGCGAGGTCCACACGTTCTTGCACGTGACGGAACACGTATGGCAGCCAATGCACTTGTCGAGGTTCAGGACCATCGCCACCTGGGCGCGGATTTTCATGATGCTGCTCCTTCCTCAACGTTGGAAAGCGGGCCTTCGAGCCACTCGACCTTCTTCATCTTGCGAACGATCACGTACTCGTCCCGATTGCTGCCGACCGTGCCGTAGTAGTTGAAGCCGTACGCGAGTTGCGCGTAGCCGCCGATCATGTGCGTGGGTTTGAGCACCGTGCGCGTGACCGAGTTGTGAATGCCGCCGCGCATGCCGCTCGTTTCCGCGCCGGGAACGTTGATGATCTTTTCCTGCGCGTGATACATGAGGCACATACCGCGCGGCACGCGCTGGCTCACCACGACGCGCGCCGTGAGCGTGCCGTTCACGTTGAACACTTCGACCCAGTCGTTGTCGACGAGCCCCGCTTCCTTCGCCTCGGCTTCCGATACCCACACGTGCGGACCGCCGCGCGAGAGCGTGAGCATGCGCAGGTTGTCCGTGTACGTGGAGTGGATGCCCCACTTCTGGTGCGGCGTGATCCAGTTCAGCACGAGTTCGTGCTCGCCGTTGGGTTTCGCGCCGAGCATGGGCGAAGTCGTCTTCGTGTCGATGGCGGGCTTGTAGTTGCACAGGCCTTCGCCGAAGTCGAGCATCCAGCGGTGATCCTGATAGAACTGCTGACGGCCCGTGAGCGTGCGCCATGGAATCAGCTCGTGCACGTTCGTATAGCCCGCGTTGTAGCTCACCTCTTCCGATTCGAGCCCCGACCACGTCGGCGCGGAGATGATCTTGCGCGGCTGCGCCTGCACGTCGCGAAAGCGGATCTTGTCGTGCTCGCGGCCTTCGGCCAGATGCGTGTGATCGCGGCCCGTGATCTTCGAGAGCGCGTCCCACGCCTTCACTGCAACATGGCCGTTGGTTTCCGGCGCGAAGGTGAGGATCATCTCCGCCGCGTCGATGGCCGTATCCAGACGCGGGCGTCCTTCGGCCGCGCCGCGGTTCTGCTGGATGCCCGTGAGCTGCGCGAACTCGCCCACCTCGTGCACGGTGTTCCAGTTGATGCCCTTGCCGCCGTTGCCGAGCTTCTCCAGCAGCGGCCCGACCGAGGTGAACTTGTTGTAGATCTCGCGATAGTCGCGCTCGACGAGCGTCATCGAAGGCGCGGTCTTGCCGGGGATGAGATCGCATTCGCCAAGACGCCAGTCCTGCGGCTCGAACGCCTGACCGAGCTCGCCGGGCGTGTCGTGCATGAGCGGCGTACACACGAGGTCCGTGCGCTTGCCCAGATGCTCACCGCCGATCTCCGAAAACTTCTTCGCGATGGCCTTGTAGATCTCCCAGTCGGTCTTGCTCTCCCACAACGGCTGCACCGCCTCCGAAAGCGGATGGATGAACGGATGCATGTCCGACGTGTTGAGGTCGTCCTTCTCGTACCACGTGGCCGAGGGCAGCACGATGTCACCGTAGAGGCAGGTCGTGCTCATGCGGAAGTCGAGCACGGTGAGCAGGTCGAGCTTGCCCTCGGCCGCTTCGCGTACGTTCACTTCGGAGGGCTTGATCGCATCGGCTTCGTCGCCGAACAGCGCATTCTGCGTGCCGAGCAGGTACTTCAGGAAGTACTCGTGGCCCTTGCCCGAACTGCCCATGATGTTCGAGCGCCACACGAACATGTTGCGCGGGAAGTTCGCGGGATTGTCGGGGTCGTCGCAGGCAAAATTCAACGCGCCCGACTTCAGTTGATCGACGGTGTATTGCATCGGCGGCACGCCCGCGCGCTGCGCGGCGTCCACCACGTCGAGCGGATTCGCGCCCAGTTGCGGCGCCGAAGGCAGCCAGCCCATGCGCTCGGACTTCGCGTTGAGGTCGAGCATCGAGAGGTTCTTGTAGCGCTCGCGGTCCGCGCCCGGGCCGAGAATCTCATCGACGCTCACCTTCTCGTGACGCCACTGGCTCGTGTGGTTGTAGAAGAACGACGTGCCGTTCATCTGGCGCGGCGGACGCGACCAGTCGAGCGCGAATGCGAGCGGCGCCCAGCCGAACTGCGGACGCAGCTTTTCCTGGCCCACGTAATGCGCCCAGCCGCCGCCGCTCTGGCCGATACAGCCGCACATCATCAGCAGGTTGATGATGCCGCGGTAGATCATGTCGTTGTGATACCAGTGATTGAGCGCCGCGCCCACGATCACCATGCTCTTGCCGCGCGTGCGGTCGGCGTTGTCGGCGAATTCGCGCGCCACCTGGATCACGAGCTTGCGCGGCACCGTGGTGTGCTTCTCCTGCCAGGCGGGCGTGCAGGGCACGTCGTCGTCATAGGAGGATGCGACGTTCGGGCCGCCCAGACCCTGGTCGACGCCGTAGTTGGCCATCTGCAGATCGTAGACGGTGGCGACCAGCGCGCTCGTGCCGTCCGCCAGCGCCACGCGCTTCACGGGCACACGCCGCGCGAGCAGCGCGCCATGTTCTCCGCCGAAGTACGGGAAGCCCACTTCGACCACTTCGTCATGTTGATCGACGAGCGACAACAGCGGATCGATTTCGCGGCCGCTGCCGCCGTCCTTCATTTCGAGGTTCCAGCGGCCCACCTTCTTGCCGCCATCGTGCTTGCTTTCGCCCCAGCGGAATCCGATCGAGCCATTCGGCGCGACGATGTCGCCGGTGGTCGAATCGATCGCGAGCGTCTTCCATTGCGGGTTGTTCGCCTCGTCGAGATTCGCGGCGAGTTGCGACGCGCGCAGGAACTGGTCCGGCACGAGCGCGCCGTCGCGTGAGCTAAGCGTGACGAGCATCGGCATGTCGGTGTACTGCTTCACGTAGTCGCTGAAGTACGCGGACTTGCCGCTCGCGTGAAACTCCTTGAGCACCACGTGGCCCATCGCGAGCGCGAGCGCCGCATCGGTGCCCTGCTTCGGCGCGAGCCAGATATCACCGAACTTCACCATCTCACCGAAGTCGGACGACACCGCGACCGTTTTCGTGCCCTTGTAACGGACTTCGGTGTAGAAGTGGGCGTCGGGCGTGCGCGTTTGCGGCACATTCGAGCCCCACACCATGAGATACGTGGAGTTGTACCAGTCGGCCGATTCGGGCACGTCCGTCTGCTCGCCCCACACCTGCGGCGACGAGGGCGGCAAGTCGCAATACCAGTCGTAGAACGACAGACACGCCCCGCCGATCAGGCTCAGATAACGCGCGCCCGCGGCGTACGAGACCATCGACATGGCCGGAATGGGCGAAAAGCCCACCACGCGATCGGGGCCGTACTTGCCGATGGTGTAGGCGTTGGCCGCCGCGATCATCTCGGTGGCCGTGTCCCAGTCCGCGCGCACGAAGCCGCCCTGGCCGCGCACACGCTTGTAGTGCGCGGCCTTCTTCGGGTCCTCGACGATCGATGCCCATGCATCGACCGGCCCGAGCGTCTTGCGCGCCTCGCGCCACATCTCGATCAGGCGGCCGCGGATCATCGGATACTTCACGCGTTGCGCCGAGTACACGTACCAGCTATACGATGCGCCACGCGGACAGCCACGCGGTTCGTGATTGGGCAGGTCCGCTCGCGTGCGCGGATAGTCGGTCTGCTGCGTTTCCCAGGTGATCAGGCCGTTCTTCACGTAGACCTTCCACGAGCACGAGCCCGTGCAGTTCACGCCGTGGGTCGAGCGCACGATCTTGTCGTGCTGCCAGCGGCTGCGATAGCCGTCTTCCCACTTGCGGTCCTCGTTCACCACCGCGCCGTGGCCCTTCGAAAACGTCGACTTCACGCGCGACATGAACTTCAACCGGTCCAGAAAATGACTCATCAGGTTCTCCGAACTGCTGCTGGAATCGATCGATCGCGCCTGTCGCCGTTTGCATGCGCTGCATGCGTCGCGCCTGGCGCTCGTATCAATCCGAGTATGGCGAGCAGGCGCTTGCCTGCCCATTCATCAAGGGGAGAGTTCGGGCAGCGCTTTGGGATGAGTCCCCATGTGCCGCGCTACTCCCAAAGGACTAGTCCCCGCAGGACTCAGCACGGCATGGACGCGTTGCGGCGCGCGTAGAACAACCACGTCACCGCCGCGCACACCACATAGAAGCCGATGAAGCACACGAGCGCGCCAACCGGCGAGCCGGTCATGTCGAGCGACGTGCCGAAGCTCTTCGGAATGAAGAAGCCGCCGTATGCGCCCATCGCGCCAGCGAAGCCGAGCACCGCCGCCGACTCCTTGCCCGCTTCGGCGAGCGCGCTGCGTTGCGCGTTTTCGCCCTTGCCCCTCGCCGCGCGTTGATGCTGCGTGAGGAAGATCACGGGAATCATGCGGAAGGTCGAGCCATTGCCAATGCCGGTGAGCGCGAACAGCACGACGAACATCGCGAGGAAGCCGGCGAAGCTGCCCTGTGCGCCGCCCAGCGCGCCGCCCGGCAGGAACACGATCACGCCCATCACCGCGACGATCATCGCGAGAAAGGTCCAGAGCGTGACGCGCGCGCCGCCGAGCTTGTCCGAGATCCAGCCGCCAACAGGGCGCGTGAGCGCGCCGGCGAGCGGCCCGAGGAAGGCCCATGCGGTCGGGTTGACGGCGGGAAACTCCGCCTTCGTGAGGAGCGCGAGGCCAGCCGAGAAACCGATGAACGAGCCGAACGTGCCGACATAGAGGAAGCACATGATCCAGTTGTGCGCGCGGCGGAAGATCACGGCCTGCTCGCTGAACGAGGCCTTCGCATCGGCGATGTCGTTCATGCCGAACCATGCGGCGAACGAAGAGACGACGATGAGCGGAATCCACACGAAGCCCGCGTTCTGCAGCCAGATGCTGTGCTCGACGCCGTTCTTCACGTAGGTCTGGCCGTCGCCGAGCAGGCCCGCGAACACGGCCGTCGAGATGACGATCGGCGTGACGAACTGCACGAGCGAGACACCGAGGTTGCCGATGCCCGCATTGAGGCCGGTGGCGAAGCCTTTACGCGCCTTCGGAAAGAAGAAGCTGATGTTCGCCATCGACGAGCTGAAATTCGCGCCGCCAAGACCGCACAGCAATGCGAGCACGAGCAGCGTCGAATACGAGGTGGACGGATCGCGCAGTGCGAAGCCCATGCCGAAGGCCGGAATCAACAGGCTCGCCGTGGAGATCGCCGTGAAGCGGCGGCCGCCGAAGATCGGCACGAGGAACGAATAGAAGATGCGCAGCGTGGCGCCTGAAAGCGCGGGCAGCGCCGTGAGCCAGAAGAGTTCGTTCTTCGTGAAGTGAAAGCCGCCCTTGTCGAGATTGACGACCGTGACACTCCACAGCGACCACACCACGAACGCCAGCATCAGCGCCGGAATCGAAATCCACAGGTTGCGGGTGGCGATCTGCTCGCCGGAAGCCTGCCAGAACCGGGTGTTCTCAGGTTCCCATTGGGTCAGGAGATATTTGGACATGATTGTGCTCGTACAGTAGGCGCCGCACGCGCGGCGCGAGTGGGATCATTCGGAGTACGTGATTTCCTTCAGCGCTGGCGTCGCGGCTCGAACTTTCCGGGCGAGCTTTGCGCGGCCGACAGCGAGCGCTTCGGGACGGAACGAGAAGTGCATGAACAGCAGGCTCACCACGGTGGCGCCGAACATCAGCATGAAACAGGTGGTGCGCACGCCCGTCAGGTCGACGAGCAGGCCGAACAGGATCGGCAGCACGAAACCCGCGAGACCGCCCGCCAGCCCCACGACGCCGGAGACGGCGCCGATGTTCTCGGTGTACTCATCGCCGATGAACTTGAAGACCGACGCCTTGCCCACCGCCATCGCAATGCCGACAACGAACATCAGCACGGTGTAGAACACCGGTCCCGTGCCGATATGCAGGCCGATCGGGCCATGCGCGCCGTGGATCGTGAAGTCGGTTGGCGGGTAGCTGAGCAGGAAGAAGCACGCGAGCGCGACCCACATCACGGCCCACGTCGTGCGATAGGCACCGTAGCGGTCGGAGAGCCAGCCGCCGAGCGCGCGCAGTACGCCGCCGGGCAACGAGAAACAGGCAGCGAGAAACGCGGCGTGCTCGATGCCGAAGCCGTACTGGTTCACGTAGTACTGCGGCATCCACAACGAAAGGCCGACATAGCCGCCGAACACCACCGAGTAGTACTGCGCATAGCGCAGCACTCGCGGGTCGGCGAGCACGCGCATCTGGCTCGCCACGGTGGCCGTGCCGGGCACGCGGTGCGCCGGGTTGCTCGCGGAAAACATCCAGAACAGCAGCGCGGTCACGAGCATCGCGACGGCGTAGACCTTCGGTACGATGGTCCACGTGCCGGCCGCGACGATCAGCACGGGCGCCACGAACTTGTTGAGCGCGGCGCCCGAGTTGCCGGCGCCGAAGATGCCCATGGCGAAACCCTGGCGCGACTTCGGGAACCAGCGCGCGACATACGGCGTGCCCACCGAGAACGATGCGCCAGCGAACCCCACGAACAGGCCGAGCACGAGGAATTGCCACAGTTGCGTTGCGTACGAGACGAGCCAGATCGGCACGATCGTCGCGAGCATGGTGATGAAGAAGACGCTGCGGCCGCCCACGCGATCGGTCCAGATGCCGAGCGGCACGCGGGCAAGCGAGCCGGTGAGCACGGGCATCGCGGCGATCAGGCCGAATTCGGTATCGGTGAGGTGAAGCTGCTTCTTGAGCGGAATGCCGAGGATGGCGAACATCATCCAGACGGCAAAGCAGATCGTGAACGCGAAAGTGCTCGAACCGAGCACGCGCCAGGCACGGCTATCGGCTACCGGTTCCGCCTGCGGGAATGGGGCGGCTTTCATGTTTTCCCTCTTGTCGTTTTGTTGACGTGACAAGCGTAGGAAAGACGAAAGGTGCCGACTATTCTCCGCAGGGAGTGCGCGACGATGCGCCGCTAGAACTTAAGGAGTAGTACGGGTGAAATGGGTTGGCGCGGAAGAAAAATCGCATGCGTGCGAACGCGCCGGTGAACAACAAGAATATTTCGAAAAGCCGTAGCGTGTCATGAAACACGCTACGGCATGGTGTCGCACGCGATCAATGAACGATCAGCGGAACACGACCGTCTTGTGCCCGTTGAGCACGATGCGGTGCTCAACGTGCCACTTCACCGCGCGCGCGAGCGTCACGCACTCCACGTCGCGGCCGATGGCGGTGAGCTGGTCCGGCGTCATGTTGTGATCCACGCGCTCCACTTCCTGCTCGATGATCGGGCCTTCGTCGAGATCGGACGTCACGTAGTGCGCCGTTGCGCCAATGAGCTTCACGCCACGATCGAACGCCTGGTAGTACGGCTTCGCGCCCTTGAAGCTCGGCAGGAACGAGTGATGGATGTTGATCGCGCGGCCTTCGAGCGCCCGGCAAAGCTGCGGCGAGAGGATCTGCATGTAGCGTGCGAGCACCACGAGATCGACGCCTTCGCGGTTCACCACTTCGAGCACGCGCGCTTCCTGCGCGGCCTTGTCGGCATCCGTGCCGCCGAGCAGCGGGAAGTGATGGAACGGAATGTTGTAGCTCGCGGCGAGCTGATAGAAGTCCTTGTGATTCGAGATGATCGCCGGAATCTCGATGGGCAGCTGGCCGGTGCGATAGCGGAACAGCAGGTCGTTCAGGCAATGGCCGATCTTCGAGACCATGATGACGACGCGCGGCTTCACGTTCGCGTCATGCAGTTCCCAGCGCATGCCGAACTCTTGCGCGAGCGGCTCGAACGCGCTGCGCAGGCCGTCGAGGCCCGGGTCGCCGCCCACTTGCTGGAAGTGCACACGCATGAAGAACTCGCCCGTGTGGCTGTCGCCGAACTGGGCCGAGTCGAGAATATTGCTGCCGCGATCGAACAGAAAGCCCGACACGGCATGCACGATGCCAGGCCGGTCGGCGCACGACAGTTTGAGGATGAAGCTGTGATCGGTCGACATGACCTTGGTAACTCCCGTCAATACTTTGGTGTTGCTAAAAGGGCTTTGGGCTTTGCTAAAAGAACCGGCGCCCTTTCACAGCGTCGGCGGTTCGAAGATCGCGGCCATGCCCTCGCACGCGTCTTCGTCTATCCATTGGCGGCGCAGCAGGCAGTCGAGCGTCGCGAGGCTCGCGTCGACCGTCATCGCGCCCTCCTCGATCCAGCGCGCAGTTTCGTCGATGCGCGCGAGGCGATGCTCGCCCACTTCGCCGTCCTGGTTGTGCGGCACGAAGTCGGCCGGGAGCACGAGATCGTAGATGAAGATCTGCTCGGCCTGCGTGCCTTCCGGCAGCGACTGCAGCACGTGCACGGTGCGGCCCGCGCGCGCCTCGCGCGCCAGGTCCTCGGCGATGCCCGCCTCTTCCCAGCATTCCTTCACGAGCGTGGCCTCGATGCCGAGGCCCCAGCCGATGCCGCCCGCCACGACGTTATCCAGCATGCCGGGGTCGGTGGCCTTGGTGTCGCTGCGCCGCGCGATCCACAATTGCGGCGCGCCGGGCGACACGGCATCCGCGTATTCTACGACGCCGTTCAGATGCACCGCGTACGTCATCGTGCCGAAAAAGCGCGAGGCCGCGCGTTCGATAAAGGCGAGCGGCGGCGCGTCGAAGGCGTTGCGGATCGCGTAGGTTTCGTTGCGCCAGCCCGGAATGTGCCCTTCGGCTGCGAGTGCGCCGATCACCGAGCCGAGCGCAGCGCTGCGCGTCGAGACGTTGTCGAACTGTGGGGCGAGCGTCACACGCGCGCTATCGGCATCGCCGTCGATCTCGAACACGTCGGGCCAGCGCGCGAGCAGCGCCACGTCGTTTGCGCGTATCCAGCCCACGCGCTCGTCGCCGATATGAAACGGCAGATGCGCGCCGGCATCGAAACGCCGCGCGTCGATAATGCAAGGCAAGGTCATCGATCAGGACTCCGTAGATCAGTCGCGCAGGGCGATGCGAATACCAATGGCGATGAAGGTCAGGCCGGCAAAGCGATCGAGCCACAGGCCGGCACGCGGACGGCGCTTCAACCAGCTGCCGATCGTGCCCGCGCACAAACCGAAAATGGAGAACACCACGACCGTCTGCGCCATGAACGCGAGGCCGAGTTCGAGCATCTGCAGCGTGACGCTCTGCGCGCCATGCGCATCGACGAACTGCGGCAGGAACACGACGAAGAAGAGCGTCACCTTCGGATTCATCATGTTGCCGAGCACGCTCTGGCGAAAGATCGCGGAAAGCGGCTGGCGCGGCCGGTCGCCGGCGGCGGCGAGACCCTGGCTGCGCAGCGCCTTCACGCCGATCCACACGAGATACGCAGCGCCCGCGAGCTTGAGAATCTGGAATGCGAGCGGCGACGAGCGCAGCACGGCGGCCACGCCGAGCGTGGCGAGCGTGATGTGGAACGTCACGCCCGCGGCAAAGCCGAGCGCGGCCACGAGACCGGCGGCGCGGCCCTGCGAAATGCCGCGCGCGAGCACCTGCAGATTGTCGGGGCCCGGCGCGAAGGTGATGGCGATGGACGTAGCGAGAAAGAGTGCGAAATTCGGCATGAGATCGACTCGTGGCGGTGTGCGTTCGGGGTTCGGTGGCGATTAATGCCCGCCGAAGGCGGTCACGGTGAAGAGCGGCAGGCCTGCGTCGGTAAGCAGCTTCGAACCGCCCAGATCCGGCAGGTCGATGATCGCGGCGCCTTCCACAACGCTTGCGCCCAGACGTTCGAGCAGCAGCTTGCCGGCCATCATGGTGCCGCCCGTGGCGATCAGGTCGTCGACGATCACGACGCGGTCGCCTTTGCCGCAGGCGTCTTCGTGAATCTCGACAGTCGCTTCGCCGTATTCGAGCTTGTAGGTCTCGGAAACGGTCTTGTACGGCAGCTTGCCGATCTTGCGGATCGGAATGAAGCCCACGTTCAACTCATACGCGACGATCGGCCCGATGATGAAGCCGCGCGCGTCGAGCCCCGCCACGTAGTCGAGTTTCGCATCGACATAGCGCTCGACGAACAGGTCGATCAGCACGCGCAGGCCCTTCGGATGACCGATGAGCGGCGTGATATCGCGGAACTGCACTCCCGGCGCAGGCCAGTCGGGCACCGTGCGGATCAGGCTTTTCACGAACTGGGCGGCTTCAGCGCTCGGGTTCGCAGGTGCGTTGGACATGATTTCTCCGGGTAGTGACGCTAGTGACTGAATGAATAAACGACGGCAGGACCGCTTAAACGGGGCGGGACCCCGCAAGCTGGACTTCGCAATGACGGCTTCAGAGGCGTATCAGTATCAGGCCGCCGCCGCGCCCGCGCCGGCTGCGCCCGGCTTGCGATGCCGCGAAAGCCGCTCTTCGGCCTGCGCAAGCTGCTCGGGCAAACCGCGCAGCACGACGATGTCTGCCTGACGCAGCTTGGTCGATGGGTCCGGTTCCACGCCGCGAATGCCGTGGCGGCGTATCGCCGTCACCTCGACGCCGAGGTCGAACAGACCCAGTTCCGCGAGCGTGCGGCCCACGGCGTCGGCGCGCTCGTCGACCGGTACGGATTGTAGCCGCACCTGCTCGTGACCGTCCTCGCCTACGTCGTCGGTGCCGTGGAAGTAGCCGCGCAGCAGGCTGTAGCGCTCGTCGCGCAGCTCCTCCACGCGGCGCACCACGCGCCGCATCGGCACGCCCATCAGCACCAGCATGTGCGAGGCGAGCATGAGGCTGCCTTCCACGATCTCCGGAATCACCTCGGTCGCGCCCGCCGCGAGCAGGCGTTCGAGATCGGCGTCGTCCACCGTGCGAACGATCACGGGCAAGGTGGGCTCCAGCTCGTGAATGTGATGGAGCACGCGAAACGCCGATTGCGTGTTGGCATACGTGATCGCCACCGCAGCCGCCCGGTGGATGCCCGCCGCGACGAGCGACTCGCGCCGCGCCGCGTCGCCGAACACCACCGACTCGCCCGCTGCCCCAGCCGCCGCCACGCGGTCCGGGTCGAGGTCGAGCGCCACATACGAAAGGCCCTCGTATTCGAGCATGCGCGCGAGGTTCTGCCCCGCGCGGCCATAGCCGCACACGATCACGTGGCCGCTTTGCTTGATGCTTTGCGTGGCGATGCGCGTCATCATCAGCGACTGCTGCATCCATTCCGTCGAGGAGAGGCGCAGCACGATGCGGTCGGCGTTCTGGATCAGGAACGGCGCGGCGAGCATCGACAGCAGCATCGCCGCGAGAATCGCCTGCAAAAGCGTCGGATCGACGAGATGCTTGTCGAGAATGAGGTTCAGCAGCACGAAGCCGAATTCGCCGGCCTGCGCGAGACCGAGGCCCGTGCGCATGGCCACGCCGGGCGAAGCGCCGAAAATACGCGTGAGCGCCGTGATGAGCACGGCCTTGAGCACGACCGGCCCGAGGAAGAACGCCGCCACCATGATCGGGTGCTGCCAGATCACGTGCGGGTTGAGCAGCATGCCCGTGGTCACGAAGAAGAGGCCCAGCAGCACGTCGCGAAACGGCTTGATGTCTTCTTCCACCTGATGCTTGTACGGCGTCTCGGCGATCAGCATGCCCGCGATGAACGCGCCGAGCGCGAGCGAGAGGCCGAACTTGTCGGTGATGAACGCCGCGCCCAGTGTGACGAGCAGCACGTTGAGCACGAACAGCTCCTGCGAGCGGCGCCGCGCGACGACGTTGAACCAGCGCGTCATGAACTTCTGCCCGACGATGAGCAGAATGCCGAGCGCGAGCACGATCTTCACCGCCGCCGTGCCGAGCGACTCGACGAGCGACGCTCCCGAGCCGCCGAACGCTGCGATCACGATGAGAAGCGGCACCACGGCCAGATCCTGGAACAGGAGCACGCCCAGAATATTGCGGCCATGCTCCGACTCGATCTCGAGCCGCTCGGAAAGCATCTTGCTGACGATAGCCGTGGACGACATGGCGAGCGCGCCGCCCAGCGCCACGCACGCCTGCCACGTGATATGCACCCATGGCTCCAGCACGAGCCCGAGCAACAGCGCGACCACGATCGTGCCGAGCACCTGCGAGAGCCCGAGGCCGAACACGGCGTGGCGCATGGCGCGCAGCTTCGAGAGCGAGAACTCGAGGCCAATGGAGAACATCAGGAACACGACACCGAACTCGGCCAGATTCTGCGCGCCGTGCGTGTCCGGCACGATGCCGAGCGAGCGCGGGCCCACGAGAATGCCGACCGTGAGATAGCCGAGCATCGGCGGCAAATTCAGATAACGAAACAGCACGACGCCAACCACCGAGGCGAGCAGCAGGAACAGCGTCATTTCCAGCGGGGAGATCATCGTGTGAAGCGTCCTCGTTCGTCAGCGGTACCGGCGATGCAAATTCTGCCCCGCGCCGGGTCAATGATCGACGCAAAGGCGGCTACATGGGAAGGGCTACGGAGAAACGGCTGGGCAAGCCAGGCGGCTCGCGCACGGTGTTTTGGCGCTGGGGGCGCTGGCGCGGCGCGCAGACGCCTTTGCTATACTCCGCGGATGATAGCGAAAATCAATGGCGACCGGGCGCTGAAGCTCGCTCGCAACGTGCTCGACATCGAAGCGGACGCCGTGCGCGGGCTTCGCGACCGGCTCGACGACAACTTCGTCGGCGCGGTTGACCTTATCCTCAGTTGCCGCGGACGCGTGGTCGTTTCCGGCATCGGCAAATCGGGCCATATTGCCCGCAAACTCGCGGCCACGCTGGCCTCCACGGGCACCCCGGCGTTCTTCGTGCACCCGGCGGAAGCGAGCCACGGCGACCTCGGCATGGTCACCGCCGACGACGTCTTCATCGGCCTGTCGAATTCCGGCGAATCCGAAGAACTCGTGGCGATCCTGCCGCTCGTCAAGCGCATTGGCGCGAAGCTCATCGGCATGACGGGCAATCGCCCGCAATCGACGCTCGGCCAGCTCTGCGACGTGCATCTGGACGCCGGCGTGGAGAAGGAAGCCTGCCCGCTGAACCTCGCGCCCACCGCCAGCACGACGGCGGCGCTCGCGCTTTCCGACGCGCTTGCGGTCGCGGTGCTCGACGCCCGCGGCTTTGGCGCCGACGACTTCGCGCGCTCGCATCCGGGCGGCGCGCTCGGCCGGCGCCTCTTGACCTACGTGCGCGACGTGATGCGCACGGGCGACGAAATTCCGAAGGTGCGCGACGACGTCACCGTGCGCGACGCCCTCTTCCAGCTCACGGCCAAGCGCATGGGCATGACGGCGGTCGTCAACGCCGACGGCCACGTGCAAGGCATTTTCACCGACGGCGACCTGCGCCGCGTGCTCGAGCGCGTGGGCGATTTCCGCGACCTGCCGATCGCGCAGGTCATGACGAAAGGCCCGCGCACCATCGGCCCGGACCAACTTGCTGTCGAAGCTGTGGAACTGATGGAGCGCCATCGCATCAATCAGATGCTGGTTGTCGATGCCGAGGGCACGCTGATCGGCGCCCTCAACATGCACGACCTGTTCTCCAAGAAGGTGATCTGATGGCTACCCCACTCGACGCAACCGCACGCGCCGCGCGCGTGCGCCTCATGATTTTCGACATCGACGGTGTGCTGACCGACGGCGGTCTGCTCTTCACCGGCGCGGGCGACACGATGAAGGCGTTCAACTCGCTCGACGGCCACGGCGCCAAGCTCCTGCGCGAAGCCGGCATCGACACGGCCATCATCACCGGACGTCGCTCGGAGATCGTCGCCGTGCGCGCGAAGGAACTGAAGATCACGCACCTGTGGCAAGGCGCGGAAGACAAGCGCGTGGCGTTCGCCGAGCTGCTCTCGCAAACCGGCATTGCGCCCGAAGCGTGCGGCTACATGGGCGATGACTGGCCCGACCTCGGCGTGATGCTCCAGGTCGGCTTCGCCGCCGCGCCCGCGAACGCCCATCCTGACGTGCTCTCGCGCGCCCACTGGGTGTCCGACAAGACGGGCGGCCACGGCGCCGTGCGCGAAGTCACCGACCTGATCCTGCGCGCGCAGAACCGCTACGACGCCCTGCTCGCCGCGGCCTGCGCGCCGCTCGCCGGGATGCCGCGATGAACCAGAAGTTCCGCCTCACTTCGCTCGTGCCGCTCGTGTGCGTCGCCGCGCTCGCCGGTTTCACGTGGTGGCTGCTGCAGGCCGTCCAGCCGCGCGAGAAGGAGGCGGCGCCGCGTCCGCTCACGCATACGCCCGATTATTTCGCCGACAACTTCTCGGTGTCCGAGCTCGACCAGTCGGGCGCCACGCAGTACCGGCTCACGGCCACGCACATGGTTCACTACGAGGACGACGAGAACAGCGACCTCACGAACCCCGCCGTGCGCGCCTTCCAGCCCGGCAAGCCGATCGTCACGGCCACGGGGCTGCGCGGCACGGTCAACGCCGACGCCTCGATCGTCAATCTGTACGACAACGCGCGCATCCTGCGCGCGGCTGGCGCCGGCGACCCGGAAATGCAGGCTGATTCCGAGCATTTCAAAGTGCTCGTGAACGACGATGTGATCCTGACTGAAAAGCCGGTTAAACTTCGACGCGGCCAGTCGGTCATGACGGCCACCAGCGGCATGAACTACAACAATGTCTCCCGGGTCATCCAGCTCTTCGGCAACGTCCGTGGAGCCATCGCCCCGGCTGACTCCGGCGGCTCGTCCTGAACGCCGGGCCGTCCACGCAAGGCACGATTGCATGAACGATTCGCTTCCCCGTCCACTGAACGGCCGTTCGCCCGACGCGCGCCGCGCACGCTTCGCGGCGCTGATGGCGCTCGCCGGCGCCCTGCTGTTCGCCGGCCTCGCGCCCGCGGCTCACGCCGAGCGCGCCGACAAGGACAAGCCGCTCAATATCGAAGCGGACAACATGACGTATGACGATCTGAAGCAGCAGACCGTCTTCACCGGCCACGTGGTCGCCACCAAGGGCACGATCCTCATCAAGGCGGACAGGCTCGTCGTCACGCAGGACCCGCAGGGCTACCAGTTCGCGACCGGCACCGTCGCGCCGGGCACGCCCGCCGAGAAGCTCGCCTACTTCCGCCAGAAGCGCGAAGGCCTCGACGAATACGTCGACGGCACGGCCGAGCGCATCGATTACGACGGCAAGCAGGACCTCACCACGCTCACGACGCGCGCCACGGTGCGCCGCCTGCAAGGCCTCTCGACAGTAATGGATCAGGTTCACGGCAGCGTCGTCACGTACGATGGCCAGAACGACTTCTATACGGCGCGCTCCGGCAAGGACGTCGCGGGTCCCGGCAACCCCGGCGGCCGCGTTCGCGCCATGCTCTCGCCGCGCAACACCACCACGGGTGCACAGCCCGCGGCCGGCGCCCCGGCCGCGCTCACGCCGTCCACCAAGCTGCAGGAAGCGCCGCCACAGTGAATACCATCACCGCCCCCCAAAGCTACGGCCGCCAGCTGGCCGGCAAGACGAGCACGCTCGTCGTGCGCAACCTGAAGAAGCGCTATGGCTCGCGCACCGTCGTCAAGGACGTTTCGCTCGACGTGAAAAGCGGCGAAGTGGTCGGACTGCTCGGCCCCAACGGCGCCGGCAAGACCACCTCGTTCTACATGATCGTGGGTCTCGTGCCGCTCGACGCCGGCGAGATCGATCTCGACGGCAGCTCCATCAGCCTGCTGCCCATCCACAAGCGCGCGGCGCTCGGCCTGTCGTATCTGCCGCAGGAAGCTTCGGTGTTCCGCAAGCTCACCGTCGAGGAGAACATCCGCGCGGTGCTCGAACTGCAGGTGGACGGCAACGGCAAACGTCTGTCGAAAGACGTCATCACCGAGCGCGCCGAAGCGCTGCTCGACGAGCTGCAGATCGCGCACCTGCGCGAGAACCCGGCGCTGTCGCTCTCGGGCGGCGAGCGTCGTCGCGTTGAAATCGCGCGCGCGCTCGCAACCGACCCGAGCTTCATCCTGCTCGACGAGCCGTTCGCGGGCGTCGACCCGATCGCCGTGCTGGAAATCCAGAAGATCGTGAAGTTCCTCAAGCAGCGCAACATCGGCGTGCTGATCACGGACCACAACGTGCGCGAAACGCTCGGCATCTGCGACCACGCGTACATCATCAGCGACGGCAGCGTGCTCGCGGCCGGCGCGCCCGGCGAGATCATCGAGAACGAGAACGTGCGCCGCGTCTATCTCGGCGAGCACTTCCGCATGTAAGCCCCGGGGCGCGCATCGCACACCGCGCGCGCCCGCTCACCGCTGTCCCGCAGCATCCACCGGGCGAGCGCAATCCGCTTCCGCGTTTTTCCGGTCTCATCTTTCGCGTTTCCCCGTGTAACTCCGCTGTATCGACCTTGCCCCCAAAACGGTGCATGGCAGGACGAGCAGCGCCCCCTGTTTGCGCACCAAATTCCGGGCACGCACCGGCGCGGCGCACGCTCGTTTTTGCGAATGCCCTGTGGTTTCGTCCGCGTGGCAAACTCTTTACAATGGTTCGCACACCGCCATGAAAGCCAGCCTCCAACTCCGCCTCTCGCAGCATCTTGCGCTCACGCCACAACTGCAACAGTCCATCCGGCTGCTGCAGCTGTCGACGCTCGAACTGCAGCAGGAGGTCGCCACGGCGATCTCGCAGAACCCGCTGCTCGAGAACGAGGACGACTGGATCGCGAGCCCGCTGCGCGTGGCCGCGGACGGCTCGGTCATCGCACAGCCGCCCACGCCCTCCGGCGCCGAACCGATGCAGGGCGCGAACAGCTCGAGCACAGCATCTAACGGCAGCGGCGAGAACAGCGAAAGCGAGCCGCGAGGCGTGGACGAGTACGACGGCCTGGGCGGCGACTCGAACGGCGAGGCGAGCCAGTGGAATCTGGACGACTACGGCCGCTCCGGCAACGCCTCCGACGACGACGACCTGCCGCCGCTGCAAATCCACGAATCGACCACCACGCTGCGCGACCATCTCATGGCGCAGCTGCGCGAAACGAACGCGAGCCAGCGCGACCGGGCGCTCATCACGTTCCTCATCGAATCGCTCGACGAAGACGGCTACCTCAGCGTGACCTGTGAGGAAATTCTTGCCGACATACCCGAAGAACTAGAAGTCGACGCCGACGAATTCAACGCGGCGCTAGCGCTGCTGCACAGCTTCGACCCCGCCGGCGTGGGCGCGCGTTCGGCTTCCGAGTGCCTCAAGCTGCAGCTGCTGCGCGTCAATTCGTCGCCCACGCGCACGCTCGCGCTCGAGATCGTGTCGAACTATCTGGAACTGCTCGCCGCGCGCGACTTCACGCGGTTGCGCAAACAACTGAAGACGGGCGACGACGAACTGCGCGATGCACATGCGCTGATCCGCTCGCTCGAACCGTTCCCGGGCGCGTCGTATGGCAAGGCCGAAGCCGATTACGTGGTGCCGGACATCATCGTGAAGAAGGCCGGCCAGAACTGGCATGCGGAACTGAACCCGGAGGTGGTGCCGAAGCTGCGCATCAACCATCTGTACGCGAATATTCTGCGCAACAACCGGGGCGACCCGGGCAGCGGTTCGCTGCGTCAACAGCTGCAGGAAGCACGCTGGCTCATCAAGAATATCCAGCAGCGCTTCGAGACGATCCTGCGTGTCGCGCAGGCAATCGTGGAGCGTCAGAAGAACTTTTTCGTGCACGGCGAAATCGCCATGCGCCCCTTGGTTTTGAGGGAGATTGCTGATACGCTGGGCCTACACGAATCAACTGTCTCGCGTGTGACAACCGGTAAATACATGCTGACTCCATTCGGGACACTTGAATTTAAGTACTTCTTCGGATCGCATGTATCGACGGACACCGGGGGCGCTGCATCTTCCACCGCCATCCGTGCCCTCATCAAGCAACTCATAGGAGCCGAGAACACCAAATCTCCTCTTTCAGACAGCCGCATAGCCGAACTGCTGGCGGAACAGGGCTTCGTGGTCGCGCGACGCACAGTTGCGAAGTACCGTGAGGCGCTGAAGATTCCGGCGGTCAATCTGCGCAAGTCTCTTTAGCCTGTTCCGGCTTTCACGGAGCAGGCGTTTTCCGGCCGCTACGCCCGTTGGGCGGACATGGCCGGCCGAGTTAGCCCGCCGTCGCAGGCCTTTCGGGGAGCCGCGCACTGGCAGACAGTCGACCGGCATTGCCGCACTTCACGCGTCGCGCGGCCATTAGCCTGGAGAAGCACTATGAATCTGAAGATCAGTGGACACCATCTCGAAGTAACGCCAGCGTTGCGAGAATACGTGATCACCAAACTGGACAGGGTGCTAAGACATTTCGATCAGGTAATCGATGGCAATGTGGTCCTCTCGGTCGACAACCACAAGGAAAAGGATAAGAGACAGAAGGTTGAAGTGAACCTTCATCTGAAAGGCAAGGACATATTTGTGGAGAGCGCGAACGGCGACATGTACGCCGCCATCGATCTCGTGGTCGACAAGCTCGATCGCCAGGTCGTACGTCACAAGGACCGCGTGCAGGGACATCAACATGAGGCGATCAAGCACCAGCCTGCGCCCATCATCGAAATCCCGCCGCAGTGATCCCACAGTGTCCTAACCGGGGCTGGAGTCGATAGTTCATCCTCCGCCCCTCGAAGCGAAGCCGCCCGAACCGGGCGGCTTTTTCGTGAGCAACCGGAAGTCAGCGCAACGCAGGGTTTTACCGCTGGGTGCAACCGGGCAACGAGGGTTGCGCTCATGCGTGGCGCATCGCACCATCGGCGTGGACGCTTGTTCTATAATGGTCCAGTCGTATTACGGGGTCTAACGCGCCAACAGGTCCCCACGGTCCCGGTACCGGGCTTCGTCGTCAGATCCAAAGCTTCCGCCAAGGCGTGAAGCTGTCGGGGTGTGGAGCATTCAGGCCACGTTTTCGCCTGCCAACATGAATCGTTTAGCCAAAATACTTCCCATCGAGAACGTCGTCGTCGGCCTGTCCGTTACCAGCAAGAAACGCGTCTTCGAACAGGCTGGCCTGATCTTCGAAAACCAGAACGGCATCGCCCGCAGCACGGTCACCGACAACCTTTTCGCACGCGAGCGCCTCGGCTCCACGGGCCTCGGCGAAGGCGTCGCGATCCCGCACGGCCGCATCAAGGGCCTGAAGCAGCCGCAGGCCGCCTTCGTGCGCCTCGCCGAGCCGATCGCCTTCGAAGCGCCAGACGGTCAGCCCGTCTCGCTCCTCATCTTCCTGCTCGTGCCCGAACAGGCCACGCAGCAGCACCTTGAAATCCTGTCCGAGATCGCACAACTGTTGTCGGATCGCGAAACGCGTGAGCGCCTCCATACCGAAGAGGACCGCGAAACGTTGCATCGCCTGCTCACCCAGTGGCAACCTTGATGTAACGTGCGGCGTCTTGCGTGGCGCGGTCGCGGTTCGCGCGGCCTGAAAGCGCGCGCTCGACGCTCGTTGCAGGGTTCAAGCGCAAACGCCGGCAGCCGTTAAGCATCCAGCATCCAGGTTAAGCGGTTCATTTAGCTAGCAGTTAAGCGAGCCATCTCGCGGAGTCACCGACTCATGGACACTTCCAGCATCAACGCCCAAAGCATCTTCGACGACAACGCCACCACGCTGAAGCTCAGCTGGCTGACGGGGCACGAAGGCTGGGAACGCGGCTTTTCGACGGAAACGGTGGCCACGGCCACGGCGAGCGCGGACCTCGTCGGCCACTTGAACCTCATCCACCCGAACCGCATTCAGGTGCTCGGCGACGCCGAAATCCACTACTACCAGCGCCAAACCGACGAAGACCGCTCGCGCCATATGGCCGAACTGATCGCGCTCGAGCCGCCGTTCCTCGTGGTCGCCGACGGCATGACGGCGCCACCCGAACTGGTGCTGCGTTGTACGCGCTCGTCCACGCCGCTCTTCACCACGCCGATGTCCGCGGCCACGGTGATCGACAGCCTGCGCCTCTACATGTCGCGCATTCTTGCGCCGCGCGCGACGCTGCACGGCGTGTTTCTCGATATTCTGGGCATGGGTGTGCTGCTCACTGGAGACTCGGGTCTCGGCAAGAGCGAACTGGGTCTGGAATTGATCAGCCGCGGCCACGGCCTCGTGGCCGACGACGCCGTGGACTTCGTGCGCCTCGGCCCCGATTTTGTCGAAGGCCGCTGCCCGCCGCTTTTGCAGAACCTGCTCGAAGTGCGGGGCCTCGGTCTGCTCGACATCAAGACGATCTTCGGTGAAACGGCCGTGCGCCGGAAGATGAAGCTCAAGCTCATCGTGCAACTCGTGCGCCGCCCGGACGGCGAGTTCCAGCGTCTGCCGCTGGAGAGTCAGACCGTGGACGTGCTCGGCCTGCCCATCAGCAAGGTCACGATCCAGGTGGCCGCGGGCCGCAACCTCGCCGTGCTGGTCGAGGCCGCCGTGCGCAACACGATCCTGCAATTGCGCGGCATCGACACGCTGCGCGACTTCATGGACCGTCAGCGTCTCGCCATGCAGGACCCCGACAGCCAGTTTCCCGGCAAGCTGATCTGACGCCTGTAGAGGCGCGCGAATCTCCCCGCGCGCGCCCTCGAAACAAGCGCCTGCGGCCCGGAGAGCCAATACAGGCGTGCGGATCGGATGCTATGATGACCCAATCGGGTTCATCGACTCTCCCATGCGTATCATCCTGATCACCGGCATTTCGGGCTCCGGCAAGTCAGTGGCGCTCAATGCGCTCGAAGACGCCGGCTACTACTGCGTCGACAATCTGCCGCCACGCTTTTTGCCCCAACTCGCGCAATATCTCAGCGACGACGGCTACGAACGCCTCGCCGTCGCTATCGATGCGCGCTCGAGTTCGTCGTTCGACGACATGCCGGAGATGATCCGCGACCTGGCGCTTCGCCACGACGTGCGCGTGCTGTTCCTCAACGCGAGCACACAGGCGCTCATCCAGCGCTTCTCGGAAACGCGGCGCCGCCATCCGCTCTCGGGCTCCGCTGCGCATGACGCGAACGTGGGCATGCTCAAGTCACTCGAAGAAGCGATCGAGCACGAGCGCGAACTCGTTTCGAACCTCGCCGAATTCGGCCATCAGGTCGATACGAGTAACCTGAGTTCGAATGCGCTGCGCCAGTGGGTAAAGGTGTTCGTCGGAGGTGAGCGGGGCTCGCTCATGCTCACGTTCGAATCGTTCGGCTTCAAGCGTGGCGTGCCGCTCGACGCGGACCTCGTGTTCGATGTTCGCACGCTGCCGAATCCGCATTACGACGCCCGGCTGCGTCCACTCACCGGTCTCGATCAACCCGTGATCGACTTTCTGAATGCGCAGCCGGCCGTCCACGAAATGATCGACGATGTCTATGGATTCGTCGCGAAATGGCTGCCGCATTTTCGCGCCGACAACCGCAGCTATCTCACCGTTGCGATTGGCTGCACGGGCGGCCAGCATCGTTCGGTGTACATCGCCCAGACACTCGCCACGCGCTTTGCCGGCGAGTCGAACGTTATCGTGCGTCACCGCGACGCGCCTCTCGATGTCGGAGAGTCGTCACGGCTGATCGCCTAACCGGCTGCGCATCGCGCGGCCCTTAACCGAAAGCGTTGCGCCATGTCCTCGTCTCCTGCCGTGCTTGCCGATTTGCCGCTGTTTCCGCTGCATACGGTGCTCTTCCCTGGCGGCCTGCTGCCGCTCAAGATCTTCGAAGCGCGATACCTGGACATGGCGAGCGAGTGCCTGCGCGAGCACACGCCGTTCGGCGTGTGTCTGCTCAAGAGCGGCGCCGAAGTTGCACTGCCGGACGAGACCTCCGTGCCCGAACCCGTTGGTTGCCTCGCGCTCATCGAGCAATGCGATGTCGAGACCGTCGGCATGCTGCATATTCAGGCGCATGGCACGCAGCGCTTTCAGCTGCTCTCGCATCGCGTGGAAGCCGACGGCCTGCTCGTCGGCATGGCCGAACTGATCCCCGAAGACATTCCGCTGGAAGGCGGCAAACAGCTCGCGCAATTCGGCGCGTGTGCGGAAGTGCTCGAGCGCATCATCGCGACGATCCGCGAGCGCGACCCGGCGAGCCTGCCGTTTGCGGAGCCGTTCCGCTTCGACGATCCCTCGTGGGTATCGAACCGTCTCGCCGAGGTGCTGCCGATCGCGCTACGCGCGCGTCAGAAGCTCATGGAGCTGAACGACGCGGGCGCGCGTATCGAAATCGTGCATCACTACATGCAGCAGCATCAATTGCTTTGATGCTGCTCTCTCGCTGATTCAGATCAGCGGTCCACGCAAACCATCGAGCAGCTTGCGCACCGGCGCGGGCAGGCCATACGCGTCGATATTGCCGAGCGACACCCATGCGGTCTGTCCATCGTTCGCTTCGAGCGGCGCAGCGCTGCGCTTCAATTCGATCACGCGCGGCTCGATGTCGAGCTTGAAGTGCGTGAATGTGTGCGTGAGCGGCATGAGCGCGGAGCTTGACGCCGCGCGCTCGGGCGTCACGCCAAAGTCGCGCGCTCGCTCGGCCAGCGCCGGTTCATCAGCGGCTTCGGGCAGGCTCCACAAACCGCCCCAGATACCCGATGGCGGGCGCTTTTCCAGCATCACAGCGTCGCCGTCGAGCAGCACGAGCATCCACGTGCGCCGCGTGGGCACGGCCTTCTTCGGACGCGCGGCAGGCAGTTCGCGCTGACGTCCGGTCGTATTCGCTACGCAGTCGTCGGCGAACGGGCAGCGCGCGCAGTCAGGCTTGCCGCGCCCGCACAATGTCGCGCCGAGATCCATCAAGCCCTGCGTGTACGCGCTGACGTCGGCGTCGTTCGCTTTGGGACCCGGCACGAGCGATTCCGCGAGCGTCCACATCGCGTTCTCCACGCGCTTTTCGCCCGGAAAACCCTCCACACCGAACACGCGCGCGAGCACGCGCTTCACGTTGCCGTCGAGGATCGTCTCGCGCGCGCCGAACGCGAACGACGCGATCGCTGCCGCAGTCGACCGGCCGATGCCTGGCAGCTCAGCAAGCGCCTCGACCGTCGACGGAAACTTGCCGCCGTGAGTTTCAGCGACGACCTGAGCACAACGATGCAGATTGCGCGCACGCGAGTAATAGCCGAGGCCGGCCCAGAGCGCCATCACGTCGTCGTCGGGCGCGGCGGCAAGCGTTTCGACCGTGGGAAAGCGCTCGAGAAAACGCGCGTAGTACGGAATCACGGTCGAGACCTGAGTCTGCTGCAGCATGATTTCCGAGAGCCAGATGCGGTACGCGTCGCGCGTATTCTGCCAGGGCAGGTCGTGACGGCCGTGCTCGCGCTGCCAGGCGATCAGGCGCGGCGCGAAGCCGGTGAGGAGCTCAGCGGGATATGCGCCAGCCGGCAGCGGCGCAGAAGTGGACGAAGTTCGGTACATGTAAAAGCTTGCGGTCAGCGCTGGCAGCGCGGACAAAAATAAGTGGAACGCTGGCCCTGCACGATCTGCTTGATCGGCGTGCCGCACACGCGGCAGGGTTGGCCCGCGCGGTCATAAACGAAGTATTCGAGCTGGAAATAGCCGCTTTCGCCATTGCTGCCAACGAAGTCGCGCAGCGTGCTGCCGCCCTTCTCGATGGCCGAGGCGAGCACGGCGCGCACGGCGTCCGCGAGGAGTTCGTAGCGCGCGAGCGAAACGCGGCCGGCTGGGGTCGTCGGCCGGATGCCCGCGCGGAACAAGCTCTCCGACGCGTAGATATTGCCGACACCCACCACGATATCCCCCGCAAGCAGCGCCTGCTTGACCGCCACCTTGCGGCCGCGTGTCTCGCGAAAGAGCAGCGCGCCGTCGAAGGCCGGCGTGAACGGCTCGATGCCGAGCCCCGCCAGCAGCGGGTGGCCGAGCACGTCGCCAGCCTCGCGCGGGTGCCAGAGCACCGCCCCGAAACGGCGCGGGTCGCGAAAGCGCAGCGTGAAGTCGTCGAAAAACCAGTCGACGTGATCGTGCTTCTCCGCGGCCGGCGGCTTGGGCAGATTGCGCAGCACGCGCAGCGTGCCGGTCATGCCCAGGTGCACGATGAACCAGCCCTCGTCGACCTCGAACAACAGATATTTACCGCGCCGCCCCACGGAACGGATCGTGCGGCCGCGCAGCGTACGCGCGAGCGTGGCCGGCACGGGCCAGCGCAATGAGGGGTTGCGCACCTCCACACGCTCAACGCGGCGGCCCGCGACCCACGGTTCGATCCCCCTTCGGGTAACCTCAACTTCTGGCAACTCTGGCATGTCTGGCGGCCTGATTCGGATGCTGGTCCGGGTTGGTCTGCAACTTGCGTAAACGTGTGTGCGCGTTGTGCGCGTATTGTAGCCAGCGCGTTACAATCGACCGAAACATTCGACGGAATTCCATGGAACTGTCTTTCGTTAAGCTGTTCGCGAAGCGTCCCGCGACGCCCCGCGTGCCTGCCGCCTTCGCCCGTCGCCTCGTTGGCGCCGCGGTTCTCGCCGCCTGGGCGCTGACCACGTCGAGCGCATATGCGCAGGATCCGTCCCCCGACACGGACGACACTTCCGTCACCATGCCGGACGCTTTCGGCCCCGCCTCGCCCGACGAGAAGAAGGATCTGCCGAGCGTTCCGCTGTCGAGCCAGATCGTCTTCCAGGTGCTCGCCGCCGAAATCGCGCTGCAGCGCGACCAGCCTGCGCCCGCCTTTCAAACGTATCTCGCGCTCGCGCGCGACACGCACGACCCGCGCATGGCGCAGCGCGCGACCGAAATCGCGCTCGCGGCGCAAAGCCCGTCGGACGCGCTGACCGCGGTTCAGCTCTGGCAGCAGTACGCGCCCGATTCCGAGCGCGCGGCGCAGCTAGACGCCTCGCTGCTCGTGCTCGCCGGCAAGCCCGACGACGCCCAGCCGCTGCTCGCACGCGAACTGGCCAAAGTGCCGGCCGACAGCCGCGGCCAGGCGATCCTCTCGCTGCAGCTTCTGCTTTCGCGCGGCCCGAACCGCGTGGGCGGCCTGAATGTGCTCAAGGCGCTGCTCAAGGACGACATGAACCGTCCCGAGGCGCAGCTCGCAATCGGCCGCCAGCAACTGCTCGCCGACGACACGCCCGGCGCACGCAAGTCGTTCGAGCAGGCGCTCACGCTCAAGCCCGACTACCTGCCCGCCGCGCTGATGCTCGCGCAGATGGGGCCGGAGGAGCGCGCCGAAGGCATCGCGTCGATCGAAAAGTATGTCCAGCAGAACCCGAAGTCGCGCGAAGGCCGTCTTGCGCTCGCGCAGACGTATCTCGCCTCCGACCGACTCGATGACGCGCAAAAGCAGTTCGAGATCCTGCACAAGGACAACTCGAACGACCTGATGCCGCTCATGGCGCTCGCGCTCATCAGCGTGCAGCAGAAGAAGTTCGACGCAGCGCAGAAGTATCTGACGCAATATGCGCAGCTTGCCGAGAAGAATCCGGCCGCAGACCCCGGCCAGGCCTATATCTACCTCGCGCAGCTGTCGGTAGAGCAGAAGGACGATGCCGGCGCGCAGAAATGGCTCGACAAGATCCAGCCGAACAGCCAGCAGTACGTGCCGGCCCAGATCACGCGCGCGCAGATCCTCGACAAGGAAGGCAAGACCGACGACGCGCGCCGCCAGCTCGCGAGCATCCAGGCCGACGATCCGCGCGACCAGGCGCTGATCGCGCGCACCGACGCCGCGATCCTGTTCGACGCGAAACGCTACGCGGAGGCCGAGGCACGGCTTGCAAAGGCGACCACCGACTTCCCGGACGACCCGGACCTCACCTACGACTACGCGATGGCCGCGGAAAAAACCGGCCATTACGACGTCATGGAAGCGCAGCTGCGCAAGCTGATGAAGACGCAGCCCGACAATCCGCAGGCCTACAACGCGCTCGGCTACTCGCTAGCAGACCGCAACCAGCGCCTGCAGGAAGCCGACAAACTGGTGGAAAGAGCCTCGGCGCTCGCACCGGACGACGCGTTCATCATGGACAGCGTGGGCTGGGTGAAATACCGCATGGGTGACAACGCCGACGCGATCAAGCTCCTGCGCAAGGCCTACAGCCTCCAGCCGAACGCGGAAATCGGCGCGCACCTTGGCGAAGTGCTGTGGAAAAACGGCGACCAGGACGGCGCACGCGCCGCCTGGCGCGAGGCCCGCAAGCTCGAACCCGACAACGACACGCTCCTGAAGACGCTCAAGCGCCTTCAGGTCAACGATCTCTGATGGCAGATTTGTTCACTTCAGTATCCCCGATGGCCCTCCCCGCTGCGCGCGCAGCCCGCTTCGCGCGGCGCGCGTCGCTCGGCGCAGCGGCGGCGGCGCTCCTCGTGCTCGCGGGCTGCGCCACGCAACAACCGCCGCGCCAGCCGTCCACTGCGAACGCCACGACCTCGCTCACTACGCAGACGAACCGCGCCTATCACGGCCGCTTCGCCGTGCAGTACGTGGACCAGAACGGCCAGCAGCGCAACGCATACGGCAACTTCGAGTGGCACGAGACCGATTCGACAGTGACGCTGCAACTGCTCAATCCGCTCGGCCAGACGCTCGCGCTCGTCACGTCGGCGCCGGCGCAAGCGACGCTGGAACTGCCTAACCGCCAGCCGCTCACCGCCGACAACGTGAGCACGCTCATGCAACAGGCGCTCGGCTTCGCGCTGCCGGTGGAAGGGCTGCGCTATTGGCTGCAGCCTTCGGTCGCGCCTACGTCGCACGCGAGCACAACGCCCGACCCGCAGAATCCGCAACGGCTTTCGCAAATTGAGCAGGACGGCTGGACCATCGATTACGTCGCGTACGCTGATTCGCCCGCCACCGGCGTGAAGCGCGTCAATCTCACGCGCGAAGATCCGCCGCTCCAGATCAAGCTCGTGCTCGACCAGTAAGCGGGCCGTCCCATCATCGGCAATAACTGGCCGGCACGCGCCGGCCAGGATCCAGGCATCATCCCTAGAGCATCATGATCGAAACCCAGGACTCGCTGCGCGACTGTCTCGCGCCCGCGAAACTCAATCTCTTCCTGCACATCACGGGTCGCCGCCCCAACGGTTATCACGATCTGCAGACCGTGTTCCAGTTGCTCGACTGGGGCGACACGCTGCATTTCACGCGCCGCCGCGACGGCCGCATCACGCGCACCGTAGAAGTGGAGGGCGTTCCTGCCGAGCAAGACCTGACCGTGCGCGCCGCGCTGCTGCTCAAGGAGCACACGGGCACGAGCGAGGGCGTCGAGATCGATATCGAAAAGCGTCTGCCGATGGGCGCGGGTCTAGGCGGCGGCAGTTCGGACGCAGCCACAACGCTGCTCGCACTGAATCGCCTGTGGAAGCTCAACCTGCAGCGCGAAGAACTACAGGCGCTCGCACTCAAGCTGGGCGCGGATGTGCCCTTTTTCGTGTTCGGAAAAAATGCGTTCGCGGAGGGTGTTGGCGAAGCGTTGGAGGCTGTACAATTGCCCCCGCGTCATTTTTTGGTCGTGACGCCGCGGGTTCATGTTCCTACTGCTGAGATTTTTTCGGAAAAATCATTGACAAGGGACACAAAGGCCTGCACAATAGCAGTCTTTCTTGCACAGCAAGCAACGCAGAACGGATGGCCAGAAAGCTTCGGTCATAACGATATGCAAGCGGTTGTCGCAGGAAAATACGCGGAAGTAGCGCAGGTGCTTCGATGGTTTGAGAGTGTCTCGAACAGCATCGCACCAGCGCGGATGACCGGATCGGGTGCCAGCGTTTTTGCAGCATTCGCCAGTCGGTCCGAAGCAGAATCGGCACAAGCCAAACTGCTTGCGGAACAACCGGACTGGAGAAGCGCGGTAGCCTCGAGTCTGGATACGCATCCACTCTTCGCTTTCGCGGCATAGTTTTGCGTGGTTGATCGACCTACCGGTCAGCCAGGCTCGAAGTTGAGTGTAGGGGAGTCGCCAAGTTGGTTAAGGCACCGGATTTTGATTCCGGCATGCGAGGGTTCGAGTCCTTCCTCCCCTGCCAAATATTCCAGGCAGTTCGTTCTGTGGGTTACCCAGAGCAGTTCGCCTAAGTAGTTCCTCTCGCCCCCCCAAGTCCGCAGCAGGTGCATGATGAGCAGCCATGACGGCCTGATGGTTTTTACTGGCAACGCAAATCCCGCGCTTGCCCAGGAAGTCGTCAAGATCCTCGGTATTCCCCTCGGCAAGGCTATGGTTAGCCGCTTTTCCGACGGTGAAATCCAGGTCGAAATCCAGGAAAACGTGCGCGGCAAGGACGTCTTCGTCCTTCAGTCGACTTGCGCGCCGACCAACGACAACCTGATGGAACTGATGATCATGGTCGATGCGCTCAAGCGCGCATCCGCAGGCCGGATCACCGCAGCAATCCCCTACTTCGGCTATGCCCGTCAAGACCGCCGCCCCCGTTCGGCGCGCGTCGCCATCTCGGCGAAGGTCGTGGCGAACATGCTGGAAATCGCGGGCGTCGAGCGGATCATCACGATGGATCTGCACGCCGACCAGATTCAGGGCTTCTTCGATATTCCCGTCGACAACATCTACGCAACGCCCGTGCTGCTCGGCGATCTGCGCAAGCAGAATCACGAGAACCTGCTGGTCGTTTCGCCGGACGTCGGCGGCGTGGTGCGCGCCCGTGCGCTCGCCAAGCAACTGAATTGCGATCTCGCCATCATCGACAAGCGTCGTCCGAAGGCGAACGTCGCCGAAGTGATGAACATCATCGGTGAAGTCGAAGGCCGCACCTGCGTGATCATGGACGACATGGTCGACACCGCCGGCACGCTCTGCAAGGCAGCGCAAGTGCTGAAGCAACGCGGCGCCAAGAAGGTGTTCGCTTACGCCACGCACCCGGTTCTCTCGGGTGGCGCAGGCGAGCGTATCGCCGCTTCGGAGCTCGACGAGCTGGTTGTCACCGACACGATTCCGCTGGGCGCCGAAGCGCGTTCGTGCGCGAAGATCCGCTCGCTCACGAGCGCCGGTCTCCTCGCCGAAACGTTCTCGCGTATCCGTCGCGGCGACTCGGTGATGTCGCTGTTCGCGGAAAGCTAAAAAGAATTGACGCGCAAGGCGCGGTGTTCGCAAGAACGCCGCGCTTTTGTACGTAATCGGCGCGAGCGGACGAAGGTTCGCGCTGCATCGCTGGGGGCCCTGACGCAGGCGTTCTGCTCTGCGTTTTAAAATGCGGGCCCCGTTTTACTGCCTGGTCGCGGGCAGTGCATTGGAGAATCAAATGAAAGTCATCGCTTTCGAGCGTAACCTGCAAGGTACGGGTGCGAGCCGCCGCCTGCGCATTGCTGGCAAGACCCCTGGCATCGTCTACGGTGTGGGTTCGGAGCCGCAACTGGTCGAACTCGACCACAACGCGCTGTGGCACGCCCTGAAGAAGGAAGCCTTCCACTCGTCGATCCTCGACCTCGAAGTGGCCGGCAAGTCGCAACAAGTTCTGCTGCGCGACGTGCAATACCACCCGTTCCGTCAGCTCGTGCTGCACGTGGACTTCCAGCGCGTGGATCCGAACAAGAAGATCCACACGAAGGTGCCCCTGCACTTCATGAACCAGGAAACCAACCCGGCTGTGAAGACGGGTGGCGCGATCATCTCGCACGTTCTGGCTGAAATCGAAGTTCAGTGCCTGCCTGCCCAACTGCCGGAATTCCTCGAAGTCGACCTCGCCAAGATCGAAGCTGGCCAGTCGCTGCACGCCAAGGACATCACGCTGCCCGCCGGCGTGACGCTCGTCTCGCACGTGGAAGCTGAAAACCCGGTCGTCGTGTCGGCACCTGTGCCGGCTGGCGCCCAAGCGGCTGCTGAAGGCGAAGAAGCGCCGGCTGCAGAGTAATCGCAGCGGCTTCAACGAGCCGATCCTCTCGATCCGCTTCCCTGAAGCGGACGACGTGACCCGCCGCGGTTCGCCCCGGCGGGTTTTTTTTCGCACTCTTTTCGACTCTTCCGTACACTTGCGGGTCGACTCAACGATTTACGCAGGCGGAACACCACAATGATCAGGTTGATCGTCGGGCTCGGCAATCCGGGCGCCGAATACACGGCGACGCGCCACAACGCGGGCTTCTGGCTCGTGGACCAGCTCGCGCGCGAAGCCGGCACGACGCTGCGCGACGAGCGGCGCTTCCACGGCCACTATGCGAAGGCGCGCCTGTACGGCGAGGAAGTGCATCTGCTTGAGCCGCAGACCTATATGAACCGCTCGGGGCAATCGGTCGTCGCGCTCGCGAACTTCTTCAAGATCCTGCCCGATGAGATCCTCGTCGCGCACGACGAACTCGACCTGCCGCCCGGCACCGTCAAGCTCAAGCTCGGCGGCGGCAGCGGCGGCCACAACGGCCTGAAGGACATTTCCGCGCATCTCTCGACCCAGCAGTACTGGCGTTTGCGGATCGGCATTGGCCATCCGCGCGACCTGATTCCCGAAGGCGCGCGCGCCGGTGCCAAGCCCGATGTCGCGAACTTCGTGCTCAAGCCGCCGCGCCGCGAGGAGCAGGATGTCATCGATCAATCGATCGAGCGCGCGCTGGCAGTGATGCCGACGTTCGTGAAGGGCGAGGCCGAACGCGCGGTGATGCAGTTGCATCGCAATGGTTGAAACAAGGAGAGCGTCTTGAGTCGTTACTGGAGTGACATCGTCAACCGGCTCGTGCCCTACGTGCCGGGCGAACAGCCCGCGCTCGCGAAGCCGGTCAAGCTCAACACCAACGAGAATCCGTATGCGCCCTCCCCGCGCGTGCTCGAGGCGATCCGCCACGAACTCGCCGAGACGGGCGAGTCGCTGCGCCGCTATCCCGACCCTGTCGCGAAACGCCTGCGCGCCGCTGTGGCCGCGCATCACGGCATTCGCGCGGAGCAGGTGTTCGTCGGCAACGGCTCGGACGAGGTACTGGCTCACGCGTTCCAGGCGCTGCTCAAGCACGACAAGCCGATCCTCTTTCCCGACATCACCTACAGCTTCTACCCGACCTACGCGCGGCTCTACGAGGTCGAGTACCGCACGGTGCCGCTTACCGAGCAGTTCACAATTCGCGTCGACGATTACCTGAAGCCGAATGGCGGCGTGATCTTCCCGAATCCGAATGCGCCTACGGGTCACGCGCTGCCGCTCGCGGAAATCGAGCGGCTCGTCGCCGCGAATACGGAATCGGTGGTGGTGATCGACGAAGCCTATGTGGATTTCGGCGCCGAGTCGGCAATTGCGCTGATCGACCGCTATCCGAACCTGCTCGTCGTGCACACGACCTCGAAATCGCGCTCGCTCGCGGGCATGCGCGTGGGCTTCGCGTTCGGTCACCCCGATCTCATCGACGCGCTCAACCGCGTGAAGGACAGCTTCAACTCGTACCCGCTAGACCGCCTCGCACAAGCTGCCGCTACGGCTGCATACGAAGACGCCGAATGGCTCAAGACGACGAGCGAGCGCGTGATCGCAAGCCGCGAGCGCCTGACGGCCGCGCTCACGGCGCTCGGCTTCGAAGTCGTGCCTTCGGCGGCCAATTTCGTGTTCGCGAAGCATCCCGCGCACGACGCTGCCGCAATTTCGGCCAAACTGCGCGAAAAAGAGATCTTCGTGCGCCATTTCAACGCGCCGCGCGTGAACCAGCATCTGCGCATCTCGATCGGCACTGACGCCGAGTGCGATACGCTCGTCGATGCGCTCAAGGCCATCGTCGCGTAAGAAGGCGGCAAGATGAAATAAAAAACGCGCCAGTTGGCGCGTTTTTTATTTCCGGAGGATCCAGCGATTCAGGCGTTGTTCTTCGCCGCCGTCAGCGCGTGGTACTTCTGCATCAATTGCTCGGGCGACTCGACATGCTCCGGATTCTTCGGAATGCACTCCACCGGGCACACCTGGATGCACTGCGGCTCATCGAAATGGCCGACACATTCGGTGCACTTCTTCGGGTCGATCACGTAGATTTCCGGGCCCATCGAGATTGCGTCGTTCGGGCACTCGGGCTCGCAGACGTCGCAATTGATGCACTCGTCGGTAATCATCAGGGCCATGCTTATCTCACTTCCTGCCGGCGCGAGGGCCGGCGTACACGTTGCTCAGCCCTATAGTTTACGCTGCTTTCGCCGCGCGTTCACGCCTACGCAACCGGGCCGCCCATCGCGGCCACTTTGTCCTGCAAGCGCTTTTCCACCGAAGGAAACACGAACTTGCTGACATCGCCGCCCAATTGGGCGATTTCGCGCACGATCGTGCCCGAAATGAACTGATACTGGTCAGAAGGCGTCATGAACATCGTCTCGACGTCGGGCAGCAGGTAGCGGTTCATGCCCGCCATCTGAAACTCGTACTCGAAGTCCGAGACCGCGCGCAGGCCGCGCACGATCACGCGTGCGTTGTTGGTGCGCACGAAGTCCTTCAGGAGCCCCTTGAAGCTCATGACCTGGACGTTCGGATAGTGGCCGAGCACCTCGTGGGCGATCTCGAGCCGCTCGTTGAGCGAGAAGAACGGTTTCTTGTTGCGGCTGTCCGCAACGCCGACTACCAGCGTGTCGAAAATGCTCGACGCGCGCCGCACGAGATCTTCGTGGCCGCGCGTGAGCGGGTCGAAGGTACCGGGGTACACGGCGACTACCATGAGGCTTCTCCTCTCAACAGAAATGGGGTGCAATGCAGTGCCGTGGCGACGCATGCACACGTGCGTGCGTGACGGTCAGGCCGCCCGCCGCTTCTTATCGAACGCGCATTATTCCTCATTTTCGCGCTGCAGCAAATGATAGTGAACCGCACCTGCCTTGCCCTCGCGCACCACACTCCAGCCTGCCAGTGCGGGCCGCGCAGCCGGATCGACGTGCTCACCCGACTCCACGTAAAGCCAGCCGCCTTGGGCGACGAGCGGCGCAGCCACTTCGAGCGAGCGCGCGAGCAGCGCGGTGTCGCCGAACGGCGGGTCGAGGAACACCACATCGAATGAGCCTGGCGCGAGATTGGCCGCGAGGCGCAGCGCGTCGGCTTCCGCGATTTCGATCATGCGCGCGCCAAGGCGCGCCTGGTTAGCCCGCAACTGCGCCGCGGCGCGCGCGCTGCGCTCCACCATCACGACGCGCGCGGCGCCGCGCGAGGCCGCCTCGAAACCAAGCCCGCCGCTGCCCGCGAACAGGTCGAGGCAGCGCAGGCCGTCGAGGCGCTGGCCGAGCCAGTTGAAGAGCGTTTCGCGCACGCGGTCGGGGGTCGGGCGCAGGCCATCGAGATCGAGCACCGGCAGCGGCGTGCGCTTCCAGTCGCCGCCGATGATGCGGATCGTGTGCGCGCCGCCGCCACCGCCGCCACGTGCGCGCGGATCGGACTGATGAGAGCGGCCGCCTTGGCCACGTGGAGATGAGGAACGGGTCATGCGCTGTGTCGTACGGCTGTATGCATTTGACCGCAGGCAGTCAACCTGCCGGCGGAACTCGATTGCGGGGGGGCGGGCGCCACGCTTTCGCATCGCACCCTCCAATGCGCGCACGTTACCACAGGGGCGCTCACGTGCCCTGCGCGCGCCACAGAGCCCCCCTGGCGGCACCTCGCCGCGAAGCCGCAGCGACTCCAGGTAATGTGCCTGATAAAATGCCATGTTTTCCGCGCGTTACCTCTTCCCATGCCGTCGCTGACCGCCCCTCGGTCCGACCCGCAGCGCGCCTGACCCACCCCAGACCATGTTCAGTTTCTTCAAACGATTCCGCGGCTCGAAGGACGCCGAGAACGCGCCGGCCGAAAACGCGCAGGACGAAGCCACCCTCGAGGCGCCGGACGAGGCCATCGAAGCGCCCGCCAGCACGGCGCCCGAGGCGTTGCCTGCGGCGCCCGTCCCACCGGCCGTGACCGCTCCGGTCAAGCCGGTCGCACCGCCGCAAGCTACGGCCGCCACCTACGACGACGAACCGGAAGCCATCGAGATCGTCCCGCCGCCTGCGCTCGAGGCCGCAGCAAAGCAATCGTGGCTCAAGCGCCTGAGGTCTGGGCTCTCGAAAACGGGCTCGAACATCCAGAGCATCTTCGTCAACGCGAAGATCGACGACGATCTGTATGAGGAACTCGAAACCGCACTGCTGATGTCGGATGCAGGCGTCGACGCCACCGAATATCTGCTCGAAACGCTGCGCCAGAAGGTGCGCGCCGAACGCCTGACCGACGCGCAGCAGGTGAAGAACGCCCTGCGCGAACTGCTTATCGGCATGCTCAAGCCGCTCGAAAAGTCGCTCATGCTCGGCCGCGCGCAGCCGCTCGTGATGATGATCGCGGGCGTGAACGGCGCGGGCAAGACCACCAGCATCGGCAAACTGGCGAAGCATCTGCAGAGCTTCGACCAGAGCGTTCTGCTCGCCGCGGGCGACACCTTCCGCGCCGCTGCACGTGAACAGCTCGCCATCTGGGGCGAGCGCAACAACGTGACGGTCGTGCAGCAGGAAAGCGGCGACCCGGCCGCGGTGATCTTCGACGCCGTGAGCGCCGCGCGCGCACGCCGCATCGACGTGGTGATGGCCGACACGGCGGGCCGCCTGCCCACGCAATTGCACCTGATGGACGAGCTGAAGAAGGTCAAGCGCGTGATCGGCAAGGCGTTCGACGGCGCGCCGCACGAGGTGCTGCTCGTGATCGACGCGAACACGGGCCAGAACGCGCTCGCGCAGGTCAAGGCCTTCGACGACGCGCTCGGCCTCACGGGCCTCATCGTCACGAAGCTCGACGGCACGGCCAAGGGCGGCATTCTCGCTGCGATCGCGCGTCAACGTCCGATCCCCGTGTACTTCATCGGCGTGGGCGAGAAGGTCGAGGACCTGCAGCCGTTCGTGGCCGAAGAATTCGCCGACGCGCTGCTTGGCGGCTGAAGACCAGATTTTACGCAGCTTTAGATGCACGAAGGGCGTCGTTCTCACGAACGACGCCCTTTTTCATTGGCGAAACTCAGATGAGCCGGTCAGACGCTCACTCCGAATCCGGCTGCACGCCAGGCGCTGCGCGCGCGAACGCGTCGAGCGTGAGCGCGTAGTCGTTGATGCGCTGAATGGTCGGGTAACGCGTCGTGTCGATCTTGAAGCGGTTCGCGTTGTAGACCTGCGGCACGATGCAAAGGTCGGCGATGGTGGGCGTGTCGCCGTAGCAGAGCTTGCCAGTGCGCGAATCGCCGGCGAGCCGCTGTTCGAGCGTCGCGAAACCCGCCTCGATCCAGTGGCGGTACCACGCGTCTTTCGTCGCGTCGTCTGCGCCTACGGTGTGCTTGAGGTACTTCAGCACGCGCAGGTTGTCCACCGGATGAATCTCGCACGCCACCTGCAGCGCGAGCGAGCGCACGTGCGCGCGATCGGCCGGCGACTTCGGCAGCAGCGGCGGCTCGGGATGCGTCTCTTCCAGATACTCGATGATCGCGAGCGACTGCTGGAGCGTGTGCCCTTCGTCGTCGACGAACGCAGGGACGATCGCGTCGGGATTGACCTGGCGGTAGGCGGGCTTGAGCTGCTCGCCGCCGTCGCGCACGAGGTGGACCGGCACGTACTCGTACGACAGGTTCTTCAGATTCAGCGCAATACGCACCCGATACGACGCCGAACTGCGGAAATAGCTGTAAAGCTTCATGCTCCTCTCTTGCTCCTTTTGAATCGTGATGCGACAGGCGCCGCTCAGACGACCCGCACCGCGAATTCGCCGATCCCCGCCACACCGCCTGTCATCACGTCGCCCTTGACGACGGCGCCCACGCCTTCGGGCGTGCCCGTGTAGATCAGGTCGCCGGCCTTCAGCTCGAACAGCGTCGAAAGGAACGCGATCGTGTCGGCAACCGGCCAGATCATCTGCGAGATATCCGAGCGCTGCTTTTCCTCACCGTTCACCGCGAGCCAGATGTCACCCTTCGCGAGCTGACCGATTTTCGAAACCGGATGGATCGGGCCGATTGGCGCCGAATGGTCGAAGCCCTTCGCCGTATCCCACGGACGGCCGAGCTTCTTCGCCTCGCCCTGCAGGTCGCGGCGCGTCATATCGAGGCCAAGCGCGTAGCCATAAACGTGGTCGAGCGCGCTCGCCACCGGAATGTCCTTGCCGCCCTTGCCGATCGCCGCGACGAGCTCCATCTCGAAGTGCACGTTCTGCGACTGCGCGGGATACGGAAACTCGGCGGTCGAGCCGGGCGCCACATAGAGGATGGCGTCGGCGGGCTTGGAGAAGAAGAACGGCGGTTCACGGTTCGGATCGTGGCCCATCTCGCGCGCATGCGCTTCGTAATTGCGGCCAACGCAGTAGATGCGCCGCACCGGGAAACGCGTATCACTGCCGGCCACCGGCACCGAGGCGAGCGCCGCCGGTTCGAATGCGTACGTCATGGAGTTCTCCGTCTTTGTGATGGGGCGTGCGCGAGGCACGCGGGCCTGTAGATCGTTAGGGCGCTTAAGGCGTAGCGGCACGGCTTGCGCCGCCAGAACAATCGCGAGTGTAACGCGCGCTGGGGAGCGCGCGGCGGAGTCTTCAAGCGAAGCGGCCACCGCGATGAGCCGCTGGCGTGCCCGGCGAGGCACGGCGTGCTCGTGCGATACTTGTGGCATCCCCCATTTCAATAGGACGGCGGCCCGCCCGCACGCCGCCGAACGAACCGCGCTCGCCCATGACCACCGCAGACTCCACCGACATCTTTCCGTGCGCCCGCTTCATCAAGGAGATCGGCCGCGGACCGCACGGCGCGCGCTCGCTCTCGTCGGAAGACACGCACGCGCTCTACGCCGCGATGCTCGACGGCCGCGTGCCCGAGCTGGAGCTAGGCGCGGTGCTGCTCGCGTACCGCCTCAAGGGCGAAACCGCGGATGAGCTGGCCGCCATGCTTTGCGCGGCGCACGCCTCGTTCGCGCCGCTAGCGGTTCCTCGAGGCGACTATCGGCCCGTGTCGATCCCAAGCTACAACGGCGCGCGCAAACAACCGAATCTCGTGCCGCTGCTCGCCCTGCTGCTCGCGCGCGAAGGCGTCCCGACGCTCGTGCACGGCGTGATCACCGATCCGGGCCGCGTGACGAGCGCCGAGATCTTTGCGGCGCTGAACCGGCCCGAAGCCCACGATCACGCCAAAGTCGAGGCGCAACTGGCGTCGAGCCGTGTGGCGTTTTCATCGATCGAAACGCTCGCCCCCAAACTCGCGCGGCTGCTCTCGCTGCGCCGGCGCATGGGCGTGCGCAACTCCACGCATACGCTCGTAAAACTGCTGCAACCGTTCGCCGAGCCGGGCTTGCGCCTCGTGAACTACACGCACCCGCCGTACCGCGAAAGCCTGAGCGCCCTCTTCGCGGCGCATCCGGAAGCCGCCGTGGGCGGTGCGCTGCTCGCGCGCGGCACCGAAGGCGAAGCCGTCGCCGATACGCGGCGCCAGGTGCAGGTCGACTGGCTGCACGACGGAATCTGCGAAACGCTGGTCGAGCCGGAACGCTCGTCGCCGGGCGCGCCCGAAATCGATCTGCCGGAAGGCCGCGACGCGCCAACTACGGCTGCCTGGATCGAAGCCGTGTTGCGCGGCGAAGCGCCGGTGCCTGATGCGATCACGCGCCAGATCGAGACGATCAAGCGCATCGCGAAGCGCTGAAGAAAAAACACATCGCCCAATCCGCTGAAAGCCGCACGGAGCGGGCGACCCGCGCATTTCACCGCAAGCGCATCGGCGCGCAACGTCCGCCATCTTCATGCATCTTCGCGCGGCCGATCTGCAAATTCCCTGTTGACACGCGCAATCGCCCTGATTTACATTGGACGAATGCGTTCCTTCCCGAACACCCTCCGCATTGCCTTCGGCCTACTATCGGCCCTATCGCTACGCCTAGCCTAAAGCTGGTGTAGCGCCGCAACGACCACCTCCACCGGTCACCGCGGTCCTCCCAAAGCAGTTCTCGCAGTACCCCAAATCCGCTGTATCTCTACAACCTGTCGTCTGCATTCGTCCGTTTACCGTTCGGACGAGTCGCGAGGTCAAAATGCACGTTGCTTGGGCATCGTTCACGTCCGCTTTCGCCGCGCCGGCTACCGCCGTCACCGTGGCCGTCTTCTTCGCGTCCGAGGTTGCCGCCCGTACGCGTGAAGTTTCGCGCATCGTGCTCCGTCGCCAGCCCGCCAGCCGCCCGCTGCCGACCGCCATCGCAAACGACACCATGAAGAACGAGGCTCGTCATGTTGCGTAATCCCGCCGAGAAGTACCGCCCCTTTCCCGCCATCCGCTTGAACGGCCGCAAATGGCCGACGCGCACCGTCGAACGCGCGCCGATCTGGATGAGCACCGACCTGCGCGACGGCAATCAGTCGCTCATCGAGCCGATGAGCATCGAGCAGAAGACCGAGTTCTTCGAAATGCTTGTCGCGATCGGCTTCAAGGAAATCGAAGTCGGCTTTCCGTCCGCTTCGCAGACTGACTTCGATTTCGTGCGCAAGCTGATCGAGGAAAAGCGCATTCCCGACGACGTGACAATCGAAGTGCTCGTGCAGTCGCGTGAAGAACTGATCGCGCGCACGTTCGAGGCGCTCGAAGGCGTGCCGCGCGCCATCGTTCACCTTTACAACGCGATCTGCCCGTCGTTCCGCAAGATCGTGTTCGGTCAATCGAAGGACGAAGTGAAAGCGCTCGCGGTTGAAGGCACGCGCATCATCCGCGAACATGCCGATAAGAACCCGCAAACGCACTGGACTTACCAGTATTCGCCCGAAACGTTCAGCATGACCGAGCTGACCTTCGCGCGCGAAGTCTGCGATGCCGTGGCCCAGACGTGGCGCCCGACGCGCGATCACAAGATGATCGTGAATCTCCCGGCGACGGTTGAAGCAGCGATGCCCAACGTCTACGCCGACCAGATCGAGTGGATGGACCGCAATCTCGCGTACCGCGACAGCATCGTCCTCTCGGTTCACCCGCATAACGACCGTGGTACTGCTGTGGCCGCTGCCGAAATGGCGCTGCTCGCGGGCGCGGACCGCATCGAAGGCTGCCTCTTCGGCAACGGCGAGCGCACCGGCAACGTCGATCTCGTCACGCTCGCGATGAACCTCTACACCCAGGGCATCGACCCGGGCCTCGACTTCTCCGACATCGACGCCGTGCGCCGCGTGGTTGAGCGCTGCAACCAGTTGCCCGTGCACCCGCGCCATCCGTATGCGGGCGACCTTGTGTTCACGGCGTTCTCGGGCTCGCATCAGGACGCGATCCGCAAGGGCTTCGCGCAGCAACGCCCCGACGCCGTCTGGGAAGTGCCCTATCTCCCGATCGATCCCGCCGATCTCGGCCGCAGCTATGACGCGGTGATCCGCGTGAACAGCCAGTCGGGCAAGGGCGGCGCGACGTATCTGCTCGAACGCGGCATGGGCTTCACGCCGCCGCGCCGCGTGCAGATCGAGTTCAGCCACGCCGTGCAGACTGTCGCCGATACGTCGGGCGAGGAAATCACCGGCGATGCGGTCTGCGCGCTTTTCGCGCGTGAGTACTTCGAAACGCGCGGGCCGGCGGCCAATGCTGGTTCAGGTCGAGTGCGCTGGGAAGGTCGCGATGTGGCCATGCCGGCTGCCGCGAACATCGATGAAGCGCATGCGCAAGCCGTGGCCGACGCAATCGCGACAATAGCGGGCGAGCGCATTGAAGTCACGTCGTTCGAGACCGAGCGCACGGCGCAAGGTGGCACGGCCGTGTTCGTCGGCGCGCGCGTGGGCGGCCAGCCGCTGCGCCACGGCGTAGGCGTGGGCGAAGACGCGGTCCATGCGTGTGCCGCGGCGATGGTCAGCGCGGTGAATCGCGCGGTCTGGCCGCAAGTGGATCGGCGCGTGGCGGCCTGAAGCTCGTCGCGCGCGACGCGCAAAGCAGTTTGAGTGACAGCAGGGAAATCGGCGGCATTGTTGAGCGCCGACGGCAAAACGGGCCGTTGGCGTGCGCCTGAGGCGTCTAAACGGCGTTTCAGCGGGTGGACTTACCGGTCATCACTCGATCGCGCAACGCGTCGCCTGCCATGCGAGCAGACGCCAGTGGCCATCCTCCTGCGTCTGGATCGCCGTATAGGCAATAGGAAAGAGCAACGCACCGTTGTTGGCTTCCATCTCGATCAGCACGCGGCCGGAGACTACGCAGGCCTCGTTGCCCGCATGCAGCACGTCCTGCGACTGGATCTCGATCTGGCGATAGCGCCGGCGTCCCGCCGTGATCGCTTCGATGAACTGCTGTTTGGTCTCGCGCTTGCCATTGGTGTGGACGAAGGTCGCGTGATCGGACAGCAACTGGTCCAGCGACGTGCCATCGCCGTCAACCATCGCGCGAAAGCGCTCGCGCTCAAGTCCGCGAATCGCATCGATTAGTTTTGCCGCCATCGCTCGAGCCCCTTGCGCGCCGCCCCGCGCCTGAGCGCAGATCCACGCCGAAGATTTTCTGCATACGTCTGGCTGAAATTTATACCAGGTTTCAGCGCATGGATACTTGCGATCAAAGACAACGCCTCCATGTATGAGGCATAAACCACGCGTCCGGCGAAAACCGCGCGTGGCGGTTGCGGCATCCACGCGGCCGCGCCCGGATGTCGCAGCGCAGCACTTTCGGCTTCATCCGATGTCTATCTATCAAGTTCCGTGGCAGAGTCCAGGCGCTGCGCGGCCCATCGAGCACCGCTGATTCAACCCTTTATTCCCCGCGCCCACGCGCCGGACTGCTGTCCCGTTCTAGAGTGTTCCTTCGGCCTGCCCTCTGCGCTGGCCTGCGCCGGGCGCGAGGCCTCGCCCCGCTTGACTGCCAGCGTTTAGTGTAATCTATCGATACAACCATTTCGATAGGAACCAAGGAACCTTGAAGCCCCTACAGACTCCAAGTATTAGCACTCGGTAATTCAGAGTGCTAACATCCAGCGTGGAGTCGCTACCTGACTTTTGCAAGATCCTGAGGAGTTCGCTACGTGAGCAACGCAATGACCATGACCCTTCCGAGTACGCTGAGCCCGTCGTCGGCCAAGGCCGGGGGCTCATTGGCGCTCGCGAATGCTTCCCTGTTGCCCGGCCAGCTGGGCAACATCGATGCCTATATTCAAGCCGTGAACCGGATCCCGATGCTGACGCTCCAGGAAGAGCGTCAGTTCGCGACCGAGTTTCGCGAGCAAAACAATCTTGAAGGCGCGCGCCGCCTGGTGCTGTCGCACCTGCGCCTCGTGGTGTCGATCGCGCGTAACTATCTGGGCTATGGCCTGCCGCACGCCGACCTGATCCAGGAAGGCAACATCGGCCTGATGAAGGCCGTGAAACGCTTCGACCCCGAGCAGAACGTGCGCCTCGTGTCGTACGCCATGCACTGGATCAAGGCTGAGATCCACGAGTACATCCTGCGCAACTGGCGCATGGTGAAGGTCGCCACGACCAAAGCGCAGCGCAAGCTGTTCTTCAACCTGCGCAGCCACAAGCAGGGCCTGCAGTCGTTCACGCCGGAGGAAATCGACGGCCTCGCGCAGGAACTGAACGTGAAGCGCGAAGAGGTCGTGGAGATGGAAACGCGCCTGTCAGGCGCCGACATCGCGCTCGAAGGCCAGACCGAAGACGGCGAGGAGTCGTTCGCCCCGATCGCCTGGCTCGCGGACTCGCACAGCGAGCCGAGCGCCGTGCTCGCCGCCCGTTCGCGCGACCGTCTGCAGTCCGACGGCATTGCGAGCGCGCTGGAAGCGCTGGATGCGCGCAGCCGCCGCATCATCGAGGCGCGCTGGCTCAACGTCGACGACGACGGTTCGGGCGGCTCGACCCTGCACGAACTGGCCGACGAGTTCGGCGTCTCGGCCGAACGCATTCGCCAGATCGAGGCGAGCGCCATGAAGAAGATGCGCACCGCGCTCGCCGACTACGCGTAAGCCGCCGCAGGTCTCAACGCCACACCGAAAACCCCGTTCCCGCGAACGGGGTTTTTCTTTTGCGCGCCCAGAAGGCTGCGCACCTTCGCACCGGCCTCGCTGATTCCACCCTAAGATGATTTCGAGGTGGTGAGCCAGACGCCGCTCCGCGGTCTGGCCTCGTATCGCGTTCGAGGGCACCCGTCGTCATGATCCCGGCATCCGGTCAACGCCAGCGCACACCGTCGTGGCTGCGCACGCGCATCCTCCAGTGGATGCGCGGCCCGACCTTCGCGCGCGATATTGCCCTCGTTCTCGTCGTCAAGCTCGTCTTGCTGATGGCGCTCAAATACGCGTTCTTCAATCACCCGCAGGCGGAAGACATGAACATGCCGCCCGCCGCTGTCGCGCAGGCCATTCTGGCCGTGCCCATGTCTTCGGCCCAGCCGTCCGTGTCCCAACCTCAGGCAACGCCGCCGCAAGGAGGAGACCGTCATGCCCACGATTGAATCGGTGGAACTCTCGCGTCTTCAGTTCGCCATCACCGCGCTCTACCACTTCCTCTTCGTGCCGCTCACGCTCGGCCTCTCATGGCTGCTCGTCATCATGGAGTCCGTCTATGTGATGACCGGCAAGGTGATCTACAAGGACATGACGCTGTTCTGGGGCAAGCTCTTCGCCATCAACTTCGCGATGGGCGTCACCACCGGCCTCACGATGGAGTTCCAGTTCGGCACCAACTGGTCGTACTACTCGCACTACGTGGGCGACATTTTCGGCGTGCCGCTCGCCGTGGAAGGGCTCGCGGCGTTCTTCCTCGAATCGACTTTCGTCGGTCTCTTTTTCTTCGGCTGGAATCGCCTGTCCAAAGGCGCGCACCTTTTCACCACGTTTCTCGTCGCGCTCGGCTCGAACCTCTCGGCGCTGTGGATTCTCATCGCCAACGGCTGGATGCAGAACCCCGTGGGCGCGGCGTTCAACTACGAAACCATGCGCATGGAACTCACCAATCTGTTCGCGGTGATCTTCAACCCCGTCGCGCAGGTGAAGTTCGTGCACACCGTTTCGGCGGGCTACGTGACGGCGTCGATGTTCGTGCTCGGCATCTCGTCGTGGTACCTGCTGCGTCGGCGCGACGTGGAGTTCGCGCTGCGCTCGTACGCGATCGCCGCGGGCTTTGGCCTGGCTTCCACGCTGTGCGTGCTGATCCTCGGCGACGAATCGGGCTACACCGACGGCGTGGTCCAGCAGGTCAAGCTCGCCGCCATCGAGGCCGAATGGGACACCGCGCCCGCCCCCGCGCCGTTCACGCTGTTCGGCCTGCCTAACCAGAAGGAAGAGCGCACCGACTACGCGATCCGCATTCCCTGGCTGATGGGCATCATCGCCACGCGCTCGATCGACACGCCCGTGATCGGCCTGAAGGACCTCATGGGCCGCGCCGAGGTGCGCATCCGCAACGGCATGCTCGCCTACGCCGCGCTGCAAAAGATGAAAGAAGGCACCGCCGACACCGAAACGCGCGACGTGTTCGAAGCGCACAAGGCCGACCTCGGCTACGGCCTGCTCCTGAGGCGCTTCACGCCGAACGTGCTCGACGCGACTTCCGAGCAGATCAGGGCCGCCTCGCGAACGTCGATTCCGCCCGTCGCGCCCTTGTTCTGGTCGTTCCGCGTGATGGTCGGGCTCGGCATCCTCTTTCTCGTGACCTTCGTGCTCGCGTTCTGGTTCTGCGCGCAGCGTTCGCTGCTCAAGGACAACCGCCGCTGGTTCCTCGGCTGGGCCCTCGTGGCGATCCCGCTGCCGTGGCTCGCCGCCGAGTTCGGCTGGGTCGTCGCGGAGCTGGGCCGCCAGCCGTGGACCATCGCGGAAGTGCTGCCCACGCGCCTCTCGGCTTCGAGCCTCGCGCCCGGCGACGTGATGCTGAGCATCGCGGGCTTCGTGATCTTCTACACGGTGCTCTTCATCATCGAGATCACACTGATGTTCAAGTACGCGCGCCTCGGGCCTTCGTCGCTGCACACCGGCCGTTACTTCCACGAGCAGACGGCCACGCTGGCGACAGACGGCAAGGTCGCCTGATCGACGCGAATCGACGCGAAATAGCGAAAGATGCAAGGAAACACGCCATGGACTACGCAACGCTCAAGTTGATCTGGTGGGTGCTGATCGGCGTGCTGCTGATCGGTTTTGCGGTCACCGACGGCTTCGACATGGGCGCGGCCGTGCTGCTGCCCTTCGTCGGCAAGACCGACGAGGAGCGCCGCATCGTCATCAACGCGGTGGGCGCGACGTGGGAAGGCAACCAGGTCTGGTTCATCACGGCAGGTGGCGCGATGTTCGCCGCTTGGCCGCTCGCCTATGCGGCGTCGTTCTCGGGCTTTTACTTCGCGATGCTGCTCGTGCTCTTCTCGCTGTTTTTCCGGCCCGTGGGCTTCGACTATCGCGGCAAACGCGTGGACGTGAGATGGCGCCAGGGCTGGGACTACGGTCTTTTCATCGGCGGCTTCGTGCCCGCGCTCGTGTTCGGCGTGGCGTTCGGCAATCTGCTCCAGGGGGTGCCGTTCGCCTACGACACTGATCTGCGCGTGACGTATCACGGCAGCTTTTTCGCACTCCTGAATCCGTTCGCGCTGGTCTGCGGGCTCGTGAGTCTTTGCATGCTCACCGCGCACGGCGCGGCGTTCCTGAAGATGAAGAGCGACGGCATCGTCGCCACGCGCGCCTCGAAGGCACTGCGGCTCTTCTCGGCGCTCACCATCGTTTTGTTCCTGGTGGCGGGCGCGCTCGTGGCGACGCTCATCGGCGGCTATACGATCACGTCGCCTGCGCCTTTGGACACGGTGGCCAATCCGCTCCTCAAGAGCGTCGATTCGGGGCCTGGGCTCTGGCTCGCGAACTACGGGCTTTATCCGTGGATGACGCTCGCCCCTGCCGTGGGCGTGCTCGGCGGCGTGCTCGCGTTCGCACTCGCGGGTTCGCGCTTCGAGCGGCTTGCGTTCATCAGCACGGGGCTGCAGATCGTCGGCGTGATTTTGACTGCGGGCTTCTCGATGTTCCCGTTCATCATGCCCTCGTCGCTCGACCCGCGTTCGAGCCTCACGGTCTGGGACGCGACCTCGAGCAAGATGACGCTCGAGATCATGCTCGTGGCCGTCATCATCTTCCTGCCGATCGTGCTCGGCTATACGGCGTGGGTCTATCGCGTCATGCACGGCAAGATCACCGCCGAGACGATACGGGACAACCAGCATACGTTGTACTAAGCGCCGAAGCCGCTTAAAAGCGCCATGAACAAAAACGCCGCGACATGTGCCGCGGCGTTTTTCATGGACAGACAACGAATCGATTACGCCGGCTGGAGCGCCAGCTCACGCGCATAGCGCGGCGCGGCGTCGCCGACCACGATGTGCAGCGTGTCCGCCGAAATCCACGCCACGTCGAGCGCGCCGAGCTTCTCGCGATCCACGGCCGCCGGGTCGCGCACGATCACGCGCAGGCGCGTGGCCGCCACGGCGTCGAGCGAGACGATGTTGGCCACGCCGCCGAACACCGCGAGCCAGCGCGACGGGTTCGGATCGAGCGGGCCCTGCGCGACATCGGCGTTTGCGCTCGCCTGAGGAGCCTGTGCTGCTGGCTGTGCCACCGGCGCTACCTTGACTGCCGCACCGCCACGTGCGATTTCGCCGCGCATTTCATCGGCGATGATGTCCGCTTCCGGTCCGATGATGACCTGCACGCTTTCGCCGCCGCGCTTGAGCACGCCGCGCGCGCCGATCGCCTTCAGTGCCGGTTCCGAGACATGCGCCGGATCGACAACTGTGAGACGCAGACGCGTCGTGCAGGCGTCGACCACCTTGAGGTTGGCCGCGCCGCCCAGCGCATCGATGTAACGCGCAGCACGCGAAAGCGTTGCCGCCGATGCCGCACCGCCAGCCGGCACCGCAACGCCCGACATCGTCGAGGCGATAGCCGTATCGCCCGCCGACGCTTCGCGGCCCGGCGTGGGCAGATTGAAGCGGCGGATGAAGAAGCGGAACAGCCCGTAGTACACGACCGCATAGACCACGCCGAGCGGAATCGCATACCAGCCATGCGTGGAGAGCCCGTAGTTCAGCACGTAGTCGATCGCGCCCGCCGAGAACGTGAAACCGAGCTTGATGCCGAGCAGCGAGCAGATCGCCAGCGACAGGCCCGTGAGCACCGCGTGGATCGCGTAGAGCACAGGCGCCAGGAACATGAAAGTGAACTCGATCGGTTCGGTCACGCCCGTGAGGAACGAGGTGAGCGCCATCGAAAACAGCAGGCCGCCCACCATCGCACGCTTGTCCTTCGGCGCTTCATGCAGCATCGCGAGGCACGCTGCCGGCAGGCCGAACATCATCACCGGGAAGAAGCCGGCCATGAAGCTGCCCGCAGTGGGGTCGCCCGCGAAGAAGCGGTGCAGGTCGCCCGTGACGGCCGCTCCGCCGGCTGCCGGCGTGAACGAACCGAACACGAACCACACGAGCGAATTCAGGATGTGGTGCAGACCCGTGACGAGCAAGAGGCGGTTGAGCAAGCCGTACACGAAGGTGCCGATTGCGCCAGCCGTGGTGAGCCAATGTCCGGCGGTGTCGATCACGCCCTGCACCGGTCCCCACACGTAGCCGAACACGATACCCAGTACCAGACACGTGAGCCCTGTGACGATTGGCACGAAGCGTTTGCCACCGAAGAACGCGAGGAACTCTGGCAGCTTGATGTCCTTGAAGCGGTTGTACAGCATGCCCGCGACGACACCGGCCACCACGCCCGACAGCACACCCATGTTGAGCTTGTCGTTGATGTCCTTCATCACGGCGGTCTGGACCAGATAGCCCAGCGCGCCTGCAAGGCCGGCTACGCCGTTGTTGTCCTTCGCGAAGCCCACTGCGATGCCGATCGCAAACAGCAGCGGCAGGTTATCGAAGATCGCGCCGCCCGCGTCGGCGATGATCTTGATATTGAGCATGTCGGCCTGGCCGAAGCGAAGCAGGATGCCGGCAACCGGCAGCACTGCGATGGGAAGCATCAGCGCGCGGCCGAGGCTTTGTATTTTGAGAAACGGATTGCCATCCATTGAACTGCCTCCAGTCTCTATCTCTTGCTTGACGTGTGTGGGTGAGAGAGGCCGGCGCGCGATCGCTGCGCACGCCGGCGTGTTCCTACGGATTACTCATGGTGGGTGAAGCAGAAACCATCAATCGAGCGGCCAGCTTTCGCGGCTTGCCGCACGCACGGCTTGCGCCGATTCGAGTGCGAGCGCGTTTTGCGCGCGCTGGCGACATTCGTTGTAGTCGAGCTTGCGCACGCGCGCCTTGATCAACGGCACGGAAACCGGATCGACGGAAAGCTCCGTCACACCGAGGCCGACGAGCAGCGGCACCGCGAGCGGATCGCCCGCCAGCGCGCCGCACACGCCGACCCACTTGCCGTGCTTGTTCGCGCCCTCGACCGCCGCCGCCACGAGACGCAGCACGGCCGGGTGCAGACCGTCGGCTTGCGCCGCGAGGTCAGGCTGGCAACGGTCCATCGCGAGCGTGTACTGCGTGAGGTCGTTGGTGCCGATCGAGAGGAAATCGGCGTGGCGTGCAAGCTGGTCGGCGAGCAGCGCAGCCGAGGGCACCTCGATCATCACGCCCACTTCGATCGGCTCGGTGCGGCCCGCTTCGCGTGCAAACGTGTCGATGCGTTCGCGCAGGCGCACGAGTTCGCCCACGTCGGTCACCATCGGCAGCAGGATGCGCACCTTGCCCGCCGGCTTCACGGCAACGAGACCGCGAAGCTGGTCGTCGAGCAGATCGGGCCGCACCTGCGCGAGGCGGATGCCACGCAAACCCAGCGCCGGATTCGGCTCGGGCGGCAGCGTGAGATAGTCGACTTCCTTGTCGGCCCCCACGTCGAGCGTGCGAATGATCGCCGTGCGGCCCGCGAGTGCGTCCGTAATTGCCTGGTAGCTCTGAAGATGCTCTTCCACCGTCGGCGCGGCCTGGCGATGGATGAACAGCAGCTCCGTGCGCAGCAGGCCGACTGCGTCCGCGCCGTTTTCCACCGCCGTGGTCGCGTCGTCCAGCGTCGCAATGTTCGCGGCGACTTCCACCGCGTGACCGTCGCGCGTGGCAGCGGCCTCGTGCGACGTGCGGCGGTTCGCTTCGCGCACGCCCGCCAGGCGCTGCTTCTCGCTGCGAGCGCGTTCGATGTCGAGCGCGCTAGGCGTGTAGGCAAAGCGGCCCGCGCCCGCATCGATGACGACTTCCGTGCCCTCAGGCACCGCATGAAGCGCGTCGCCGAGCGCGACGATCGCCGGAATGCCGGCCTGGCGCGCGATGATCGCCGCGTGCGAGGTCGCGCCGCCGCGCGCCATCACGAGCGCCATCACGCGCTTGCGGTCGAGCGAGGCGAGGTCGGATGGCGTGAATTCGTCGGCGGCGAGCACGGCTTCATCGGGCAGCGTGCGCGCGGCCGTGTTCGAAAGACCGAGCGCGCGCAGCACGCGCTTTTCGAGGTCGCGCAGGTCGGCGGCACGCTCCGCGAGCAGCGGATCGTCCACCTGGCCGAGCACCGCGATCTGCGCGCGAATCGCTTCACGCCATGCGTAGCCCGCGCTCTTGCCGAGGCTGATCGCGTCGCGCGCGGCGTCGACGAGCGTCGGGTCTTCGAGCAGCACGCGGTGCATCGTGAAGATGCCCGCCTCGCCAATCGCGCCGCGCTGCGAAGCGGTGCGCACGCTCTGGTTCAGCTCGGCGTCCACAGCGGCGATCGCCTTGTCGAGCAGACGGCTTTCCGCGGCCGACGAGCCGCTCGCGAGTTCGGGTGGCGTGAGTTCGGCTTCGTCCCAGCGCACCAGCTTGCCGACCGCGACGCCCGGCGCCGCGCACACGCCCGCGAGCACGCCCGGCTCGGCGGAGGACGCCACAGCGGCCGCGGCTTCCTGCATCACGGGCGCGGGCGATACCTGCCGCGCCGGCGCTTCACCGGCCTCGCCGGGCGCTTCGCGCAGGAGTTCGTTCGCTACGGCGTCCACGGCGCGCTGCGCCTCGTTGCCGATGCCGACGAGTTCGACGGTCGCGCCTTCACCCGCGCCGAGGGCGAGCAGACCCACGACGCTTTCGATGGCCGACTTGCGCTCGCCAAAGCGCACCTCGACGCGCGCGTCGATGCCGCGCACGGCTTCGCGCGCCCGCGCCGCCGGCCGCGCATGAAGGCCGCCCGCGTGCGTGAGCGTGACACTGCGGCGCACTTCGTCCGCGATCAATTCGTGGGCGGCGGCGATCTCCGCGCCAGCGCGCACGCGCAGCACGAGCAGCGCGGACTTGCCCGCTTCGACATGCCCTGCGCCCGCGCGCTCGACCACTTCGAATGCATCCGAATTGGCGATGGCGACGACCGAGACGAGGCTCGGCGCATTGCAGGCGACGACGTCGAGATCGAACTCGATCAGCGTGTCGCCGAGCCGCACCTGCGCGCCCTGCGCGACCTTCGGCGTGAAGCCCTTGCCGTTCAGCTCGACGGTGTCGATGCCGACGTGCACGAGCACCTGTGCGCCTTCGGCCGTTTGCAGCGTGACCGCGTGGCCGGTGCGTGCGAGATGCACGACGATGCCGTCGCACGGCGCGACGACGCGGCCGACAAGCGGATCGACGCCAATGCCGTCACCGAACAACCCTTCCGAAAACACCGGATCGGGCACCGACGCGAGCGGCACGACCGGCCCGGTGAGTGGCGAAACCAGTACGATGTGCCCCTCGACGCGAGTATGCGGATCCATCAGGCGAGACTCCTCGATGCGTTCCATTCGCTTTCCAATCTAGTGTGTTTCGGTGACTTTGTTCAGGTAACGCGGCTCGTCGGGATTGCGGCCGCGCGCAGCGGCAAGGCCTGCCGCCATTACGTAGAACGAGAGAATCGCTGCAATCGGATCGAGCGCCGCGTCGGCAGCCGTTTCGAGCGGCAGCGCCGCGCCGGCTACGTCGGCGGGCGCCGCGAGCAGCACGCGGGCGCCGCGCTTTTCCATGTCGCGGGCGAACTCGATCAGGCCCGCCTGCTCCGGCCCGCGCGGTGCGAACACGAGCAGCGGGTAATCGCGATCGATCAGCTCCATCGGGCCGTGGCGCACTTCGGCGCTCGAAAACGCTTCGGCCTGAATGCCCGAGGTTTCCTTGAGCTTGAGCGCAGCTTCCTGTGCAACGGCCAGGCCCGGACCGCGGCCGATAACAATCATCTGCTTGACATCGCGCAACTCGTCGACGGCCTTCGACCAGTCGAGCGTGCCCGCGCGATCGAGCACGTCGGGCAGCGCGCGCACGGCGTCGAGGAACGCGGCGTCGCGCTGCCAGAAGCCGACGAGTTGCGCCGACATCGCGAGCATCGCGATATAGCTCTTGGTGGCGGCCACGCTCAGCTCGGCACCGGCGAGGAGCGGCAGTTCCGTGCCGGCAGCTTCGGCGAGCGGCGAGCCCGCGACGTTGACCATTGCCGCCGTCAGCGCGCCCGCTTCGCGCAGTGCCTTGATCGTCGCAACGAGATCAGGACTCCTACCCGATTGGGAGAAAGCAAGGGCAAATTGGCCGCTCACACGTAAGGGCGCCTGCTGGAGCGTGGCGATCGACATCGGCAGCGTGGCTACCGGCACGCCGATGCGGCTCATGGTGAGCGCCGCGAAGTAGCTCGCCGCATGGTCCGAACTGCCGCGCGCGACGGTGAGCGCGACGTGGCGCGGCTCGGCATCCAGCGCGCGGGCGAGCGCCTCGACACGCGAGGTGTCCGCGAGCTGCGCGGCGACGACGCTGGCCGAGGCCAGCGCTTCTTTAAGCATATTCGACAATCGATTCTCCTTCGACGTAGGTCGCGGTGAGCGCCAGCTCGCGATCGAACACATTGACATCGGCCCATGCGCCGCGCACGAGGCGGCCACGGTCTTCGATGCCGAGGTAGTCGGCGGCATAGCGTGACAGGCGCGCGGAAACATCGGCGATCGGCAGGCCGATCGAGACGAGGTTGCGCAACGCCTGGTCCATGGTGAGGGTGCTGCCCGCGAGGGTGCCGTCGGCAAGACGCACGCCGCCGAGGCACTTCGTCACGCGCTGGCTGCCGAGGCGGTATTCGCCGTCGGGCATGCCGGTGGCCGAGGTGCTGTCGGTGACCACATACAGGCGCGGAATGGCGCGCAGCGCGGCGCGGATCGCGCCGGGGTGCACGTGCAGCAGGTCGGGAATGATCTCCGCGTACTCGGCATGCGCGAGCGCCGCGCCGACCACGCCCGGATTGCGATGATGCAGCGGCGACATCGCGTTGAAGAGATGCGTGAAGCCGCAGGCGCCGTGCTTGAGCGCGGCCACGGCGTCGTCGTAGGTCGCGAGCGAGTGGCCGATCTGCACGCGCACGCCGCGCGCCGCCATCTCGCCGATGATCTCGATATGGCCCGCGATTTCGGGCGCCACGGTCACCACGCGAATGGGCGCGATCGACAGGTACTTGAGCACTTCGTCGAGCACGGCCGAGACGGCGGCGTCGGGCTGCGCGCCGAGCTTGCCGGGGTTGATGTACGGGCCTTCGAGGTGCACGCCCAGCACGCGCGCGCCGCCCGCCGTGCGGTTGCGCGTGACGTTGCCGAGGCCCGCGACCACGTTCATCAGTTCGTCGCGCGGCGCGGTCATGGTGGTGGCGAGCAGGCTCGTCGTGCCGTAGCGCGCGTGGGTGCGCGCGATGGTTTCAATCGCGTCGCCGGCTTCCATCACGTCGGCACCACCGCCGCCGTGCACGTGCAGATCGATGAAGCCCGGCAGGATGTAGAGCGCGTCGTTGTTCGCCGGATCGGTGGCCTCGCCCGTGATCGCGGAGATGCGTCCGTTTTCGAACGACAGCGTGCCGTGGATCCAGCCTTCAGGGGTGAGTATGTTTCCGCTCAGCATGAGAGTTTTCCGATGAGGCGCATCAAAGCGCGGTAGGACGCTTCGGTGACGTGCATGAGAGAGATTGCGGCGGCGTGCCGTTCCCGCGGGGCGCTCACTGGCGCAGCTCCGCAACAAAGTCGTAGTAGCCGTCGCGGCAATAGGTGTCGGTCAACTCGATGGCGCGCTGATCGGCGGAAAAGCCCACGCGCGTGATGACGAGCAGCGCGGCGCGCGGCTCGACGCCCATGAGCGCCGCGATCTCGCCCGTCGCGTTGACCGCGCGAAAGTGCTGCAGGGCGCGCACCACGGGCACGCGACGCTGCTCCAGATACGAATACAGCGAGCCTTCGATGGCTTCCGGGTCCGGCACGATCGACACAGGCAGCGCCGTATGCTCGACGGCCATCACCGTGCCGTCGGCGCGGCGCAGGCGGCGCAGGCTCGCGACCGAAGCGCCCGGCGAGAGCCCGAGCTGCACGATTTCCTCGCGGTGCGCGGGCCGAACCTCGCGCGCGAGCCACACCGAGTCGGGCGTGAAGCCGCGCTGCTCCATTTTCTTCGTGAAGCCCGTGAGGCGCGAAAGCGGATCTTCCACGCGCGGCGTGATGAAGCTGCCCGCGCCGCGAGCACGCCGGATCAGCCCCTGCTCCACGAGCAGCTCGATCGCCTTGCGCGCGGTGATGCGCGACACGCCGATGGCATCCGACAGCGTGCGCTCCGAGGGCAACGCCTCGCCGGCCGACCACACGCCGCAGTGAATGGCGGTGGCCAGGTTGCGCGCCAGCTGCAGATAGAGCGGCGTCACATTGCGCGCATCGGGCATCAGGGCAGACCAACGGGTTTCCATGGACTTGGCGCCAGCGGTTGGACGATCGTGGGGGGCCGGACGGGCATGCTACGTGGCGTGCAGATTGGTCCGGTGCGAAACCGAGCCCATTATATAACCACAATAAGACCAGTCAACAAATGCGAGTCCGCCGCGAGACATCGAAAAAAATTCTTAAAAATCAATGAATTACACGAACACACAAGGCTCTGCGCCGGCATAATTCGGTATCAGGATTTACCCTGGAAAGGCTCCAACGGGCTCCACAATGGGACCAAAGTGGCATCAACAGGTTATCTGACATAGACCACCGTAGTACCTCCATAGGACCACGGTGTGTCTTCGCCAGGAAAGATAGCGCGCACGTGAGCGATTCCCTAGCGTCTCAATTGAGTGACCTCAAACCGGCACGCTGCGAACCTGAATTTCAAACAATCCCGATAGTGCACACGCAATAAAAAAACGCCGTGGCATTCGCCACGGCGTTCGGGTTCTGCTGGGCTCATGCGTCGATTGGACGCAGGCAGCCGCTGCTCGAATGTCCCTTAGAACGACGGAACCATCGAGCCCTTGAACTCGTTCTTGATGAACTGGCGCACGTCTTCCGACTGGTACGCGGCAACCAGCTTCTTCACCCACGGCTTGTCCTTGTCCTGGGCGCGAACGGCGATCAGGTTCGCGTACGGGCTGTGGATGTCCTCGATGGCGATGGCGTCCTTGGTCGGCTGCAGGCCGGCTGCGAGCGCGTAGTTCGTGTTGATCACGGCGGCGTCGACGTCGCCGAGCGCGCGCGGCAGTTGCGCGGCGTCGAGTTCGACGAGCTTGATCTTCTTCGGGTTCTCGGCGACGTCGAGCGGCGTCGCGTTGTTGCCGTTGGTGCCCGCGCCGGCGCGCAGCTTGATCAGGCCCTTGCTTTGCAGGAGCAGCAGCGCGCGGTTTTCGTTCGACGGGTCATTGGGCACCGCGACCTTCGCGCCTTGCGGCAGGTCGTTCAGCGATTTGAGCTTCTTCGAGTACACGCCAATCGGCGAGATATACGTGAGGCCCGCGTTCACGAGCTTGTAGCCGCGCTGCTTGATCTGGCTGTCGAGATACGGGCCGGTCTGGAAGCTGTTGGCGTCGAGGTCGCCAGCGTCGAGCGCGGCGTTCGGCTGCACATAGTCGTTGAATTCGATGACCTTGACGTTCAGGCCTTCGCGCTTGGCGACCTTCTGGACGACGGCCCAGACTTGCGCGTCCGGACCCGAAACGGTCCCGACCTTGATGACCTGGTCGTCGGCGCGGGCGCCGAAGCTGGCTGCGAGCGTGGTGGCGGCAATGCCGGTGAGGAGTGCTTTAATCAGATTTCTGCGCTGCATGGAGATGATGTTCCTGCGTGGTTTTCTTGTTGCTCCGGTTCCGCGGCGTTGTGCGCCGTCTGCCGGACGATATAAATCGTCTCATATGGCACCGGTTGGGGGAAATAATGAATTCGCATACTGGTATGCCAGCACGGCCAGCAAGCGCGCGCCGCGGCGTGCGTCCGCCTCTCGCGGCGAACGCGCCGGAATTCACTTAGTCTGGATTCGAGCCGAGCAGAATCTTCAGATCGTGCAGCCAGGGCGTGACGCCCTGCCCGTCGCGCGCGAAGAGACGCAGTTTGCCGGTCGTGTCGAACACGTAGCTCGCGGCGGTGTGGTCCATCGTGTAGCTGTCCGGCGTGTTGCCCGGCACTTTCGCGTAATACACGCGGAAATCCTTCGCCACTTGCTTGAGCTGATCCTCGTTGGCCGGGCGCAGCCCGATGAAAGTCGGATTGAACGCAGCCGTGTACTGGCTCAGGATCTGCGATGTGTCGCGCTCGGGATCGACGGTGACGAACAACACCTGCACGCGCTTCGCCGCATCGGGCCCCAGTTGCTGGAGCGCCTGCGAAAGCTCGGCCATGGTGGTCGGGCAAACGTCCGGGCAGTGCGTGTAGCCGAAGAACAGCACGACCACCTTGTCTTTGAAGTCGGCGAGGGTGCGCGTCTTGCCGCTCGTGTCGGGCAGCGCGAAGTCCTTGCCGAACTGCGTGTTGCCGGTGATGTCGAGGTTCGTGAACGAGGGCGGTTGCTGGCCGCAGCCCTCCAGAACCAACGTGCCGCCGAGCGCGAGCGCAGCGGCAAGCGCGACGACCGTGGCGCGCGCGACGCGCGCAAGCGTGCGGTGGGCCATAGCGTTACGCCGCGATGAGCGCATGCACGTAATGGTCGACGAGCAACGCCACGAACAGCAACGAGAGGTAGACGATCGAATAGCGGAAAGTCTTGCGCGCCAGTGCGTCGGAATACTCGATGTAGATCTTCCAGGCGTAAGCGAGGAACACCGCGCCGAGCAGCACGGCCGAGGCCAGATACAGCACGCCGCTCATGCCCGAGATGTACGGCATCAGCGTGACCGCGAACAGGATCACGGTGTAGAGCAGGATATGCAGACGCGTGTACTTCTCGCCGTGCGTGTTGGGCAGCATCGGCAGGCCGGCGTTTTCGTAGTCCTTGCGGCGGTAGAGCGCGAGCGCCCAGAAGTGCGGCGGCGTCCACACGAAGATGATGAGCACGAGAATCCAGGCGTCGCCGGGCACGTGGCCCGTCACGGCGGCCCAACCGAGCGCCGGCGGCATGGCGCCCGAGGCGCCGCCGATCACGATGTTTTGCGGCGTGGCGGGCTTGAGCAGCAGCGTGTAGATGATCGCGTAGCCAATGAAGGTCGCGACCGTGAGCCACATGGTGAGCGGATTGGTGAACGTGTACAGCACCCACATACCGATGCCGCCGATGATCGCCGAGAAGATCAGGATCTGACGGCTCGTGATCTCGCCGCGCGCCGAAGGACGCCACGACGTGCGACGCATGCGCGCATCGACCTTTTGCTCGACCAGACAGTTGATCGCGAAGGCCGCGCCTGCCGTCAGCCAGATGCCGACGGTGCCGCCGATCAACTGCTTCCAGGGCACCATGCCAGGAACTGCGAGAAACATGCCGATGACGGCGCAAAACACGGCCAGTTGCGTGACGCGCGGCTTGGTGAGCGCGAGATATTGGGAAATCCGGCTACCGGGCGTCTGGGATAGGGTTGTACTTTCCATAGGGCGGGATCACACCGCAGCGGTGTCGCGCGCAGGGAGAATGGCGCGGCCGGGGCGGCTACAAGCAATTCGAAAGTTTAGCACGACGACCAAAAGCAGCAGGATCGCCGCGCCACCGTTGTGCGCCACTGCCACGGGCAGCGGCCACTGCAGCACGATGTTTGAAAGCCCTGTCAGAAATTGGATAAAGATCACGATCATGATCCAATTTGCCGGGCGTCGCAGCGAGGCATAGCGTCGCAACTTGAGGGCGAACCATACCAGATAAGCGATCACGACGAACGCGAACGTACGATGCGTCCAGTGGATCGCGACGAGCGCGTCCTGCGTGATCACGTCACCGTTGCCGTCCATGCCGAGCGCGCGCCAAAGGTGGAAGCCGTGATGGAAATCCATCGGCGGAATCCATGCGCCGTTGCAGGTCGGGAAGTCGGTGCACGCGAGCACCGCGTAGTTCGTGCTCACCCAGCCGCCCAGCGCGATCTGCACGACGAGCAGCACGAGCGCAGCCAGTGCGGCCACGCGCCAGCGCGCGGCGTCGGGCTCGTACGCGGGCAGCGGCGTCATGCGCGCGGCGAGCCACGCGAGCGAGCCGAGCAGCGTGAGGCCGAGCAGGAGGTGCGTCGTGACGATGATGGGCTGCAACTTCATCGTCACAGTCCATGCGCCGAACACGCCCTGCACGAGGATCAGCCCGAGCAGCGCCGTGGGCCACCACGGCGAGACGTGCAGCGGCAGGCGCTTGACGCGCGCGCGCCAGGCAATCGCCATCTGGGCAATGATCAGGACTCCGATCGCCATCGCGAAATAGCGGTGGATCATCTCGATCCACGCCTTCGTCATGCTCACGGGGCCGCTCGGCATGGCGAGATGCGCTGCGGCAATTTGCACATGCGCGATGAACGGCGACGAAGTCCCATAGCAACCCGGCCAGTCAGGACAGCCGAGGCCCGAATCGGTCAGGCGCGTAAAGCCGCCGAACATCACGAGGTCGAGCGTCATGAACGTCGTGAGCCACACGAGCTTGCGAAACTTGTTGTCGTCGGCCTTCACCCAGACCCACGAGAGCGGCAGCAACGCGATGCACAGGCCGATCAGGCCCAGCTCCAGGATAAACATCTCTCTTACTCTTCTCTGTCAGACTCGCGCTGCGCACCTTAACCGATGCGGGACCACTTGAGCAGTTTAGTGACGTCTTGTTTGATTTTCGACGGATCGGCATTCGCCGGGAATCGCATCATCAGGTTGCCGTTCGGATCGACCAGATAGATGTGATCGGTGTCTTTCGTCGTTTCCGTCGCGGGCAGCCACGCGGCGACTGCGACCGGATCGGCGCGCAGCATGCGCGTGTCCGCGTAGGCGCCCTTTACTTTTTCGGAGACGCTCGCGTCGTCGGTGCGCAGCCAGACCGTGACGATGCGCTCGCGCTCCGGGCCCTGCGTCGCGCGCACCTGGCGCATGAAGTAAAGCTTCGTGGCGCACGCCTCGTCGCAGGCGCTGCCATTCACCGAGATCATGAGCCAGCGGCCCTTGAGCGAGGCGAGCGGCACTTCGTGGCCGTCGTCGCCCGTCACCATGAGCGCGTCGGGAATGGGCCGCTGCGGCTCGATGAGCGCGCCATAGCTCGTCGTGCCACCCTTGGGCTTGATGACGTAGTACGTGAAGTACGAAATCGCGATGGGCGCGCCGCAGATCAGCATGATGACGAGCAGCGTCCAGCGGCCACGCCGCTTCGAGCCCTTCTGAGCGGGCGTGGCGGCCGGCTGTGCGACCTGGGCGGAACGGGGGGATTGCGTCGACACTCTCGTGGTACCTCGCTTCTGTCGCTTTCAGTTGTCCATGCGCCGCATATGCAGCGCCATTGCCGGGATCACGTCGGAACGGAATTGATTCGTCCGACGGATCATCAGGCGTCCTTCGCGCTGCCGGCGTTTTGCCTTCCGGGCTCTTCGGTATGCCGCCTGGTCTCGCCTTCGGTGCGCTCTTTTGTCGCAGCGCTTTTCGCAGCTTTACGAGCCGCAAAAAGACCGAAACCGAGCGCCGCGAGCGCCATGCCCCACCACTGGAGCATGTAGCCGTAGTTGCGCTCGACGTCGGTATCCGGCACCGGCCAGTCGCGCACGAGCCCGTCCTTGACGGCCGGCACGAAGCCGGTCTGCTGGATCACGAACGGTTGCAGCGGCAACCCGGTTTCCGCTGCGTAGGAAGCGACGGCGAGATTCTGCCGTATCTTCTGATGCGCTGCAGAGCCGCCCGCACCGAGTTCAAACGCGCGCGAGGCGTTTGCGCGCGCGATGCCTTCCACGACGACCGGCCCCTGCGGCGTGACATAGGGCGCGATCGCAGCGCGGTCCGCGATGTTGCGCGGCAACCAGCCGCGATTCACCAGCACGTAGCCGCCGCCCTCGAGTTTAAGCGGCATCACGACATAAAAACCCGGCTGATCGTTATAGGGACGATTGTCGAGATACACCACGCGCTCGGGCAGGAAGGTGCCCGTCGCCCGCACGCGATGGAACTCGATGTCCTTCAGCGCGAGCGGCGTTGCACCCACCGGTTGCGGCGTGGACGATTCGTACTGCGTGATTTGCGCCTGCAGTGCCTCCTTCTGATGCGCGCGGTCGCGTTGCCAGAAGCCGAGCCGGATCGTCACGGCCATCACGATCAGGATGAGCAATGCGGGGACGAGCCGGAATTTCATTGGGTACGTCCGATGCGGAAGATACCAGTGATCGAACCCCGCGCCGTGTGGCACGGTGCGATAATGAGACAGACGTTTTCAGGCATGCCAAATTCCGTGAACTTCATGCACATACTCGTCCCCGTTGCGTTCGCGCTGATCATCGCGAGCATGATCTCTGCGCTTTACTTCATGATGCACGACCGGGGCCGCACCAAGCGGATGGTCTGGTCGCTCGCCACGCGCGTGGGTCTTTCCATCTCGCTCTTTCTGTTCATCCTGTTCGCACACTGGATGGGCTGGATTCAGTCAACCGGGATTCCTTACGGTCGCTGAGCCCGGCTGACCATCACCGAACACCGCAGCGCAAACCCCATCGCCGAAAACACAAGGCGCCGCGCCGACGAGGTCGGGCGGCGCCTTGTTTCATTCTCTTCCCAAACGCCGCGGCCTGCGCGGCGCACCACGCTTCACAGCCAGTACACGACGACGTAGAGGCCGAGCCACACCACGTCAACGAAGTGCCAGTACCACGCCGCGCCTTCGAAGGCGAAGTGATGCTCCGCGGTGAAGTGGCCGCGAATGAGCCGGATCATCACGACGGTCAGCATCGTGCCGCCCAGGAACACGTGGAAACCGTGGAAGCCCGTGAGCAGGAAGAACGTCGAACCGTAGATGCCCGAAGCGAGCGTGAGGTTCAGTTCGCCGTACGCGTGGATGTACTCGAACGCCTGCAGGAAGAGGAAGCACACGCCCAGCACGATCGTCGCGGCGAGCCAGGCAATGGCCTTCGAGCGATGGTTGTCGCGCAACGCATGGTGCGAGACGGTGAGCGTCGCGCCCGAGGAGAGCAGCAGCGCCGTGTTGATGGTCGGCACGGGCCACGGCGTCATCGAGCGGAAGTGCGAGACCAGCGCCGCGGGACCGTTGTTCGGCCAGACGGCCGAGAAGTCCGGCCAGATCAGCTTGTAGTCGAGGCTGCCGAGCTGATGCAGGGCGATCGCACGCGCGTAGAAGAGCGCACCGAAGAACGCGCCGAAGAACATCACCTCCGAGAAGATGAACCAGCTCATGCTCCAGCGGTACGACACGTCGACGCGCTTGCCGTACATGCCGCCCTCGGATTCGGCGATCGCGTCGCCGAACCAGTGCCATAGCGTGAAGAGCAGCCACAGCAGGCCGACGAGCACGCCGATCGGCCCCCACGACTCGCCGTTGATCCACGAAGCGAGCGACGCGAGCATGACCAGAAGCCCAATGGACGCGCTGATCGGATGTCGCGACGGGTGCGGTACGAAGTAGTACGGGCTATCGTTTTGGCCGCTCATGCCTGTTTCTCCAATTTCCAGTTGCACCGGACGTCGCCGGCTGCTTGTACCCGAGTGTGTCCTCGTTATTCACTGTCTCGCACGCGGCATGGCGCGCGAGAATCTCATCCCACTACCGCGTGCACGATCAACAGCAGCACGACGATGAACAGCACCGCACCGATGATGCCCGCGATGATCAACTGCACGGGGTGCAGGTTCGCGGCGTCGTCTTCGAGGTCGGCGCGCTTGCGCACGCCGAGGAAGGACCACGCCACCGCCTTCATCACCTGCAGGATGCCGCCTTTCTTCTTGGCCGGCCCCGCTCCGCCGCGTTCGTCGCTCATGCGCCTTTCGCCTCCTGGCAACGTTGACCTCGGCGCCGCAGCGTCATGCTCCCGCCGATTGCTTCGGCGGCGGCGGCACGGCCGGCTTGTTCAGCTCGAAGAACGTGTACGACAGCGTGATCGTCTTCACGTCCTTCGGCAGCTTCGGGTCGATCACGAACACCACTGGCATGCGCTTCGTCTCGTTCGCCTTCAAGGTTTGCTGCGTAAAGCAGAAGCACTCGATCTTGCGGAAGTACTCCGTGGCCTGCTTCGGCGCGTAGCTCGGAATGGCCTGCGCGTCGATCGTGCGTCCTTCGTTGTTCGAAATGTCGTACATCACCGTCATGACTTCGCCCGGGTGCACGTCGATGCTCGATTGCTCCGGCTTGAACCCCAGCAACCCGCGCGCGTTCGCGTCGAGCTCCACCGAGATCGTGCGCGTCATGTCCACCTGCGTGTTGCGCGCCTCGCGCTCGGTGGCGTCGCGCTGGACCAGGTTGTTGATGCCCGTGACCTGGCAGATCGCGCGGTACATCGGCACCAGCGCGAAACCGAACCCGAACATCAGCAGCGCCACGACGACGAGCTTGATGAGCATCGACCGGTTGAATGCGCGATCATTTCCAGCTTGCGTGGACATCGGACTTCCTCGAACGATCTTCCGGCCAACGCGCCTCGCGTCAGTGGCCGGGGAAATACACCTGCTTGACGACGGCAGCCACAAAGAAACCGACTACGACGGCCAGCAAAATCAGACCGAGTCGCAGATTGCCCGCGCGGATCTGCTCAGGCGTGCGTCTTTTTTGGGGGTCCCGGGTCATGCGTTCAGCGCGGTTGGCCGCGGCTTCTCCTTGCATCGTGAAGCGCCTCTCATGCATTCGTGGTTGAAGACCGCGGATTTCGTTTGCGTCCGGCTGCGCACAGCCGGACGCCACAAACTCAACGGCTTATTCGACCGTCGGCGGATTCTCGAACGTGTGGAACGGCGCCGGGCTCGGCACGGTCCATTCGAGGCCGGTTGCACCGTCCCACGGCTTGTCGCTGGCCTTTTCCAGATCGCCGCCGCCGCGATAAGCCGGCAGCGCCACCGCGAACAGGAAGTACACCTGAGAAAGTCCGAAACCGAAGGCACCGATCGAGATCACCTGGTTCCAGTCGGTGAACTGGGCAGGATAGTCGGCATAGCGGCGCGGCATCCCGGCGAGACCGACGAAGTGCATCGGCAGGAACGCGAGGTTGAAGAAGATGAGCGAGCACCAGAAGTGGATCTTGCCGCGCGTCTCGTTGTACATCCAGCCGGTCCATTTTGGAGCCCAGTAATACCACCCTGAGAACAACGCGAATAAGGACCCCGCCACCAGCACGTAATGGAAGTGCGCGACCACGAAGTAAGTGCCGTGATACTGGATGTCGAGCGGCGCCATGGCGAGCATGAGGCCCGAGAGACCGCCGAACGTGAACACGATCAGGAAGCCCACGGCCCACAGCATCGGCGTTTCGAAGGTGAGCGAGCCGCGCCACATCGTGGCGACCCAGTTGAACACCTTCACGCCCGTCGGCACGGCGATCAGCATCGTCGCGTACATGAAGAAGAGCTGGCCCGTGACCGGCATGCCGGTCGCGAACATGTGGTGCGCCCAGACCATGAACGAGAGAATCGCGATCGATGCCGTGGCGTACACCATCGAGCTATAGCCGAACAGCGGCTTGCGCGAGAACGCCGGAATCACCTGCGAAACGATCCCGAACGCCGGCAAGATCATGATGTACACCTCGGGGTGCCCGAAGAACCAGAAGATGTGCTGGTACATGACCGGGTCGCCGCCGCCGGCTGCATTGAAGAAACTCGTGCCGAAGTGGCGGTCGAACAGCAGCATCGTGATCGCGCCTGCGAGCACCGGCATCACGGCGATCAGCAGGTAGGCGGTGATGAGCCACGTCCACACGAACATCGGCATCTTCATGAGCGTCATGCCCGGCGCGCGCAGGTTCAGGATGGTCACGACGATGTTGATGCCGCCCATGATCGACGAGGCGCCCATGATGTGCACCGCGAAGATCGCGAAGTCCATGCCCGGGCCCATCTGCGTGGAGAGCGGCGCGTAGAGCGTCCAGCCCGCGGCGGTCGCGCCGCCCGGCGAGAAGAACGAGCCGACCAGCAGACACGCGGCAGCGGGCAGCAGCCAGAAGCTGAAGTTGTTCATGCGCGCGAACGCCATGTCCGAGGCGCCGATCTGCAGCGGAATCATCCAGTTCGCGAAGCCCACGAACGCCGGCATGATCGCGCCGAACACCATGATCAGACCGTGCATCGTGGTGAGCTGGTTGAAGAACTCGGGGCGCATGATCTGCATGCCCGGCTCGAACAGCTCCGCACGAATGGCGAGCGCCATGACGCCGCCCGAGAGGAACATCACGAACGAGAAAAGCAGATACAGCGTTCCGATGTCCTTGTGGTTCGTCGCGAGCAGCCAGCGTCGCCAGCCGTGGGGCGTGGCGTGCGCGTGGTCGCCGTGCACGTGACCGTGCCCGCCAGCTACATCGTGTCCGATGCTAGACATGTCTTATCTCCTGTCGGTCCGGAGTTGGCGCTTTAGCGCCTGACTCCAGCCCCATGCAATTGAAATGCTGAAGCGAATTGCTTTGCGTCTCTTGCTGCTTGTTCTTATGGCGCGGGCCCGCTCAGGCCGCCGCGCTGATTTCCACCCGGCGCGCTTCCTTCGCGTTCGCGCCGCCCGTGATCGTTTCCGGCTTCTTCAGAATGATGTGGTCTTCGGAAATGCCTGCCGCCTTCATCGCGTCGCGCACGGCTTGTGCGCGGCGCTTGGCGAGGTCGGCGTTCGTGCTGGCGTTGCCGCTTGCATCGGTGTAGCCCGAGAGCGTGAACTTCGCGTCCGGGTGCGCCTTCGCGTAGTCGGCGGCAGCCTGAATGGCGTCCTTCGCGTCGGCGGGCAGCGTGCTCTTGCCCACTTCGAAGTAGACGCTAGCCGGCAGAGCGGCAGCACTCGGCGCCGCAGCACCCGATGCCTGATCCGCGCCGCTTGCGGCAGCCGGAGCACTTGCCGCGCTGGCTTCCGCCGCGCCGCTTGCCTCTTGCGCGCCACTGGCCGCTGCCGCGCCACTCGCTTCGCCAGCACCCGCCGCGGCGGTATGGTCGCCGCCTTCGGGCATCTTGCCGTTACGCGCGTCGGCCACCTGGCGCGGTTGCAGAATGTCGCCGGTGTGGTTGCCCCACGAATTGCGCTCGAACGTGATGACCGATGCGATCTCGACGTCGTTGAGCGTGGGCGCCCACGAAGGCATGGCGTTCTTGCCCTTCAGTACGATGCTCACGTGCTCGGCGATCGGGCCGTTGGCGATCTTGCTGCCGTCGAGCGCCGGGAACGCGCCTGCGCCCTTGCCGGTGGGCTGGTGGCACACCGCGCAATTCGACGTGTAGACCTTCTCGCCGCGCTCCTTGAGCTCAGCCAGCGTATAGGTCTTGTTCGGGTCGTCGTTGGCGGCGGCCATCTTCGCCTTTTGCGTATCGACCCACTTTGCGTAGTCGTCGTCGGAAAGCACCTCGACCACGACCGGCATGAACGCGTGCTCCTTGCCGCACAGTTCCGTGCAGAAGCCGCGATAGGTGCCGACCTTTTCGGCCTTGAACCACGTGTCGCGCACGAAGCCCGGAATCGCGTCCTGCTTCACGCCGAACGCGGGCACGTACCACGAGTGCACGACGTCGTTGGCCGTGGTGATGATGCGGATCTTCTTGTTGACCGGCACGACGAGCGGGTTGTCGACTTCCTGCAGGTACGTATCGGTGATCGGCTGGCGGTTGTTCACCTCGGAGCGCGGCGTGCTGAGCGTGGAGAGGAAGTTGATGCCCTCGCCCGGCCCCTTCACGTAGTCGTAGCCCCATTTCCACTGGTAGCCCGTGACCTTCACGGTGAGGTCGGCGTTGGACGTGTCCTTCATCGCGACGACGGCCTTGGTGGCGGGCAGCGCCATCAGCACGACGATGATGAACGGCACCACCGTCCAGATGATTTCGACCGTGGTGCTCTCATGGAAGTGAGCGGCCTTGTGGCCTTTCGATTTACGGTGCGCGTAGATCGAATAGAACATGACGCCGAATACGCCGACGAAAATCACGGCGCACAAGAGCAGCATCATCATGTGGAGGCTGTAGAGCTCTTCGGCGATGCGCGTGACGGGCGGCTGAAAATTGATCTCGTTCACCGCAGGGCCGCCTGGGCTGTCTCCGACTGCGAGTGCCGCGCCGGCGACGAGGAATCCGCTGCACGCCAGCACGCCCTGGAGGGCTCGCTTGATTGTTTTCATAGCTTCCTTACCCATAATTTCCATTCAAACCCTCGACCCCGCAGGAAGGTTTTGCAACCAGGGCGCCCCCTGGGACGCTCGTACCGCCAACCGGCAAACTCACGCGCCGCGCATCAAACCGCGCGCGCAAGCCAGGTACGCAGTTCCCGCGCGAACTGCGCACGCCGATATTGCGGCAGATGCAACCCGACAGCGACCGCCTGACCGCGGGACACGAGACGCACCGGGTCGCGTGGGGTCGCGCCCGGCTCGACCCGGACCCAGCGGGGATTGAATTCGAACTGCGTGAGCGCGTCGGCGCTCATCTGTTCGATCACCAGCCGGTTCGGATAAAGCCTGATACGTTCGTAATCGACAGCATGGCGCGCATAAATGACAAAAGCGCCGCCTACTACCAACAGATCGATACCGGTAAACGGCAAAACCAGCCAGGCGCCGTGGATCAACAACAGAACGGCGATCGCGATGGAAACCAGCGCCAGCGACACATAGAAGAACACGAATTGCCTGGGCGAAACCGAACAGTTGCGCTTCATGGTCCAGTCTTTCAGGACCGGTTCCGGACTCGCCAGCAGCTCAGACGCCTGCATCGCTCGCCTCCCCCACTTGCAACCTCGCCAGACTATCGCCGCGTTGCGCCTTGCACAACTACGGGAACATCTGGACTTGCCACAATGGATTTTGGGGACCCTTCCGTTCAGCAAGCTGACGCATTATAGGCGCGATCCCCAGCCCTCACAAGCAAGACTCAATCGCCAGCAAACCCATACCAGACGGGCGTTGCAGCGATTTTTCAAGCATTTTCCCGGGGCTTTTCAGGCGCTAATTTCAGGCATAACGAAAGCCCCCTTACCACGTTACCGATTCCTTGCCGGACCTCGCCCGATGTCTTCGAGCCGCACAATGCCATGGCCTTCGGCGGTCGTGCGCGGCACGGCCTTCCACGCGTGGCCGTAGATGATCTCGAAGGTCAGCGGGATCGTGCCCGCGTGCGGCCCATCCGTGCAGCGGCGCGCCTCGAGCGCGGCCACGAGCGCACGGTGCAGGCGCCGCGCGCCATGCGTGCCTTCGCGATCACCTTCGCGTTCGAACGGATACGCACCCCAGCGGCGCACATCGGCGAGCAGCTTTTCCGGCGTCTTGTAGGTGATGGTGAGCGTTTCCTGGTCCATCACCGGAATCTCGAAACCGTTCTCGACGAGCATGTCACCAAGATCGTGCATGTCGACGAAATCGATGACGTGCGCGCGCGTCGGCACGCCGTGCGCGGCCTCGACTTCGGCGAACGCGCCGCGCAGCTCCTTAAGCGTGTCGGGCCCGAGCGTGCTGAACATGAGAAGGCCGTTGACCTTGAGCACGCGCTGCCACTCCCCGAACACGAGGTCGGGGCGCGGATGCCAATGGAGCGCGAGATTCGACCACAGCAATTCGAACGCGTCATGTGCGAATGGCAGGTCGGCAAAGTCGGCCTGCGCTACACGCGGCCCGCGCGAGCCGAGCGCACGGCCAACCGATACAGGCAGAAAACGCCGCCAGCTCGTGTCGGGGGCATCGTGCTCGCGGGCGCGACGCAACATGGCGAGGGAGAGATCGGTGCCGAACACGGGCGCTTCAGGAAAGCGCTCGCGCAAGCCGGGCAGGTCGTCGCCCTGACCGCACGCGATGTCGAGCACGGCCGTGGGGCTCACCTTGATGTACTCGAGGCGCTCGCGCATGCGTTGCGCAATTTCACGCGGCAGGAAGGCAACGTCGTCGAAAGTCGCCGCTCGGCGATCGAAAATGCGCCGAAGGTGCCGGGTGTCATAGTCCGGACGGCCAGTTCTTGCGGGAGACGGGGACATGTCGGTCGTATTGGCGAAGTCTGCGAAGTATACTCGCTCACTCCTTTCCTTTCAGTCACGCGAGCCCGTTGAGCGGGCCGTCCTTCGATGCCACCGCGCCCTTTTTCACGTGAGCCACGCAATGCACCGCGTGTCACGCCGCTCGTTTCGGACCACAGTGCGCACCGCATTCGTCTTGCGGGCGTTGCGCGCGCCTGTCGAAAAGCGCGGGCGCTGCCGTCACGGCTTGCCCACTTCGTGCTGCCCAACCTGTGCCCATTATGCGGCAATTTGACGCGAGCCACGCTCTGTGTGTGCTGCGACGCGGCGTACTGGAACGAGCCGCGCCTGCGCTGCACGGTCTGCGCCATGCCGCTCGCGCACAGGCGCGGTGCGGCGGGACGCGCGCGCTACCGCTGCGAGGCCTGCGTCGACGCGCCGCCCGCATTCGACGCCACGCTCGCACTCGCCGACTATCGCGCGCCGCTCGACCTGCTCGCGCGGGGCCTGAAGTTTCGCGCGCGCCTCGCGCTCGGCGAAGAGTTCGCGCGACGCCTCGCGCTGGCCGCACAAGACATGTCCGCCGAACACGGGATGCCGGAGATCGTCGTGCCGGTGCCGCTCTCGCGCGAACGCCTGATCGAGCGCGGCTACAACCAGGCGTGGCAGATCGCGCGTCCGCTCGCACGCCGCCTGGGCACGCACGCGGACACCACGCTCGTACGACGCATTCTGCATACGGCGCCGCAATCGAAGCTCGATCGCGAAACGCGCCGCCGCAACGTCGGCCGGGCGTTTGCACTCACGCGGCCGCTCAGCGGCCAACATGTGGGCGTGGTCGACGACGTGATGACTTCGGGCGCCACGCTCGACGCGCTCGCGCATACGCTCAAGGCGGCAGGCGCAGGGCGCGTGACGAATTTCGTCGCGCTGCGCACGCCGAAAGACTGATCGGCCTCACACTATTCAAGACATCGAGAGAGTTTCATCGCCATGTTCAACGTCGTTCTCGTCGAACCCGAAATTCCGCCGAACACCGGCAACGTGATCCGCCTTTGCGCGAACACGGGGGCGCGACTGCATCTGATCGAGCCGCTCGGCTTTCCCCTCGACGACACGAAAATGCGCCGCGCGGGGCTCGATTACCACGAGTACGCGCAGATGCACGTGCATGGCAACTGGGATGCCTTCATCGCGAAGGAAGCGCCCGACCCGTCGCGCATGTTCGCGTTCACGACGCGCGGTTCGAGCCGCTTTCACTCGCACGCGTTCCAGCCGGGCGACTGGTTCGTGTTCGGCGCGGAAACGCGCGGCCTGCCCGATGCGGTGCTCGACCGCTTCGAGACGCCGCAGCGCGTGCGCCTGCCGATGCGGCCGGGCAATCGCAGCCTGAATCTCTCGAATACGGTCGCGGTCGTGGTGTTCGAAGCGTGGCGCCAGGCGGGGTTCGAAGGCGGCGAATAAGGCAAATGCGGCAAATGCGGCGCTAGGCGTTACCGCGCTCCGCAAGCTCACGCTCGTAGCGCGTGAGCATCGCATTATCGAAGCACGCGAAGATCACATGCTCGAGCGCTGGGTATTTCGGTAACTCGTCGATCACGGTCGCTACGGCAATCTGCACCGCGTCATCAGCCGGATAACGGTAGACGCCGCAACTGATTGCCGGAAACGAGATGCTCGTCACGCCCGCCTCGCGCGCGCACTCGAGCGAGCGCCGGTAGCACGAAGCGAGCAGATACGCTTCGTCACGGCCGCCGCCGTACCAGACGGGGCCCACGGTATGGATCACGTGTTTCGCGGGAAGGCGATAGCCGCCGGTGATTTTGGCGTCACCGGTCGGGCAGCCGTTCAGGGTCTCACACTCGCGCAGCAGGTCCGGTCCGGCGGCGCGATGAATCGCGCCATCCACGCCGCCGCCGCCGAGCAGCGATTCATTCGCCGCGTTGACGATTGCATCGACCTTCAATGTGGTGATGTCGACGGCCTGCGCTTCGATGCGGCAATTTCCGATGGTCAGCATACGGTCCTCCTCGATGCGTGCTTCATGCAAAGCGCAGCAGGACCGAAACGCCCTACTCCGCCTTCGCGTCGCGCCGGAGCAGCGCGCTCACGGCGTCGCGCGGCGTGACACCGTCGAACAGGACGGCGCATACCGCCTGGGTGATCGGCATGTCGATGCCATGCGCGTGCGCGAGCGCCAGCACGGCCTGCGCGCAGCGCACGCCTTCGGCCACGTGGCCGAGCGCGCCCAGGATATCGTCGAGCGTACGGCCGCTCGCGAGCTGCTTGCCCACGGTGCGGTTGCGCGAGAGGTCGCCCGTGGCGGTGAGAATGAGGTCGCCCAGGCCGGTCAGCCCCGTGAAGGTTTCCGCACGCCCGCCGAGCGTGACGCCAAGGCGCGTCATTTCCGCGAGACCGCGCGTGATGAGCGCGGCGCGTGCGTTCAGGCCGAGACCCAGGCCATCGGCAATGCCGGTCGCGATCGCGAGCACGTTCTTCACCGCGCCGCCCACTTCCACGCCGACGACGTCGTCGCCTGTATAGATGCGCATGGCGCGGTGATGGAACGCGGCGAGCGTGCGCTCGCGGCAATCGGCGGAGGCGCTCGCCACCGTCAACGCGACGGGCAGGCCTTCGCCCACTTCGCGCGCGAAGCTCGGCCCCGAAAGCACGCCGTTGCTTGCGTGGCCGGGCAAAACGGCCGCCACGACCTGATGCGGCATCAACTGGGTTTCTGCCTCGAAGCCCTTGCAGAGCCAGACGAAGTGCGCGGGCACGCGGCCCATGTCGCGCAGCGTGCAGAGCATGCCGCGCAGGCCCGCCACGGGCGTGGCGAGCACGACGAGATCCGCCTCGCCCGACGCATGGTCGAGCGCGGCGGCGAGATCGGTTTCGTATTGAAGAGACTTGGGCAGCGCGACGCCCGCGAGATAGCGGGCGTTTTCATGCGTCTTGCGCAAGCTGTCGACGAGCGCGCCGTCGCGCGCCCACAAAAGCGTGTGATGCGCCTGGGCGAGGTGCCCTGCCAGCGCGGTGCCCCACGCTCCGGCGCCGAGAACGGCGATGTTCATTCCGATACTCCGCACCGGTAGTTCGTGGAAACGATCAACGTACGCTTTAGTGCGTAGCGCTGCTCGCGCCGTCTTGCTGGGCGAGTTGCTGCAGGCGTTGCTCGTAGAGCGCCTGGAAGTTGATCTCGGCCAGATGGATCGGCGGGAAGCCCGCGCGCGTGATCGCGTCGGCGATGTTCGAGCGCAGGTACGGGAACAGGATGGTCGGGCAGGCGATGCCGACGAGCGGGTCGACCTGTTCGGCCGGGATGTTGCGGATGTCGAAAATGCCGGCTTGCTTGGCTTCGATCAGGAACGCAACCTTGTCCTTGACCTTGGCCGTGACGGTGCCCGTGACGAGGATCTCGAACACCGATTCGGCGAGGCGCTCGGCCTTGACGTCGACTTCCACTTCGACCGACGGCATGTCCTGCTCAAGGAAGATGGCCGGCGAATTCGGCTGCTCGAGCGACATGTCCTTGAGGTAGATGCGCTGGATATTGAAGAACGGCTGGTTGTTCTCGTCAGACATGGTGTATGGCTTCCCTGATTGAATGGATCACGGCGGCATTATCGCGGCATCTCGAAGGCCCGAAAATGCGCCGCACTACGGCAATGAACGGCAACAGGCCCGCGCAAGCCTCACTGGCTCGCGCGGGCCGAAACCTTGGCGTCGCTACGTCACGCTGCGCAGCCCGCCTGCGGACCAAGGCCGCACGGCTATCGGGCTGCGAATCAGGCTATGCATCTGCCTGGACTCGCCGCCCCTAACCTCAGGCGGTTTCGAGCAGCGGCATCAAGCCGCCCGCACGGTCGAGCGCGGAGAGGTCATCGTACCCGCCCACGTGCGTCTCGCCGATGAAAACCTGCGGCACGGTACGCCGGCCGGTGCGCGTCATCATCTCTTCGCGCCGCGCCGGGTCCCGGTCGATCAGCACCTTCTCGATGTGTTCGACGCCGCGCGACTTTAAAAGACGCTCGGCCATCTGGCAATACGGGCACACCTGGGTGCTGTACATGACCACTTTGCTCACTTCGAACCTCCTTGTTTCACGACCGGCATTCCGGCCTGCTGCCAGGCGTTCACGCCGCCGTCCAGCACATGGACCTCGGCAAAACCGGCGTCCTTCACAAGGCGCAGCGCCTTGTGCGACTGCTGGCCCGTCTGGCAGACCAGCAACACCGGGTTGCTCTTGTTCTTCACGAGCTGGCCGATCTTAGCCTCGAGTTCGCCAAATTCGACCTGGCGCGCCGAGGGCAGATGGCCCTTCGCGAATTCACCCGCGGGACGCAGATCGACCACCACCGCGTTGCGGCGGTTGATGAGCTGCGTCGCTTCGGCGGTGGAAACCCCGCCGCGCCCGCCGCGCTTGAGCGTCGGCCACAGGAGCAACCCTCCTGAGATGAGGACGATCGCGATGAGTACAAGGTTGATGTAATTGGTGAAGAACGTCACGGAGGGTCCGCCGGAAAAAGGGAAAGTCGGAGAAATCGTTCGAAATCGGATTCGGGCAATCCGCTCATTATAAAATAACCGTTTGTCGCAGGGTTACCGCCCCCCAGCCCGGGCGTGCAGCCCGCGGGACCGGGCCGCAGCCTTGGCGTTGCGTCTCCCGTCCCCGATTACCGCTTCCTTCACTACCGACCGGCATCCTCATGTACAAACTCGTACTCATCCGCCACGGCGAATCGACGTGGAACAAGGAAAACCGCTTCACCGGCTGGGTGGACGTCGACCTCACCGAGCAGGGCAACCGCGAAGCGCAGCAAGCAGGCCAGCTGCTCAAGGAGTCCGGCTACACGTTCGACATCGCCTACACCTCGGTGCTCAAGCGCGCGATCCGCACGCTCTGGCACGTACAGGACCAGATGGACCAGATGTACCTGCCCGTGGTCCACTCGTGGCGCCTGAACGAGCGTCATTACGGCGCGCTTTCGGGCCTGAACAAGGCCGAAACGGCCGAGAAGTTCGGCGACGACCAGGTGCTGGTCTGGCGCCGCAGCTACGACACGCCGCCGCCCGCGCTCGAGCCGACCGACTCGCGCACGGCCTACAACGACCCGCGCTACGCCAAGGTGCCGCGCGAGGAGCTGCCGCTCACCGAGTGCCTGAAGGACACGGTCGCGCGCGTGCTGCCGATCTGGAACGAGTCGATTGCACCGGCCATCAAGGCGGGCAAGAAAGTGGTGATCGCCGCGCACGGCAACTCGATCCGCGCGCTCGTGAAGTACCTCGACAACATCTCGGATGACGACATCGTCGGCCTGAACATCCCGAACGGCGTGCCGCTCGTCTATGAGCTGGACGAGAACCTCAAGCCCATCACGCACTACTATCTGGGCGACGCCGAAGCCATCGCGAAGGCGCAGGCCGCCGTGGCGAACCAGGGCAAGAAGGCGGGCTAAGGGTCCGCGCTTTGCGTCACCGGCCGCACCTTGGCCGTGCCTTGTTTAGTCAGGCAACCGCCGGCCCGTCGGGCCGGCGGCGACTCGCGGGCCGCACCCAGTGGCCGCGCGGGCGCCGTGCGGCTTCGCCCCGGCAATTCGTTGCACATTCCCCTTTTTCCCGTTTTTCTTGTGCCTGGCTGGCAGGATTGCCAGCGCCTTGCCAGCACCGAAATTGAGGCACATGGTTTGCGAACCAGGCCGCGGCTACGCTGTCTTAGTCCCATCGTACGCGCCATATACACAGCCACGGCGGGTGTGCAGTTATACTTGTCCGTCGCTTTTCCAATAGACGCTGCCACGCGCCTTTTCGACCGCACGCAACATACTCTATGCGAAAGAACCTGAAAAACATCGGCCTGATCGCCGCTGGCCTCGCAACCGGCGTATTTGCCACCTTGCAGATTTCCGCCGAGGCGCAGCAAACCCAGCAGACGGTCGTAGAGCCGCTGCCGCTCGACCAGCTAAGGCTCTTCGCCGAAGTGTTCGGTCAAATCAAGCATGAGTACGTCACGCCGGTCGACGACAAGAAGCTCCTCACCGCCGCCATCAAGGGCATGGTGTCGAGCCTCGACCCGCACTCGTCGTATCTCGACAAGACCGATTACCAGGAGCTCCAGGAGCAGACCAAGGGTCGCTTCGCGGGTCTCGGCATCGAAATCTCGTCGGAAGACGGCCTGATCAAGGTCATCTCGCCGATCGAAGACACGCCCGCGTACCGCGCCGGCATTCGTCCGGGCGACCTCATTACGCGCATCAACGACAAGCCGGTGCGCGGCATGACGCTCGACCAGGCCGTGAAGCAAATGCGCGGCGACCCGGGCACCAAGGTCACGCTCACGATCTTCCGCAAGACCGACGATCGCACGTTCCCGCTCACCATCACGCGCGCCATCATCAAGGTGCAGAGCGTGAAGTCGAAGATCCTGCAGCCGGGCTACGCGTATGTCCGCATCACGAGCTTCCAGGAGCGCACGGTCCCTGACCTCGCCGCCAAGCTCCAGGACATCGCGCGCCAGGAGCCTAACCTCAAGGGCATCATTCTCGACCTGCGCAACAACGGCGGCGGCCTGCTGCAAAGCGCCGTGGGCGTGGCCGGCGCGTTCCTGCCGCCGGATTCGGTCGTCGTCTCGACGAACGGCCAGATCCCGGACTCGAAGCAGGTCTACCGCGACACCTACGAGAACTACCGCCTGCCGTCGTTCGACGGCGACCCGCTCAAGGGCGAGGCGGCCGAGTTCAAGACCGTGCCGATGGTCGTCCTGACCAACGCCTACTCGGCGTCGGCATCGGAAATCGTCGCGGGCGCCCTGCAGGACTCCAAGCGCGCGCTCATCGTCGGCAAGACGACGTTCGGCAAGGGCTCGGTGCAGACCGTGCGCCCGATGACGGCCGACACGGCGCTGCGCCTGACCACGGCGTACTACTACACGCCGAGCGGCCGCTCGATCCAGAACAAGGGCATCCGTCCTGACATCGCGGTCGACCAGTACTCGGACGGCGATCCGGACGACGCACTCGTCACGCGCGAAGTGGACTACCAGAACCACCTCGCCAACACGCAGGACCCAGACGAGAAGAAGGAGCAGGAAGTGCGCGAGCAGGAGCGCATGGACATGCTGCGTCAGCTCGAAGAGCAGAACGACAAGAAGACGCCGGAACAGCGCCAGAAGGATCGCGAGCGCAAGCCGGTCGAGTTCGGTTCCACCGACGACTTCATGCTCCAGCAAGCCCTGAACAAGCTCCAGGGCAAGCCGGTGACGGAATCGAAGTCGCCGATGGAGCGCCGCCTCGCGCAGCAGAAGCCGCCGACCTCCGCTTCCGCACCGATCGCCGTGAAGCCCGCAACGCTCATCATGGCGCCGGGCCCGGGCTCAGCGTCGGCTCCGGCTCCGGCTCCGGCCTCGGCTCCGGCGAAGTAAGTAACACGCCGCACCGCCTCGCGACCCGCGCGTCTTGTACGCCGGTCGCGAGGCCGCCCCTCCTCCAGCCGCCGGCGTCGTTACAATAACGGCACTGTCTTTCCCCGGCGCGCGCTTCCCGATTCAGGGCCATTCAGGCTCTGGAAGTCCATCGCAGCGCCATCGAACAAGCGCATCGCGATGAACGACGACCAACTCCTTCGCTATTCCCGCCATATCCTCGTCGACGAGATCGGCATCGAGGCGCAGCAGCGCTTCCTCGACGCGCACGCGATTGTCGTGGGCGCGGGCGGCCTGGGGTCGCCGGCGGCGATGTATCTCGCGGCTTCGGGCGTGGGCACGCTCACGCTCGTCGACAACGACACCGTCGACCTCACCAACCTGCAGCGGCAGATCATGCACGAGACGGCGTCGGTGGGCCGCGCGAAGGTCGAGTCGGGGCGCGAGGCCATCGCACGGCTGAATCCCGAGGTGAAGGTGAACGCGCTGCAAACGCGCATCGACGATGCGTGGCTCGACGCGCACGTGCCGGGCGCGACCGTCGTGCTCGACTGCACCGACAACTTTGCCACGCGTCACGCCATCAACCGCGCGTGCGTGAAGCACGGCGTGCCGCTCGTTTCGGGCGCGGCGCTGCGCTTCGACGGGCAGATCAGCACGTTCGACTTCCGCGACGACGCCTCGCCCTGCTACGCCTGCGTGTTTCCCGAAGACCAGCCGTTCGAGGAGGTGGCGTGCTCGACCATGGGCGTGTTCGCGCCGACGGTGGGCATCATCGGCGCGATGCAGGCGGCCGAGGCGCTGCGCGTGATCGGCGGCATCGGCGCGACGCTCGTCGGGCGGCTCATGATGCTCGACTCGCTGCGCATGGAGTGGAACACGATGCGCGTGGCGCGGCAGCCCGACTGCCCGGTGTGCGGCGAGCGGCACCGGCACGCCTGACGCACGCGTGAGCCAAGCCAGAAAAAAGCCCCGGACACGCCGGGGCTTTTTGCATTTGCGCGCGCGTAGAGAGGTTCAGGCCTGCGCCACACGCTGCAACGCCGCCTGCAGTTCCTCGGGCTCGAAAGCGGCCAGCACTTCCGACACGGGCTTTTCCAGCGCCTTGAGCTGCGAGCGCAGGATCTCCTGCTTCACCACGAGCAACTGGCTCGGATGCATCGAAAATTCGGTGAGCCCCATGCCGAGCAGCAAGCGCGTGAACGCCGGGTCGCCCGCCATTTCCCCGCACACCGAAACCGGCACGCCTGCGCGCTTCGCCTCGCGCAGCGTATGCGCGATCAGCTGCAGCACGGCCGGATGCAGCGGATCGTACAGGTCGGCCACCGCGTTGTCGGCCCGGTCGATGGCGAGCGCGTACTGGATCAGGTCGTTGGTGCCGATCGATAGGAAGTCGAGACGGCGCAGGAACATCGGCAGCGCGAGCGCGGCCGCCGGAATCTCGATCATCGCGCCGACCTGCACGTTGGGATCGTAGGCGAAACCGGCGTCGTCGAGTTGGCGCTTCGCCTCGCGGATCAGGTCGAGCGTCTGGTCGATCTGCTGCGCGTGCGCGAGCATCGGAATCAGGATCTTGACCGAACCGAACGCCGAGGCGCGCAGGATCGCGCGCAACTGCGTGAGGAACATCTGCGGCTCGGACAGGCTCCAGCGGATCGCGCGCAGGCCGAGCGCCGGGTTCGCCGCGGTTTCGTAACCGTCGCCGGCGCTCATCGCGTCGAGCGGCTTGTCTGCGCCCACGTCGATCGTGCGGATCGTCACGGGCAGCCCGTTCATGAGCTCCACCGCGCGGCGGTAGGCGGCGAACTGCTCGTCCTCCTCCGGCAGGTGGTTCTTGTGGTTCATGAACAGGAACTCGGTGCGAAAGAGGCCCACACCCGTCGCGCCCGAGTCGAGCGCAGCCTGCGCGTCCTCGGGCAGCTCGATGTTCGCGTAGAGCTGGATCTTCGTGCCGCACAGCGTTTGCGTGGGCGAGAACTTCAGGCGCTGCAGCTTGCGCCGCTCGAGCGCCATCTCGCTTTGCCGGTAGGTGTACTCCTCCAGCACGATGGGCGCGGGATCGACGATCACGACACCATGGTCGCCGTCGACGATGATGAGATCGTCCTGACGGATCAGCGCGCTCGCCTGCTGCACGCCCACGGCCGCCGGAATGCCGAGGCTGCGCGCGACGATGGCCGTGTGCGAGGTGCGCCCGCCCAGATCGGTGACGAAACCCTGGAAGGTTTGCCCCTTGAACTGCAGCATGTCGGCCGGCGCGATGTCGTGCGCGACGACGATCATCTCGTCGCAGCCGCCGTGCAGCGAAGGGGGCATGGCGCCCGCGAGCGACTTCAGCACGCGCTCCACGACCTGCTCGATATCGGCTTTGCGCTCGCGCAGGTATTCGTCCTCTACGTCGTCGAAGTGGCGCGAGAGGCGTTCGAGCTGTTCGGTAAGCGCCCACTCCACATTGAAGCGGCGCGTGCGGATGAGGTCGATGGTCTCCTGCACGAGCATCACGTCGTTCAGGATCATGAGGTGAACGCCGATGAACGCGCCCATTTCGGAAGGGGCGTCGGCGGCGAGGTCGGAGCGCAGCGTGTCGAGCTCGTGCTCCACGGCCTTGAGCGCCGCGCGAAAACGCACGATTTCGTCTTCGATCTGCGCGTGCTCGATGAGGTAATGGTCGACGTCGAGCGCAGCCGGGGCGATCAGATACGCTCGCCCGATGGCTATACCGCGTGATACGGGAATTCCATGCAGCGTGAACGGCACGCGCACCTCCTCTGGTTATTTGATGCTGCGGCAAACCGCTGCAATGCGCTCTCTCAGACCCCGGCGATGATTATAAATTCCAGCGCGGCCGAATGTGGCCATGCGCGCCTGTTCGAGCCTGACTGCGGCCAAGTGCAGCAGTCCCCGCGCACAAACAAAAACGCCGCGGCGAACCGCGGCGTCTCGAGCCAGGCGCAATGACCACGCGCGTCTTACTGACCTTCGCCAAACTTGTCGGCGATCAGCTTGAGCAGCGCGCTCATGGCGTCGGCCTCGTCCGGGCCTTCGGTTTCGATCATCACCGTGCTGCCGATGCCTGCCGCCAGCATCATGACCCCCATGATGCTCTTGGCGTTGATGCGGCGGCCGTTGCGGCTCATCCAGATTTCCGCCTGATAGTTGCCTGCGAGCTGCGTCAGCTTCGCCGACGCCCGCGCGTGCAGGCCGAGTTTGTTCACAATGGTCGTTTCTTGTTGCAGCATAGGTCGATCCGGACGCAGGGTGTGGAAGTGTGACTGTGTTCTTTCGATGTGCCTTGTTTTTGCCTTTCGGTGCTGCGCTGCCGGTTCAGGTGCTGCCAGCCGGCCTGAGCATGCCGGCGGCAACGCCGCCGGTGCAAACTGGCTCGCGGGTCGCGCCAGCGGTCTGCGTTGCGCCTTGGGCTATGGCCTGATTCGCGGGCTGCTTTGCCTCGTCGGCAGCGGTTTCGGCGCAGGGCGTCGGCGGGCAACCGCACGCGCTCGCGGCGGGCGCAACGGGCGGCATGGTCGGTCCGATGGTCTGGACGCCCTTGCTCGCGCCGGCCAGCGCCTTTTCGACGAGCGTGTCGAGCGGCGTTGCGCGGTAGCACACGGCCCGCACCAGCATCGGCAGATTCACGCCGGCCAGCACGCGCACTTCGGGCACCGTGGCGAGGCGCGCCGCGATGTTCGAAGGCGTGGCGCCGAACATGTCGGTCAACACGAGCGCGCCGTTCTCCTCGCGCAAGCGCTCGATCTCCGAATTCGCCTTGGCGACCACTTCAGCCGGGTCGCTGTCGGGGAGCACGTCGAGCGCGCCGATGCGCGCCGGACAACCGCCGTAGATATGCGCGATGCACTCGCGTAGCGCGGTGGCGAGCGGTGCGTGCGCAATGATCAGAATCCCTGCCATGTCAGCTTGACTGCAAAAAACGGCTCAGGTTGATGCCCGGACGATTCGTGGGTCGCGTCCTGCAGCGCCGAACCTGCGGCCAGCCGTGGGCTCGCAGGGTCGGAACACGCGCCGCGCGGCAGCCAAAACGCCTTGTCGACGCTGGTTTGCCAGCCCGGAACGCGGGCTCGCGGCATTGTAGCAGGGTCATTTTCGCGCACGCGAGGCGGTTCTGCTCACCGCGGCGACAGATATCGCGCGCGATTCACAAGCTCCAGGCGCGTGCGCAACCTTTCGTGGTCCGAAACTGCCCGCCAGCCAAGGTTTCGATGGAGCGCCCGCCCTGCAAGGCGCCCACAGCCGGCAGATGCCGCCATACATGCGGCTTTCAAGCCCGCATTCCAGGTGCGGGCCTCAAATGCGCCCCGGGCAACGCTCCGGGGCCCAAACTCACGCCGCCGCGCGCTCCAGCGCGTCGATGAACATGGCGGCCACGTCGAAGCCCGTCTGCTCCATGATTTCGCGGAAACAGGTCGGGCTCGTGACATTGACCTCGGTGAGCCAGTCGCCGATGGCGTCGAGCCCTACGAGCAGCAGGCCGCGTGCCGCGAGCGTCGGCCCGAGTGCTTGCGCGATCTCCATGTCGCGCGCCGTGAGCGGCTGCGCGACGCCAAGCCCGCCCGCCGCCAGATTGCCGCGCACCTCACTGCCCTGAGGAATGCGCGCGAGCGAGAACGGCACCGGCTCGCCGCCGATCAGCAGAATGCGCTTGTCGCCGGCCTTGATCTCGGGGATGAACTTCTGCGCCATCACGCTGCGCGCGCCGTCGTGACTCAGCATCTCGATGATCGAGCCGAGGTTCATGCCGTCCGCCTTCACGCGGAACACGCCCATGCCGCCCATGCCGTCGAGCGGCTTGAGGATCACGTCCTGGTGCTCTTCGTGGAACTTGCGCAGACGCGCCGCGCTGCGCGTGACGAGCGTGGGCGCGACGAACTGCGGAAACTCGCCGATGGCGAGCTTTTCCGAGTGATCGCGAATCGACTGCGGCTTGTTGAAGATCTTCGCGCCCGCGCGCTCGGCGATCTCGAGCAGCCATGTGGACGTCACGTACTCCATGTCGAACGGCGGGTCCTTGCGCATGACGACGGCGTCGAAGCCGGTGAGCGCGCGCGCATCGGCCGTGGCTTCGAACCACGTTTCGCGATGCAGGTCCGCCGTGTCGCCGATGATCGTGAAACTCCGCACATCGGCTTCGACCTGGCCGTTCACCCATGCGAGGTGCTGGGGCTCGCACGCGAAGAGCCTGTGACCGCGCTTCGCGGCCTCGGCCATCATCGCGTAGGTCGAGTCCTTGTAGATCTTGAACCGCTCGAGCGGATCGGCGATGAAGAGAATGTCCATATCGTCTCTGCGTCGTTCCTGGTTTTATGACGGCAACGCCCGCACGGTGGCGGGCGCTGCGTTCAATTGTATGAATGTTGATGGCCGGATCAGACCTGGATCGCCTCTGGGTCGGTCTTCTCCAGCTCGACCGAAGCCGCCAGCAACCCGAGCCGCGCCACCACGCCGTACATGTAAAAGCGGTTCGGCGGCGCCGCGCCCGCTTTCGCGCGCGTGTCGGGCAGCGCCGTGTGCTCGAAGCCGAGCGGCACGAAGTGCATGCCCGGCGCGTTCAGGTTCTGGTCGCGCTCGCGGCTGCCGTGCGCGCGGTAGAAGCCGCCCACCACGTAGCGGTCGATCATGTACACGACCGGCTCGGCCACTTCGTCGCCGATGTGCTCGAACGTGTAGACGCCTTCCTGCACGATGACGTCATGCACTTCGAGCCCGTCCTTCGTGGCCGACATCTTCGCACGTTCGCGCTTCGTGAGTGCGGCGACCTCCGAGGCGTCGTGCACCGTCATCACGCCGCGGCCGTCCGTGCCGGCATCGGACTTGATGACGACGTAGGGCTTTTCGGTGATGCCGTACTCGCGGTACTTCTTCGCGATCTTCTTGAGCACGGCGTCGATGGCGGTGGCGAGCTGCTCTTCGCCCGTGCGCGCCTCGAAATCCACGCCTTCCACATGCGAGAAGTACGGATTGATCATCCACGGGTCCACGCCCACCATCTTTGCGAACTTCTTCGCCACGTCGTCGTAGCAGGAGAAGTGCGTGGATTTGCGGCGCACGGCCCAACCCGCGTGCAGCGGCGGCAACAAGTACTGCTCGTGCAGGTTTTCGAGCACCGGCGGAATGCCGCCCGATAGATCGTTGTTCAGCAGGATCGAGCACGGGTCGAAGTTCTTCAGACCCAGGCGCCGCTGCGAACGCTCGAGCGGTTCGAGCACGATCTTCTGGCCGTCTGCGAGCGAAATCGTGACCGGCCCGGCGATGGTTTCGTCGAGCGTGCCGAAGCGCACGTTCAGGCCCGCCTGGCGCATGATCGTGGCGAGACGCGCGACATTCTCCAGATAGAACGCGTTGCGCGTGTGCATCTCCGGAATCACGAGCAGGTTCTTCGCGTCCGGGCAGATCTTTTCGATGGCGGCCATGGCCGCCTGCACGGCGAGCGGCAGCACTTCCTGCGGCAGGCAGTGGAAGGCGCCGGGAAACAGGTTGGTGTCGACGGGCGCGAGCTTGAAGCCGGCGTTGCGCAGGTCGACCGAGGCGTAGAACGGCGGCGTGTGCTCCTGCCATTCGAGGCGGAACCAGCGCTCGATGGCCGGCGTCGCGTCGAGGATGCGCTGCTCCAGTTCGAGGAGCGGTCCATTCAACGCCGTAACCAGATGCGGGACCATAAGGGGTGACTCGCGGACGAAATGCTTTGATTGTAGGGAAACCGGTCGTCTATCTGGGGACGATCACGCCAGTTGCAAGACGGGCTTGCCCTGATGCCTCCCCGCGTGAATTCCCGCCTGCATTCCCCGCTTGCATTCCCGCATGAGCGGTAGGGTCAATCGCCGGTTCCATCCGCGCGGATATTCACGCCGGATATCCATTCTGGACCGCGCGCGCCGTCCGGCGCAATTGGGCACACGAGCTGAAGGGGCACTATGCGAACGCGCGGGGCAAGCGCTTATTCCACCCGCACTCACTCCCGCGAGAGCAATCCCCACACCCAGCGCCCGAGCGCGCAAAAAGAAAAAGGGCCCGCCGAAAAGGCGGGCCCAGGTCGCTGCTTGCTGCCCTGCTAGATCAAACCATCGAGAACGGCGCGCTTATTCCACGCGTTCGCCATGCAGAACCACGTCCAGACCTTCGCGCTCTTCCTCTTCCGAAACGCGCAGGCCCATCACCATGTCGATCACCTTCAGCAGCACGAAGCTCACCACGCCGCTGTAGATGAGGGTCGTGAGCACACCCTTGATCTGGAGGATGACGCTGCCGTCGGCGCCGCCGATGTCCTTCACCGCGAACACGCCGGTCAGGATTGCGCCGATGATGCCGCCGATGCCGTGCACGCCGAACGCATCGAGCGAATCGTCATAGTTGAACTTGTGCTTGAGCCACGTGGCCGACCAGAAGCAGACCACGCCCGCCACCACGCCGATCACGATCGCACCCAGCACGCCGACGAAGCCCGATGCCGGCGTCACGGCCACGAGACCCGCCACAGCACCCGAAGCGATGCCGAGCACCGAGGGCTTGCCCTTGGCGATCCACTCCGCGAACATCCAGCCGAGCGCAGCGCAGGCGGTGGCGATTTGCGTCGTGAGCATCGCGAAGCCGGCACGGCCGTCAGCCGCGACTGCCGAACCCGCGTTGAAGCCGAACCAGCCCACCCACAGCATGGCCGCGCCCATCAGCGTGAGCACGAGGTTGTGCGGCGCCATTACTTCGCGGCCGTAACCCACGCGCTTGCCGAGGACGATACAGCACACGAGGCCCGCGATACCGGCGTTGATGTGCACGACCGTGCCGCCCGCGAAGTCGAGGATGCCGGCGCTGGCGAGCCAGCCCGTCGGTTCCCAGACCATGTGCGCGATCGGCGAGTAGACGATGATCGACCACAGCGACATGAACACGAGCATCGCCGAGAACTTCATGCGGTCGGCAAACGCACCCGTGATGAGCGCCGGCGTGATGATCGCGAACGTCATCTGATAGACGAAGTACACGGTCTCGGGGATGGTCGGCGCGAGGTGGCTCACGGTGAGCGTCGTCGCCTTGTCGCCCTTGATGTAGTTCATGCCCTCAAGGAAGATGCGCGAGAAGCCGCCGATGAACGAGCCGCCCGGCGTGAACGCGATCGAGTAGCCGACCACCGTCCAGATCACCGTGACCACGCAAGTGATCGCGAAGCTCTGCATGAGCGTGGACAGCACGTTCTTCTTGCGGACCATGCCGCCGTAGAAGAGGGCGAGGCCCGGGATCGTCATGAACAGCACGAGCGCGGTGGAGGTCAGCATCCACGCGGTGTCGCCCGAGTTGATCTTCGACGAATCGACCGAGAACGGCGCGGTCGGTGCGGCGGGCGCGGCGGCTGCAGCGGCAGCTGATGCGTCGGCCGGGGCGCTTGCGGCGGCTGCCGGCGCCGATGCAGCGTCGGCGGCGGGGGCCGAAGCCGGAGCGGCTGCGGGCGCCGATGCGTCGGGTGCCGATGCGGCAGCCGCCGGCGCGGAGGCCGCGGCGGGGGCGGACGCGTCGTCCGCCAGTGCGGCGCCGACGCCGCCGGCCAGCAGCGAGCCAGCCATCATCAAGGACATCAAAAGTTTGCGCATCTCGGTTTCCTCTTTCCTCTTGTCTCGGTCTCTTTAGGCTCGACTGCGGGCCTTTACAGCGCGTCGGCGCCGGTTTCGCCGGTGCGGATGCGGATCACTTGTTCGATCGGCGTGACGAAAATCTTGCCGTCGCCGATCTTGCCCGTGCGGGCCGCGCGTTCGACCGCCTCGATGGCCTGCTCGACGATGTCGTCGGCCACGGCGGCTTCGATCTTCACTTTCGGCAGGAAGTCGACGACATACTCCGCGCCGCGGTACAGCTCGGTGTGCCCCTTCTGGCGACCGAAGCCTTTCACTTCCGTCACCGTGATCCCCGAAACGCCGATCGCCGAAAGGGCTTCGCGCGCCTCATCGAGCTTGAAGGGCTTGATGATTGCTGTAATCAGTTTCATGTAGTCCTCGCTGTGGTTTGCTTCATTCCTTGTTTGCTTCTGCAACGGGCGCCTTGCGAGCGGCGCATGATGCGTCGCCGCTCCGCTGGCGCACCGTGAGCCAACCGTCGTTCGGTGCGCGGGGCAGTATTAGCAACACCCGTGCCAATTCGCATCACCCCGTCTGCAAAGCCCGTGTGATGGACTTCGATGCAAGCGCGCCCAAAGCCATGGACAATGCCGGTCCGCGCCTTGAGGGGCGCGGCGCGCAAGGCCCTGGCCGAACGGCCAGCGTGACGCGCGCGCGGTGGCGTGGCGGGGGGAACGTTGCTACAGTGTTCTCAGGCATCGCTGCCGCGCTGGGCGCCGCACAGCGGCTGAAACTGGCCCGCCGCGCCACCGCGCGAAGCACACTGGCCAGCGGTGCGCACCACTTGCGCGCACACTAGGCCGTTGCCCTGCGAGTTCGCACCAAGATCGATCACGGTCCGTCGCGGGGCACAGGCGAAACAAAACTTGCACATTTTTTGTGCAGCGAAGGGGAATCGAATGAAGCAACCTAATGACGTATTCAATGATCTGCAGTCGCGCGTGAGCGATCTGCTCAAGAACTCGCCGGCGCGCGACGTCGAACGCAATGTGCGTGCAATGTTGTCGCAAGGCTTTTCGAAGCTGGACCTCGTCACGCGCGAGGAATTCGACGCGCAAACGCAGGTGCTCGTGCGCACGCGCCAGCGCCTCGAAGAACTCGAGCGCCGCGTGGCCGAACTCGAACAGAAGCTGCCGGTGACTAGCCAGTCCTCCTGATCATTTCGTTGCGCATTCCTGTGCGCAATTGAGTGCAGCACCCTGCCGCACCGCCGCAAGCGATCCGTAGCGTCATCGCAATGGAACCGTAAAGGGGCATACGCCTCACCAGCCTGGCGCATGCATGGCGCGCGCAGTACGTCCGAAGCGATGTACGACGCGCGCGCCACTTCCGCATGCCAACCTTCCGGAGAATCCCATGTCGCTTGCCGTGGTGCGCAGCCGCGCGCCGGCTGCTGGCCGCGCGCCCGAAGTCACCGTAGAAGTCCATCTCGCCAACGGGCTGCCGTCGTTTTCCATCGTCGGCCTGCCCGACCTCGAAGTGCGCGAAAGCCGCGAGCGGGTGCGCGCCGCGCTTTCGAACTGCGGCTTCGATTTCCCCGTGAGGCGCATCACCGTCAATCTCGCGCCCGCCGATCTGCCCAAGGAATCGGGCCGCTTCGATCTGCCGATCGCGCTCGGCATTCTCGCCGCGAGCGGGCAGCTTCCGGCTGCGGCGCTTGCGCACCGCGAGTTCGCGGGTGAGCTTTCGCTCACCGGCGCCGTTCGGCCGATGCGCGGCGCGTTCGCCATGGCATGCGGCACGGCACGCGCGAGCAAGAATCGCGAAGCGCGTGCCGACGATGCAGCAACGTCCGGCGCTAAAGCCGCAACCGAGGGCGATATCCTTCGGATTCCTGATACTGAGACCGACGAAGCAATGTTCGCGCTCGCCTATGCCCCGCGCGAACGCTCGGGCGTGCCCGAGCTTTATCTGCCTGCGCAGAATGCCGCAGAAGCGGCGCTGGTGCCGGGCGTCGCGGTGTACGGCGCGGCAGACCTGCGCTCGCTCTGCGCGCACCTTGCGGGCGTCGATCCCGAAGCGCGTCTCGCCCCCGTACATGCGAGCGCCCTCGACGCCGCCTCCACCGCCGCGCCTCTCGACATGGCCGACGTGGTCGGCCAGCGCGGCGCGCGCCGGGCGCTCGAAGTCGCAGCGGCCGGCGGGCATCATCTGTTGATGGTGGGGCCGCCTGGCGCTGGCAAGTCGATGCTCGCCGCGCGCCTGCCCGGACTCCTGCCCCTCATGACCGACGACGAGGCGCTAGCCTCCGCCGCCTTGCTCTCGGCCAGCGCGGTCGGCTTTACGCCGCAGCAGTGGCGCAAGCGGCCGTTTCGCGCGCCGCATCATTCGTCGAGCGCAGCCGCGCTGATCGGCGGCCGCAATCCGCCGCAACCGGGCGAGATCACGCTCGCGCACTTAGGGGTGCTATTTCTCGATGAGTTGCCCGAGTTCGACCGCCACGTGCTCGAAACCCTGCGCGAGCCGCTCGAAGTCGGTGCGATCACGATTTCGCGCGCCGCGTGGCAAACCGACTTTCCTGCCGCGTGTCAGCTCATTGCGGCCATGAACCCCTGCCCGTGCGGCTGGCGCGGCGACCCCGCAGGGCGCTGCCGCTGCACGCCCGAAAGCGCCGCGCGCTATCTACGCAAGCTCTCGGGGCCGCTGCTGGACCGCATCGACATCCAGATCGAGATTCCCGCGCTGCCCCCCGCCGAACTGGCCGCCCGCGCGAGCGCGAACGCCGAACCGAGCGCCGCGATCGCCGCTCGCGTGCAGGCGGCGCGCGAGCGCCAGCTTGCGCGCCAGGGGAAAACCAATCGCGAATTGACCGGCCGCGAGACCGACGCAGTCTGCCAGCCGGACGCCGCAGGTGAAACGCTGCTGCGCGAAGCGGGCGAGCGCTTCGGCTGGTCGGCGCGCGCGCATTACCGGGTGCTCAAGGTCGCGCGCACAATTGCCGATCTCGCGGGTGCCGCGATGCCCGAGGCCGCGCACGTGGCGGAGGCTGTGCAGTACCGACGCGTGTTTGCCGAGCGATAAGAAAACGCAATGGCAAATTCGCGGAAAAGCACGGCGGTGCTTGTGCCGTCCAGGAATGTGAATAGCGCCAATAAATCGAAGTCAAGACTTGACTTATGCACACTTCGTCATGTTGACCCCGGATTTGTGTATGGTTCGCATTACACTTGACCGACTTTCATAACCCATTGATTCTTCTGCCTTTCTGCGTTTACAGAAAAGCAGTAAAAACTAACAGAAAGCCCACAGGACGGCCCTTTCCGGCCAACGCCGCATTGTTTTCCACAAAGTTACCCACAGGTCCTGTGGGTAACCAGTAAACCCTCAATCAAATCCGGTAATTAGCGTGTTTACCTGCGGCGCAACTTTCACTTCGGCCCGCAAACGCCCGTCGCTGCGTGAGCGAAACATCGCTCCGTCAGGCGTACTGCGGAGTCCAAAAACTCAGTACAGCTTGAAAGATCCGAAGAACTGGTCGGCCTGCTCGACGGGGGGCTCGCTGCGTCCGACGATCGCCACCTGGTAGGCGCGCGCGCCCTTCGCGACGAGCCGTGCGTGGATCGTGCGCGTCTCGCCATTTGCGCCCGCCTTGCCAGCGATGCGCATCTCCACACCGTCGACTGAACCGCCCGCTGCGAGCGGCACCGCCACCGCGTGCGCGTCGGTCGGCGCGCCTACGTTGCGCGCGAGGCCCGCGCGCAGGAAGTCGAGCGCCTTTTGCTGCGTTGCGGGCTGCGCGTCGGGCAGGTCGAGCGTGCCGACCACGAACACGTCGCCAGCGACTTCGGCCGTCTGCACGCGCATGCGCATGGGCGTGCCGTTCACGACGATGCTGCGCTCGTCCTTGTCGGGCTTGGCCGGCATGTCGATCGAGTAGCCGCTCGCGTCATTCGAAATCGTGCGCCAGTCGTAGGTGGGTGAGCAGGCAGCCAGCGTGAGCGCGGCGGCAACTACGCCCAGCGCCGCCAGGCGGGCGGGAACGAAGGCGCGCAACGGGAGGTTCAGCGAAAGGCGGACGCGGCGAAGGATGTCTAGGGCCATGGGGCGCGAGTCGTCACGGGAGTGAAAGGTGCGCGACATTATCCGCCGGCGCATACCCGGGTGTTGTCCAGCAACCGCTATGCCGGGAAATTCGGCGCTACAATGTTTCGGCTAAACACCCGCGTCGTCTGGCGCACGAGGCAAGACTCATGACTGCTGCATCCCAGAATTCATCGAACTCGCGTTCTGGCGCGCTCATGCGCATCGGCGCGGCGGTGGTGGTCGTCGCGATCGCCGTGGCCGGCTACTTCGCCTTTTTCGGCAGCCAGCAGCGCGTACCCGACGCGACTTTCACGCTCCTGTCCGGGCAGAAGGTCTCCACGAACGACCTCAAGGGCAAGGTCTACCTTGTCAACTTCTGGGCGACGAGCTGCACCACCTGCATGGCCGAAATGCCGAAGATGGTCCAGACCTATAACCGCTTCAAGGGCGAAGGTCTTGAGTTCGTAGCCGTGGCGATGAACTACGACGCGCCGATGTACGTGGCCAACTACGCGCAAACGCGTCAGCTGCCGTTCAAGGTGGCGATGGATGACGGCTCGGCGGCGAAGCAGTTCGGCAACGTCCAGCTCACGCCCACGACCTTTGTGATCGGCCGCGACGGCAAGATTCTCAAGCGCTATGTGGGCGAGCCGCAGTTCGCGGAACTCGACCAGTTGCTGCAAAAGGCGCTGGCGACCTGATACGCAACGTACGCAACGGCTGGCCAACGAAAAAGCAGCGGAAACTCCGCTGCTTTTTTTACGTCTTCACGCCTCGCCGCGCGCCACCAGCCCATAGCGGCGAATCTTCTCGTACAGCGTGGCTTTCGCCATCTGCAGCCGCTCGGCGGCCTGGGCGACCGCGCCGTTGCTCTGCTGAAGGGCGTCGGCGATCAGCGCGCGTTCGTACTGCTCCACACGCTCCTTGAGCGGCAACGCATCGTCGTCACCGCCCGCCGCGCCCGTGGAGAGATCGTCGGGAATCCCGAGCACCCGGCGGTCCGCCGCATTGCGCAACTCGCGCACGTTGCCCGGCCAGTCGCGCTGCGCGAGGCGCATGCGGTCGCGCTCGGTGAGGAGCGGCGCGGGACGCTGGTAGCGCACCGCCGCATCGAGCAGGAAATGCTCGAACAAAGGCACGATATCCTCGCGGCGCTCCGCGAGCGGCGGCAGCGCGATCGTCACGACGTTAAGCCGATACAACAGGTCGCGCCGGAACGTCCCCGCGGCGACGTGCTCGCTCATGTCGCCCTTGGCCGCCGCGACCACGCGCAAGTCGGCGCGCACCGGCTGGTTCGAGCCGAGGCGCTCCAGCACGCCGTCCTGCAGCACGCGCAGCAGCTTCACCTGCAGCGAGAGCGGCATGCTCTCGATCTCATCGAGAAAGAGCGTGCCGCCGCTCGCGTGTTCCAGCTTGCCGATCCGCCGTTTTGCCGCGCCCGTGAACGCGCCCGCCTCGTAGCCGAACATCTCCGACTCGAACATCGTCTCCGGCAGCGCGCCGCAGTTCAGCGCGACGAACGGTTTGTCGTGGCGCGGCGAAAGCTCGTGCAGGCTGCGCGCGATCAGCTCCTTGCCCGCGCCGGTGTCGCCGTTGATGAGCACCGAGGCGTCCGTGGGCGCGACGTTCGCAATGAGCTTGCGCACCTGTTCGATGGCCGGACTCTTGCCGATGATGCGCGGCGCAAGCGCGTTCTGCCCCGCCAGTTCGCGGCGCAGCGCGAGGTTTTCGAGCACGAGCAGGCGCCGCTCCAGCGCGCGCCGCACCGTTTCGATGAGACGCTCGGAGGCGAACGGCTTCTCGATGAAGTCGTACGCGCCGTCACGCATGGCCTGCACGGCCATCGAGATATCGCCGTGACCCGTCACGAGGATGATGGGCACCTCGGGCGCGCGCTCGTGGCATTGCGCGAGCAAGTCGAGCCCGCTCATGCCCGGCAGACGGATATCGCTCACCACGACGCCCGCGAAGTCGGCGTCGATGAGCGGCAGCGCGCCTTCCGCGTTGGCGAAACCGGCGGCGTCGAAGCCCGCGAGCTGCAGGCTTTGCACGCCCGCACGGCGCACGAGCTCGTCATCCTCTACGTAGAGCACCCGGCCGGGCGCGGTGTTGACCATGCGTTCACCGTGTTCGTTCGTCATCCTGATTCATTCAAAAGCGGGCTACAGACTTCACAGCCCGGCCGCACGCGCCGCGCTCGCGGCGTCCGCGCGCGCACGTCGCAATGTCAGCACGAAGCGCGCGCCGCCTTCCGGTGCGTTGCTCGCCGTGAGCGAGCCGCCGCAGTCGCGTGCGATCGACGAGGAAATCGCGAGACCGAGGCCAAGCCCCTGCCCCATTTCCTTCGTTGTGAAAAACGGTTCGAAGAGGCGCGGCAAGACCTCTTCCGGAATGCCCGGCCCATTGTCGCTCACCGCGATGGCGAGCGTCGCAGCGCTCGCCTGAACGTCGATTGCAATGCGCGGCGACGGCAGGCCCGCCACGGCGTCGAGTGCATTGCCAAGCACGTTGATGAGCACCTGCTCGAGCCGCAGGTCGTCGCTCTGCGCGCTCAGGTCCGGGTACTCGGCATCCACATCGAGCGGCACCGGCGGTGCGCCGTCTTGCGTCAACGAGAGATCGACGCGCACGCCGTCGAGCCGCTTGCCGAGCAACGCGAGCGAGTTGCGCAGCGCGCGGGCAACCGGTGCGCGCGCGCTCTTGGGCCGTGCACGCCCGACGAACAGCTTGAGCTGGTTCACGATCTTGCCCATGCGATCGGTGAGCGAGCCGATCGCCTCCAGGTTTTCGGTGGCCGCCGCGTACTGGCCGCGCTCGAGAAAGACGCGCGTGTTGTCCGAGAAGCTGCGCAGGGCCGCAAGCGGCTGGTTCAGCTCGTGCGTGATGCCCGCCGCCATCTGCCCGAGCGCCGCGAGCTTGCTCGCCTGGATCAGCTCGTCCTGGGTGGCGCGCAGTTCCGCCTCGGCGCGCGTGCGCTCCGCCACCTCGCGCTGCAGGCGCTCGTTCGCCTGAGAGAGATCGGCGGTGCGCTCGGCCACGCGCTCGTTGAGCATCGCGTAGGCTTTTTGCAGCATCGCGCGGCTGCGCATCACCTCCTTCACGCGCGCGCGCCGCATGCGCCAGTAAAAGCCAAACAGGCACAGCGACACATAGCCGAAGCCCGTCATGATGGTCGCGTTGCGCGAGGCGTCGAGCACCGGGTCGATCGACGACATGGTGACGAGATGCCAGTCGGGCTCGCCAAGCGAGCGGCGCGTTTCCAGGTAGCGCGGCGCACGGATGCCCGCGCCCATGCGCACGATGTCGGCGTCGCCCTGCAACACGCGCTCGACGCTCGTCGGCAGCGGCGCGATCGGCTCGCTTGCGTACTGGCGCGTGGCGTCGATCGAGGCCACGACGGCCGGCGGCAGCGGGCGCACCGTGCGGTACTTCCACGCGGGCACTGAGGAGAGAAAGATCACGCCGTGATCGTCGGTGACGAGCAGCGGCTCCGAGGCATCGGTGCCCGGAAACCATTCGAGATTGAGCTTCACCACGGCCACGCCGACGATCTTGCCGTCGCGCCGCACGGGCTGTGAAACGTAGTAGCCCGGATCGTGCGAGATCGTGCCGATGCCGAAGAAGCGGCCCACGCCGCCGTTCATCGCGTCGATGAAATACGGCCGGAAGCGGTAATCCACGCCGACGAAGCTGTCGGGATCGCGCCAGTTGCTGGCCGCGATGCTCATGCCGTCGGCGCGGATGATGTAGGTCGTCGTGGCGCGCGCGTGGCGGTTCACGTCTTCGAGATAGCGATTCGCGGCGGCCACCCACTCGGGCCGCGGATCGACGAGCACGTCCTGCACGAGCGGATGCTCGCCGACGATATAGGGCAGCGAGTCGTAGCGCTCGAGCGTGCTCTTGAGCGAGGCCGCGGTGCGGTCGCCGCGCACGGCGGCATTGCGGCGCAGCGCGTCGATGCCGGCCTGCCACGTGAGCGCCCACGTCAGCGCGCAGACCGCGACGAGGCCGGCTGCGAGCGCGAAGAGGATGATGAGGCGGCGCGTCACGTGAGCGGCTTCCAGACGGTCGAGGGGGATGAGGGAGATTGTGGCACACGGCCGCGCTGGGGCGTCCCGGACGTCCAGGGCAGACAGCGGGCTTCGGGCACACGCAGACAACGTGCAGCCAGGTCAGACGAGAAAAACAAAAAGGGCGACGCTCACGCAGGGGAAACGCTCGCGCCGCCCAGCGGCTATGGCCGCGAAACATCGAGAGGCGAAACATCGGCGGGCGGCGCGCGCCTCACAGCTTGCGCGCGCCCGCCCAGCGGGACTTACGCGCCCGCGTTTTCCTTCATTTCTTCGATCTCGCCGGAGAGCACGGCGCGCAGCTTGTTGCGGTCGAGCTCCTTCTCCCATGCCGAGACCACGACCGTCGCCACGCCGTTGCCGACGATGTTGGTGAGCGCGCGGCACTCGCTCATGAAGCGGTCGATGCCGAGGATCAGCACCATGCCCGAGAGCGGAATGGTCGGCACCACGGCGAGCGTCGCCGCAAGCGTGATGAAGCCCGCGCCGGTCACGCCGCTCGCGCCCTTCGAGGTGAGCATCGTCACCGCCAGCAGCGTGAGCTGCTGCGTCCACGTGAGGTCGGTGTTGGTCGCCTGGGCGATGAAGAGCACCGCCATCGTCATGTAGATGTTAGTGCCGTCGAGGTTGAACGAATAGCCGGTCGGCACCACGAGGCCCACCACCGAGCGCGAGCAGCCAAGGCGCTCGAGCTTCTGCATCAGCTGCGGCAGCGCCGATTCCGACGAGCTCGTGCCGAGCACGATCAGCATTTCTTCCTTGATGTAGGAAACGAAGCGGATGATCGAAAAGCCCGTGAAGCGCGCGATCGTACCGAGCACGACGAGCACGAACACGATCGACGTGAGATAGAACGTGCCGATGAGCTTGAGCATCGGGATGAGCGAGCCCACGCCGTACTTGCCGATGGTGAACGCCATTGCGCCGAACGCGCCGATCGGTGCGAGCTTCGTGACGATCTTCACGACGCCGAACAGCACGCCCGACACGCTGTCGATGAACTCGGTCACCACGCGGCCGCGCTCGCCGATTTGCGTGAGCACGGCGCCGAACAGCAGCGCGATCAGCAGGATCTGCAGGATTTCGCCCTGTGCGAACGCCGAGGTGATCGTGTCGGGGATGATGTGCATCAGGAAGTCGACCGAGCTCTGGCCGTGCGCCTTCTCGGCGTAGCTGGCCACGGCCTTGGCGTCGAGCGAATGGACGTCGACGTTGAAGCCCGCGCCCGGCTTCAGCACGTGCGTGGCGATCAAGCCGAGCACGAGCGCGAAGGTCGAGACGATTTCGAAGTAGAGCAGCGCCTTGCCGCCCACGCGGCCCACCTTCTTCATGTCCTCCATGCCGGCAATGCCGGTCACGACGGTACAGAAGATGATCGGCCCGATCACCATCTTGATGAGCTTGATGAAGGCGTCGCCGAGCGGCTTCATGTCGATGCCGAGGGCGGGCCAGTAGTGGCCGAGGATCACGCCGATGACGATCGCCACGATCACCTGGACGTAGAGGACTTTGTGGAGAGGTTTCTTCACGATGGTTCCCGCAAATGAGTTAAGCCAATGGCCGAACGAAACGAGTTCGGGCCGCGACAGGACGAAACTGGGGATCAGCGAAACCGGAAGATGGGATCGGACATCGGCTGTCTCCTTGCTGTTTTTATGTCGCAGCCTGGGTGGCCGCGCGTTCTTAATTGCAAGGAGAGTGCCAGCTAGCGCAGGCGCTCACGCCGTTGATTTATAAGGATTTTTATCCGACGAAGCATGACGCGAATCTGGGTTTCCAGAATCGCGCCCTATAGGCGTTTGGATTTCCAGAAAGCGATCAACCCCGCCCCTTCCACGGCACGAGCCGCTTTTCCAGTGCGCGCATGCCCAGATCGAAGCCCCAGGCGATGAGCCCGATCAGCACGATGCCCATCACCACGACATCGGTGCGCAGGAAGCTCGACGCGTTGAGCACCATCTGGCCCAGGCCCGCCGTGGCGGCGACCATTTCGGCGGCCACGAGCGTGGTCCAGCCAAAGCCGATGGCGATGCGCAGGCCCGTGAGAATCTCCGGCAGCGCGGCGGGCAGTACGACGAAGCGCACGATCTGCGCGAAGCCGCCGCCGAGCGACGCCGCCGCGCGGATCTGCTCGACGCTCGCGCTCTTCGCACCGGCGCGCGCGGCCATCGCAATCGGCGCGAAGCACGCGAGCCAGATCACGACGATCTTGGCCGTCTCGTCGATACCGAACCAGATCACCACGAGCGGCAGATAGGCGAGCGGCGGCAGCGGACGGTAGAACTCCAGCGGCGGATCGAGCAGGCCGCGCGCGATGCGCGACACGCCCATCAGAATACCGACGGGAACGGCCGTCACCACCGCCAGCAGGAACGCGCCGAACACGCGCAGCGCGCTCCAGAACAGATGCTCGGAGAGCGGCAGGCCGCCCTGAATGCGACCGTGCAGCGCGTCGGTGAAGGCGTGCCAGACGGCCTCGGGCGTCGGCAGAAAGAGGGGCGGCAGCCAGTGCAGATGCGTGGCGAGCCACCAGAGCAGCGCGAGCGCCGCCACCGAGGCCGCGCTCAGCGCGGCAGTCGGGCCTTCGCCGGGCATGCGCCAGACTTTCGAGCGGGCCGTTTTCGCCTCGCGTGCATCAACGGCCAAAGGTGTGACGCGACGCGCCTTCAGCGCAACGTCTCTCAACGACTCTTGCGGCACGCTCATACCGGCTCCTCGTGTGCGCCAGCGTCCGCGTGCAGCAAATCCACCAGTCGCTCGCGCCACGCGATGAATTCCGGCGACGACTTCACCGCGCGCGCATCGCGCGTGGCGAGATACTGGCGCGCGAACGGCACCTCGTATTCGCGCTCGATGCGGCCCGGCCCCGGCGTCATGACCACGATGCGCGTCGCGAGAAAAAGCGCCTCCTCCACACTGTGCGTGATGAAGAACACCGTCTTCTGCGTGCGCGCCCAGACGTCGAGCACGAGCGTTTGCACCTGCTCGCGCGTCATGGCGTCGAGCGCGCCCATCGGTTCGTCCATCAGCAGAATCTGCGGATCGCTTGCGAGCGCGCGTGCAATGCCCACGCGCTGCTGCATGCCGCCCGAGAGCGCGTACACGCGTTCGCGCGCCTGCGCTTCGAGCCCCACGAGCGCAAGCTGCTCGCGCGCGATGCGCTCGCGCTGCGCCTTCGGCACGCGCCGAAAGCGCAAACCCAGCGCGACGTTATCGAGCACGTCGAGCCACGGCAGCAGCGCATGCTTCTGGAACACCACGCCGCGCTCGGCACCCGGGCCCTCCACGCGTGCGCCGTTCACGCGCACCTCGCCAAGCGCCGGCTCGATGAACCCCGCGATGCAGTTGAGCAACGTAGTCTTGCCGCAGCCCGATGCACCGAGCGCCACGACGAACTCGCCGCTCGCCACATCGAGGTTCACGTTCGCGAGCGCGACGTTCGGCGCAGCGTCACGTCGCGCGCCTTCGTAGATAACGGTGAGATCGCGGATCGCGAGCGCGCTCATGTGCAGTTCCTTGCGCTTAATGCGCAGCGGCGCGCTGCACGTACTGCGGATCGACGCCCACCGAGTAGTCGGGCAGCACATTCTGGATCGTGCCCTGCTCCTTGAGGAAGGCGGCCGTTGCGAGCAGCGACTGCGCCGCACCCGACTGCGCGCCGCCGCCCAGCCATTGCCTGGAGGCCTGCTCGGCGGGCGTGGGGAACGCGTAGAGCGCGAGGCTCGCGGGCACTTCTGCGGCATCCGCTCCCGACTCCTTCGCCACGGCCTGCACCTGCGGCGAGGCGGCGCTCCACGCGGTGCGATGCGCGCTGTAATCGGCATCGGCGGCGGCCAGCACCTTCACAAACTTCGCGACGAAGTCAGCGTTGTCTTTCGCGAAGCGCTTGTCCACGACGAAGCCGTCGAAGGTCGCCTTGCCCGTGGCCTTCGCCACCTGGCCCGACGTAATCAGCACGCGGCCGTTCTTCTTCACCTGCGCGAGCACGGGGTCCCAGATGTAGGTCGCGTCGATATTGCCGCGCTGCCAGGCGGCCGCGACTTCCGGCGGACGCAGATTGACGATCTTCACGTCGGCGGGATTCACGCCCGCGTTCTGCAACGCGACGAGCGCGTGAAAGTGCGAGGTCGAGACATACGGCACGCCGATCGTCTTGCCTTTGAGGCCCGCGATACTCGTCACACCCGAACCGTCGCGCGCGACGAGCGCTTCGGCGTCGTTAATGTTGTCGAGAATCCAGAAGAGCGAGAGATCCACGCCCTGCGAGAGGCCCGCCGCGATCGGGCTCGAACCGGCCTCGCCGAGCTGCACCGAGCCCGAGGCGAGCGCGCGGATCACGTCGGCGCCGCTCGCGAGCTTGCGGTAGGTGACTTTGTAGCCCGTTTCCTTTTCGACTTCACCCGTCGCCTGCGCGTAGCGCCACGGCACCACCATGTCCTGATACGCGATCACGACCTCGCGCGTTTCGGCGTGCGCGCGCGGCGTGCCGAACGCGGCGGCGAGGCAGGCGGCGGCGAATGCAACGGCGGCGATGTGCGGGCGGCGTGCGAATGCAGGGATGGCGCGAGGGTTCATCGAGAGACTCCGGCGGAACGACGTTCGAGTGAATGAAGGTTCCGACTATAGGGAGTCTGGCGGCAGGTGGTTCTAACTTATCCGCGTTAGCTAATGACGCTGCTGAAGCATTGCTTTTCGCGTTGAGGTGGATGGGCCTGGAATCGCTGCGTGTGTCGCGCTGTTCGAGCGCAGCGCAAAACAAAAAGCCCGCATTTCAGCGGGCTTTTCGATTGCGTGCGGCAAGCGGCGGCTTGTTTAAACCACCCCCGCCCCATGCGCCTGCACATCGGCGTGATAGCTCGAACGCACCATCGCGCCAACGGCCGCGTGCGTGAAGCCCATCTTGTACGCCTCTTCCTCGTACATCTTGAACGTGTCGGGATGCACGTATTCGCGCACCGGCAGGTGATGCTCGGAAGGCTGGAGATACTGGCCGATCGTCAGCATGTCGACGTCGTGGTCGCGCAGATCGCGCATGACCTGAAGAATCTCTTCCGGCGTTTCGCCGAGCCCCACCATCAGGCCCGACTTCGTCGCGACTTCGGGATGCAGCGCCTTGAAGTCCTTGAGCAGCTTGAGCGAGTGCGCGTAGTCCGAACCCGGACGCGCTTCCTTGTAGAGGCGCGGCACCGTTTCGAGGTTATGGTTCATCACATCCGGCGGCGCGGCGTTGAGGATCGAGATCGCACGATCCAGACGGCCGCGGAAGTCCGGCGTGAGAATCTCAATACGCGTTTCGGGCGACTGTTCGCGCACCTGGCGGATGCACTCCACGAAGTGGCCTGCGCCGCCGTCACGCAGGTCGTCGCGGTCCACGCTCGTGATCACGACGTACTTGAGCTTGAGCGCACCGATGGTGCGCGCGAGGTTCGCCGGTTCGTCCGCGTCGAGCGGATCGGGGCGGCCATGGCCCACGTCGCAGAACGGGCAGCGGCGCGTGCACTTGTCGCCCATGATCATGAACGTCGCGGTGCCCTTGCCGAAGCATTCGCCGATGTTCGGGCAGCTCGCTTCCTCGCACACCGTATGCAGGTTGTGCTCGCGCAGGATGTTCTTGATCTCGTAGAAGCGCGAGTTGCCCGTGGCCGCCTTCACGCGGATCCACTCGGGCTTCTTGAGCTTCTCGATGGGAATGACCTTGATCGGAATGCGCGAGGTCTTGGCCTGCGCCTTCTGTTTTGCGGTGGCGTCGTAGGGAACGGCGTCGGCGTTGGCGCCAGCGGGGTTCGCAGTGATGTCAGTCATGCTTTCGATCCAGTCAGGCCGCCGGAGCAACGCCAGCCTGCGGTTGCGGCGGTTCCCCGCCGGAGACGGCCGATACGGCCGGTTCCACGACAGCCGCTTCGGCTGAAGGGTCTGTGGCAGCCGCTTCGGCTGCCAAAAGAATGGTTGCTGCGTGCGCCGCGAGATTCGCCTCGAGCCGCGCCGCCAGCGTGGCGGCGACATCGCGCCAACTCGCATCGATACCCAGCGTGGCCATGTCGACGGTCTCGAGACCGGCGTAACCACAGGGATTGATCGCGAGAAATGGACCCAGATCCATCGACACGTTCAGGCTCACGCCGTGATAGCTGCAGCCGTTGCGGATCTTCAGCCCGAGGGCGGCGACTTTCGCGCCCGTGTGCGCGGCGCTCGCGCCGGTTGCCTGTTGTGGCACGTAAATGCCAGGCGCGCCGGCCTTGCGCTCGCTCGCGAGATTATACGCCGCCAATGTTTCAATCACGGCGTCCTCGATGAGCGTGACGAGCTCGCGCACCATCAGCTTCCGTCGCCGCAAGTCGAGCAGCAGATAGGCCACCACCTGGCCCGGCCCGTGGTACGTGATCTGCCCGCCGCGATCGATCTGCACGAGCGGGATGCCGCTGTTGGCCACGAGCAGGTGCTCGGGCTTGCCGGCCTGGCCAAGCGTGAACACGGGTGGATGCTCGACGAGCCAGATTTCGTCCGGCGTATGGGCGTCACGGGCAGTCGTGAACTCGCGCATGGCGTCGAAGCTTGCCTGATAAGCCTCGTTGCCGCGCCAGCGCACGACGATGGGCGAACTTGCCGTTTGAGACGCGGCCGCGGCTTCGCCGGGGTCGGAAGAAATTTGCGAGGGTGAAACCGGGGTGGCGCACATGATTCCGGGAGTTTACCGAATTCGGGACAAGCGCGCCGGGCATGCTACGGATAACGGCGGCGGTGGGGTTGCCCTCCCATCGCCGCCGTTTTGAAAAGACAACCGTACGATCAAACCGTGCGCCAGCCGTCGCCGATGTGAACGCCTGCGCGCTGCGCGGCGCGCGCGGCCAGATCGACCACGCGCTCGCTCAGGCGCGCCGGCGCCGCGAACCCGACCCACGCTGCCGCACCGCCTTCCGCGCCGATCCACAGCCGCTCGCCGCGCCGCAGCCGCAGCGTGTGGCCGGGTTCGAGCCAGTAGTCGGCGGTGTCGTCGCTGCGCGTGACCCAGATGGTGCCGCACTTCACGGTCAGCCGCGTGCTGCGCGTGACGCGTACAGAAGCCGTTTGATCGGCCGCCACTTCAAACGTGATATCCGAAGAAATTTCTCTCATTTTCGACTCCGAATGACCTGCTCCAATGGCTACAATCCTAGATGCCATAAGGGATCGAGCAAAACGATCAATTTTCACGGCTATGTGAGAAAAAATACGATATGGATCTGCGCCAGCTACCCGCGCTGAACGCGCTCAAGGCCTTCGAGGCCGCCGCCCGCCACGAAAGCTTCTCGCGCGCCGCCGACGAACTCTTCGTCACGCACGGCGCCGTGAGCCACCAGATCCGCGCGCTCGAAGCGGAGCTGGGCGTGGCGCTCTTTGCCCGCGACGGCAAGCGCGTGCGCGTGACCGACACCGGCCGCCGCTACGCCGGTCAGGTGCGCGACGCGCTCAACCAGCTCGCGCACGCCACCCAGGAAATTCGCGCGGGCGACCGCGACCGGCGGCTCGTGGTGTCGATGCTGTCGTCGTTCGCGGCGCGCTGGGTCACGCCGCGCATCGGCCGCTTCATCGAGGCGCATCCGCAGTGGGACGTCGAGCTGCAATCCACGAATTCGCTCACCGACTTCGCGCGCGACGATGTCGATGTCGCCATCCGTTTCGGCTACGGCCACTATCCGGGGCTGCACGCCGAGCTCCTGCTCGACGAGATCTTCTTTCCCGCCTGCTCGCCCGATTTCAACGGCGGCAAGCTGCCCGAGGACCCGCGCGAACTCTCGAAGCTGCCGCTGCTGCGCTCGGACGACGAACTCTGGCGCCCCTGGTTCGACGCGGCGGGCCTCGAGGACCTGCCCGAACCGAAGCGCGGCGTGCTTTACCAGGACTCGTCGAACCTGCTGCAGGCCGCGATGGACGGCCAGGGCATCGCGCTCGTGCGCCGCTCGCTCGCCATGCACGAGATCACGCTCGGGCGCCTCGTGCGTCTCTTCAAGGACGTCGACGGGCCGAGCCCGTGGCGCTACTACTTCATCTGCCCGCCGCAACGCATGCAGACAGAGCGCGTGCAGGCGTTTCGCGACTGGGTGTTCGACGAGGTTGCGCGTTTCCGGCGGCTCTACGAGGACGCCTGCGAAGCCGGTCCGCTGATGACGGCCGCCGCGGCGGCGCAACGCGCGCGCATCGGCGACATGCCCTGAAATAGAAGCCGCAGATGCAACAAGGGCCGCACTTGTGTGCGGCCCTTGTCGTTGAAACTCCAGCCAGCGGAACGCCAGCCCTTACAGCACGATCTTCACCATCGGATGCCCGGTGAGCGCGCGGTAAATGTCGTCGAGGTGCGCCTGGCTCGTGGCGCGCACCGTCACGGTGAGGCCCGTGTAGTTGCCGCCGCTCGACGGACGCGTCTCGATGGTCGTGGCGTCGAAGCCGCCGTCGAATTCGCGCAGCACCGTCACGATCGTGTCCTGGAATTCCGGATGCGTCTTGCCCATCACCTTGATCGGAAAATCGCAGGGGAATTCGATCAGCGACTCTTTCGCTTCGGGGTTGCTTGCCTGCTGCGTCACATTCATTTGTGTCACGTTCATTTCTCCACTTCCTGTAGCTCGGCGGCCGATACTCGCACAGCCTCTGCCTCGCGTTGCTTCGCGCGCTGATACGCCGCGTGGAGCGCCGCGTAGACCGGGCCCGGCTTACCACCGCCAACTGGCTTGCCGTCGAGCGAGACGACCGCCAGCACTTCCTTCGTTGCCGAGGTCACGAGAATCTCGTCCGCCTCGCGCAGTTCGGCTTCTGATACTTCGCGCGCTTCGAAGCGCACGCCACATTCCTCGGCCAGCTCCTCGATCAGGCCGTAGCGAATGCCTTCGAGAATGCGGTTGCTGCGCGGCGGCGCAAAGAGCGCGCCGCCCTTCACGATCCACACGTTCGACGAAGACGCCTCGGTCAGCCAGCCGTCGCGCAGCTGGATCGTCTCGAACGCGTCGTTTTCCGCTGCGTGCTGCGCCATCAGCACGTTGCCGAGCAGCGAGGTCGACTTGATGTCGCAGTTCAGCCAGCGTTTGTCTTCCGCCGTGACGCAGCGCACGCCTTGCTCGCGCTGCGCGTCGCCTGGCAGCTTGAGCGGATTGACCATCGCGAACACGGTGGGCGTGGCCGCCGCCGGGAAGGCGTGGCCGCGCGGCGCCACGCCGCGCGTGACCTGCACGTAGAAGTTGGCGTGAGCCTCGCGCGCGAGCGCGCCCGCGGCTTCATTCGCCTCGATCAGGCGCGCGACCAGCGCGCGCCAGCCCGCTTCGTCGAACGGATTCGCAATGCCGACCTTCTCGAGCGAGCGTTTGAGCCGCGCGAGATGGTGCGTCATGCGAAACGGCACACGCACCTTGGCCTCACCCGCGTTGAGCGCATAAACGGGCACGACCTCGTAAATGCCGTCGCCGAAGATAAAACCGCGATCGAGCACGGGAATGCGCGCTTCGGAAAGCGGCGTGAGCTCGCCGTTGAGCCAGACGAGCGGCTCGGCCGCTTGCATCGCTGAAGCGCTCATCAACCCTTCTTCTTGTTGACCATCAGCATGAGCGAATCCCACACGCGGCCCACGATGCCGGCCTGCGGCACGGCTTCGAGCGCAACGAGCGGAACCTGCGCGAGCACCTTGCCGTCCGCGCCGACGAACTTCGCCGTGCCGACCTGCTGGCCAACCGTGAGCGGTGCGATCAGCGGGCTCGAGAGTTCGACCTGCGGCTTGGCCTTGTCGGCAGCGCCCTTGGGCAGCGTGACGAACTGGTCCTTCTGCACGCCGACCTTCACGGCGTCGAGCGTACCCTTGTAGACGCGCGGCGTCGCCACGGCCTGATTCGCCTGATAGATGCGCGTGGTGTCGTACGCGCTATAGCCGTAGTTCAGCATCTTCAGGCTGTCCTGCACGCGATCGTGTTCCTTCTCCTCACCCATCATCACCGAGACGAGGCGGCGGTTGCCGCCGCCCGCGATCGGGCGCTTGGCCGACGCGATCAGGCAGTAGCCCGCGGCTTGCGTGTGGCCGGTCTTCAGGCCGTCGACCGTCGGGTCGATCCACAGCAGGCGGTTGCGGTTCGGCTGCTTGATGTTGTTGTACTTGAATTCCTTGACCGAGAAGATGTCGTAGTACTCGGGATAGTCGCGAATCAGACGCGCGGAGAGCGTGGCGAGGTCGCCGGCCGACGTGTAGTGATTCGGGTCGGGCATGCCGTTCACATCGGCGAAGTGCGTGTGCGTCATGCCGAGCTTCGCCGCTTCGGCGTTCATCATGTTGACGAAGTTCGCTTCGCTGCCGCCCACCAGTTCGGCAAGCGCGATAGCCGCGTCGTTGCCCGACTGGATGATCATGCCGTACACGAGGTCATGCACCGAGACCGGCTTGTTGGCTTCGATGAACATGCGCGACTCGTCGTTCTTCACACGGCGCACGGCTTCGCTCGGATTGACGATCTGATCCATCGTGATCTTCTTGCTCTGCAGCGCCTCGAACACGAGGTACGCGGTCATGAGCTTCGTGAGCGACGCGGGCTCGACACGCTCATTGGCATTGCCGGAGGCGAGCACCTGGTTCGCGGTGGCGTCGACGAGCACCCACGAGCGCGCATTCACGCCCGGAGGCGGCAGCCCGCCGAGCACGTTGTCCGCAGGGGTGCCGACAGCCACTTCTGCTTGCGGCTGCGCCTGCACTTTCACGCCCGCGCTGTGTGCGGGCGTACGGGCGAATGCATCCGCGTTCGCGAGAAGCGAGGCGGGCAACAGCGCTGCGAGCGTGACGTTGCGGACGATCGAGGAAGAAACGAAAGAAGACGGTTGGCCGGAGGAGAGAAAACGCATAGGTTCAGGTCGGGCTGAATTGGGACGGGATGAACGTAGCGCGCCATGCGGCGCACGGTCGGTAAAAGGCGGAATGCGGATAACGTGCATGCGCCGATCGCAGCGCAGCAAGCACAAAATTGGCGAACATTATACGCGTCACGTCGCGGCGAATTTTCGCGATGTCACACGTTTGCGCATACCTGTCGTGCATTTTTCACGCATTTCTCTCGGCATTCGACGCATGACGAACGCCTTGCATCAGGCCCCGAAACATCGCGGCCCGATGCAAATGCGTCGTCAGCGCCACGCTTCGACGATGACGCGCTTCAGGATGTGCAGCTTGCGATGCAGGAAGTGTTCTGCCCCCGGAATCACGACAATCGGCAATTCCTGCGGGCGGGCCCACTCGTACACCGAGAGAATGGGCACGGTGTCGTCGAGTTCGCCGTGGATCACGAGCGTGTCTTCGCGCACGGGCGCGACTTCCCAGCGGCTCGCCGCGGTGCCGACGAACACCATGCGCTCGATCGCGCCGCCCGCTTCGAGATAGCGCTTCGCGACGTGCGAGAGCACGAAGGTGCCGAACGAAAACCCCGCGAGCACGAGCGGCACGTCGGCCTGGCCCGGTTGCGCGCGCATGTAGTCAATGAGTTCGAGCAGATCGTCCTGCTCGCCGATGCCGTTGTCGTGCGTGCCGGCCGTTTCGCCTACGCCGCGAAAGTTCGAGCGGTAGGTCGTGTACCCAAGCTGCACGAGCGTGCGCGCGAGCGTTTGCGCGACCTTGTTGTCCATCGTGCCGCCGAAGAGCGGATGCGGATGCGCGACGAGCGCAATGCCGCGCGGCGTCGTGCCGGCGTCGGGCACGTCGAGCGCGCATTCGATCTTGCCGACGGGACCGTCGATCTGGAATTTTTGTGTCTGGGCGTTCATCGTGCGGCAGTCCTTATCGGTCAATCTGCGGCCAGTTAGCGGTCGATTTTCAGGCGCTCGACCACCTGGCCGTTCTGCAGATGCGAGACGACGATTTCGTCGATATCGCTCTCGTCGATATACGTGTACCACGTGCCTTCCGGATACACGACGACGGCCGGGCCTTCCTCGCAGCGGTCGAGACAACCCGCCTTGTTGATGCGCACCTGGCCTGGGCCTGCGAGGCCAAGCTGCTTCACGCGTTTTTTCGCGTACTCCTGCATGGCTTGCGCGTTGCAGTTCGCACAGCTCGGGCGGTCCGCGCCAGGCTCGCGCTGATTCAGGCAGAAAAAGACGTGGTACTTGTAGAACGAATCGGTCATGGCGTGGGGCACCGGTGAGTGTCGTGCAGTGAGCGCAGGCTTGCTGAAAGCGCGTGGCCCGCCTGAGGCGTTACATGAGGCATTGCATTACGTTGAAATGCGCGCGAGCGTGGCTGCGCGGCGATGCGGTCGATTATAACGAGCGTGGCGTGAACGCTCAGATGAGCCCCGCGACCGTTCACGCGTCGTGGCGAGCGCGCTTCGCGGCCCGGCGAGCGCGCCGCACGAGCCACGCGCGTTCGAGCGAAAACGCCGTCCACGCGAGCGCGGCCCACGGCCATGTCCATGCGAGCCAGCGCGCGAGGCCATTGAAGTGCAGGTAGCGGCCCTGGCGCCAGTCCGCGAGCACGACGTCGAAATACGGGTTCACGGGCAGCACGTTCGCGAACACGAGGGCCGCAGCAAGCGCGAGCGTCGCCGCCGCCGCGCGCACGGCGCGTGGCAGGCGCAGTGCGAGAAACGCAAGCAACGTGCCCCACACGAGGCCCGCGAGTGCCCCCGGTGTCGCCCAGTCGAAGATGAGCCCGCTTTGCGACTGCAGAAAGGTCGCGCCCACCTTGACGACGAGGGTAACCGCAATGAGCGCGATGACGAGCCGCGCACGCGGCGCGCGCGAGCGCATGGGGAGCGTGGCGAACGCCGCCGCACCGAACAGGTTCAGCGTCGTGACGATCGCCTCCCAGCCGCTATCGGGCAGACGCGCGGCGAGCATGTCGGGCAGCGAGCGCAGATGCCAGGCGGCGGGCGTCCAGGCGAGCACGGCGTCCTGCATCGAGCCGTCGAGGCGCTGCCACAGCGCGCGCGCCCACTCGCCCAAGCCAAAGAGTCGCGGCGTGGGATACATCGTCGCGAACGGCCAGAGCCCCGCGAGCACCATCAGCACGGCCGCGTCGCGCTCGAACCAGCGAAAGCGCAGGCGGCGCAGGAAGCCGCGCTCGAGCAGCGCGCCGGTGGCGGGCGCCGCGACGAGCGCGCCGAGCAACGCACCGAGCGCATTCGAGGCGAGATCGAGATTGGACGCGACACGCGTGGGCAGCCAGGTCTGCACGGCCTCCATCACGCCCGAGAGCAGCGTGCCCGCGACCGCGGCGAGCAGCACCGCGAGCAAGCCGCGCCAGCGCGGCCACGCGGCGAGCACGACGAGCGCGCCGAACGGCATGTAGCCGAGCACGTTGGTGACGATGTCGAAAACCGTCCAGTAGCGCGGCCACGGATCGCCAAGATAGGCAAAGGGACTGAGGCCGAGCGAGCGCCAGCCGGAGAACGGATACCACGAGCCGTAGACGATCAGCGCGGTGTAGAGCGCGAGCGACTGGCGCGAGAGCGTCGAGGCCTGGCGCGGCAGCGGCTCGCGTGCGGGGGCGGGCGTCGGGGATGACGACGCGGACGCGGGCGTAGCCGCATGCGGCGCAGGTGTGTCGCCGCTGGCGATCGCACCGCGCTCTTCGCCTGCGCCCGGGCCACCGCTTTGGCCACCCTCGTCGCCGTCCATCCCGCGCCGCCCGCCGTGCGGGGCGCGCAGCCGGAGCCGTCCCGCTTCGATCATGCCGCTATCCCGCCCTTGCCCCCAATGCCACGCCGCGCGCCGTCATCGCGGCGCGCCTGTATCTGCCCCTCGACGCCCCCCTCAAGGCGTGCCCGCCAATGACTGCGTGCTCAGCCACGCACCCAGCTGGTTCGCGAAATCGTCGCTGGCCGCCTGCAGCGCGCGCACGCCGCCCGCGGCGTCCGGCGTCGCCGCCGGGGCACGCGTGGCGAACGAGCGCTGCGCCAGCACCTTGCCGCCCTGCATGAGCGTGGCGCGCGCCGCCAGCACGCCCGCGCTTTGCGTCTCGCTCTCGAACACCTGCTCGAACTCGTACAGCTCGACCTTGAGCATCGGCGCATGCACGGCGTCGCCGCCCGCGACCACAGTCGCATAAGCGCCAAGCGACGTGCGCAGGCGTTCCGTGAGCAGCCGCGCGGGCGACATCGTCCAGCGGCTGTTCGCGTAGCGTGCCGTGCGCTGCGAATCGAAATTCATGCGGTAGACGATGCCGTCGTTTTCGAGCGGCGGCGGCGCACTGACAGCCAGCACCTTCAGCAGTGGCTTGGCCCCCGGCGCCGCGGGGGCGGCCTGCGCACCCTGCACCGCCTGCGACGACTGCAACCCGAGGTCGTAGCGAACATCGTTGATCGAAGACGGACTGCCCGCGCAGGCGGCCAGGAGCGCACCGAGCGCGAGCGCCGCCAGCCATGCGGCGCGTTGCATCGATCGTGGCAGGCGTGAAGTACGTGACATTGCGTTTCCTTCTTGGGCGCGCGGCGCAGGCGCCGCGCGAAAGTGCATCGAATGGTGCCGCGTAAGGCCGCACACGGGAGCGCGACTTACTTCGTCCCCGCAGCGGACGGCCACGCAAAGCCCGGCTCGCCGGGCCCGGGTGCGGGCTGCGGCGCGCCGCCGAACAGCACGCTGCGCGGGCTCATGCTGAAGGTGCCCGCCGCGCGGTCCACGGAGCGCATGGCTGAGCGCACGTCGTCGGTGAGCGAGTCCACACGCGGCAGCGTGTCGTAGCCCACGCGCGCCGAAAGCTCCTGGATCGAGGCGTCGATCGAGGTCAGCGCCGCGCCCGCCTGGGCCGCCGCCGTGCCGGCCTTGTTCAGGTTGGTCTGGAACGGGCCGTCCGGGCGGTTCATGCTCGTGACGAGCGTGTTGGTGGACTGCAGCGTGCGCTGCAGCTCGGTCACCGCGCCCGGCAGTGCCTTCGTGGTGGGCTGGAGCTGCTGGGCGAGCACGTTCACGCTGCTCGCGGCCTGCTGCAGGCTGTTCACGGCCTGCATCACCTGCTTGCGGTTGTCTTCGGAGAGCATTTGGTCGATGTCGCCCGCGATGTTGTCGAGCTTGCGCAGGAGCGCGTCGCCGCGGCGCTGGAGCTGATCGAGCAGGCCTGGGCGCAACGGCAGCTCGGCCACATGCGCCAGCGAAGAATGCAGCGGCGAGAGGTCGATGCCGTTGTCGTCGAGCTGCACGAACGCGATGCCCGTCACGCCCTGCAGCGCGAGCGAGCCGAAGGTGGAGCGCGTCATCGGCGCCTTCTGGTCGACGAGAATGCGAATGCGGATCTGGCCCGGATGCTGGGTATCGAACTTGATCGACTGCACCTTGCCCACGTCGATCCCGCGAAAGCGCACCGCCGCATCCGGATAGAGGCCCGTCACGCTCGAGCGCGAGATGAGGTCGTACGGCACGCGCACGGCGCGGTCTGCGCTGAAGAAGATGACGACAAGCGCGATCACGATGAGAAGCACTATCGTGAACATGCCCGCCCAGAACGCATGCGGTTTGTTTTCCATCGTCAGATTCCTTCTTTGGCGGCCGCGAGGCGCTGGCTAAGCCGGTTATTGTCGTGCGCGGGCCCTACCACGGCTTGTACCCCACCGCCGCGGGAGCGAGCGCCGCCGGCGGCAGCTTCGCGCGCCGCTCGGGCGGCAGCGCCTGGAGCGCGCGCCGACCGCGCATGCCCAGAAAGTACTCGCGGATGAACGGATGATCGACGCTCGCCGCCTCCTCCACTGGCGCCGCCACGAGCACCCTGCGCTCGGCGAGCACGGCCACGCGCGTGGAGAGCGCGACCATGGCGTCGAGGTCGTGCGTGACGAGTACCACCGTGAGGCCCAACGCCCGGTGCAGCGTGCTGATGAGCTCCACCACTTCGTCGGAGGAGCGCGGGTCGAGCCCGGCCGTGGGCTCGTCGAGAAAGAGCAGTTCCGGCTCCAGCACGATCGCGCGCGCGAGGCCCACGCGTTTGATCATGCCGCCCGAGAGCGCGGCCGGCATCTTCGAGGCGTGCTTGCACGGCAGCCCGACCATTTCGAGCTTGAGCATCACGATGTCGCGCAGCAGGCCGGCCGGCACCTTGCCGAGCTCACGCACCGGCTGGGCGATGTTGTCGAACACCGTGAGCGACGAAAAGAGCGCGCCTTGCTGGAACAGCATGCCGGTGCGCGTGCGCATGAGGCGGGCGTGCTCGGCGTCGATGGTCGTGATGTTTTCGCCGAACATCTTGATGCTGCCCGAGGTCGGCTTCTCGAGCCCGAGGATCTGGCGCACGAGCGTGGTCTTGCCCGAGCCCGAGCCGCCCACGAGCGTGACGATCTCGCCGCGGCGAATCTCGAGGTTCAGATGCTGATGGACGATGTTGCGCCCATAGCGCTTCGAGAGGTTGTGGACCTCGATCACCGGCTCGCCGATTGTCGGCAGCGGGAGATCCTGGGCGACCTCCTTGAGCGGCGTGGTGATCGTGCCGGTCGTTTTCGTCTCGATCGTCGTTACCGTCGTGCCAGTCGTGCTCATGAAAGCCCCACGTTCTGGAACAGGATCGCGAACACGGCGTCGGCGAGGATCACGATCGTGATCGACGTGACGACTGACGTGGTCGTGCCCTCGCCCAGGCTCTGCGAATTCGCCTTGATGCGAAAGCCGAAGTGACAGCCCACGATCGCCACCAGCATGCCGAACGCCACTCCTTTGCCGAGGCCGATCCACACGTTGGCGATCGGCACGACGCTGGGCATCGAGCGCATGAACCACGAAATGTCGATGCCCAACACGATCTTCGCCGCGATCGCGCCGCCTAGCAACGCAATGATGTCGGTCCAGATCACGAGCAGCGGCATGGCGACGCCGAGCGCGATGACGCGCGGCAGGATGAGGCGCAGCCCGTGCGAGATGCCCATCACGCGCATGGCGTCGAGTTCTTCGGTCACCCGCATCACGCCGATCTGCGCGGTGATGGCCGAACCCGAGCGCCCCGCCACGAGAATCGCCGAGAGCACGGGCCCGAGTTCGCGGATCACCGCGAGACCGAGGATGTTGACGATGAACTGGTTCGCGCCGAACAGCCGCAATTGCTGCGCCGAGAGGTACGACAGCACGATCCCGATCAGAAACGCGACGAGCGCCGTGATGGGCAGTGCGCGCGCGCCTGCGTTGTAGATGTTCGCGGAAATCTCGATCCACGGTGTGACCTTCGGCTTGCGCAGCACGAGCAGCAGATCGAGGATCACGCGCCCGAACATGGCGATGCCGCCGTACAGGTGGTCGAAGAACGAAAAAATCGCGAGACCGAGCTGCGTGACCGGATCGATCCGTACAACGCGCTCCGCCGGCTCGCGCACGGAATCGAGCAGCGCGATGCGCTCGAAGATATCGCGCTGCGTTTGCGTGAGGTCAACGAGATCGGCGGGAAGCTTGTGGCCCCAGACGCGCCAGAGCGCCTGGCCGCCCACGTGGTCCATGCGCTCCACGCGCGAGAGGTCCCATTCGCCGACGCGCTCTTCGGCGAGCGCGCGCAGCCGCACTGCCGCGCCGCCCTGGTCGCGGTCGCGCGCGAGCGCGAGCGCTGTCCACTGGCCAGACAGGCGCACGGTCTTTCCGTGGGTGCCGGCCGAGACTTCAAGGCCGGGCGGCGTGTCTTGATTCAAGGGTAAGCACTCGACGGACGGGGTGAGCAAACATTGTAGCGAACGCGCCCCGTTTCGTCGGGCCGAAAGCGCACAGCCGACAGTCACAACCGAGACGCACTGTGGACAAATCTCTGGATAACTTGTGGACTGCCTGTGGGCGAGCTGTGAATTGCCTAAAGATTAAGCAAATTGCAAGGAAATCGGCGGCGCGATGGTCACCATCGGACACCTTCGAGCCTGTGGATGATTCCGTGGATAACCTGTGGGCCGCCTGTGGGTGGCATGTGAATTACCCACATTTCGGGTCAAACCCGGCGTTGCGGCCTGCCGCCCGCGTCCCAGCCACTACAATATGAGACATGAATGCGACGCCCCCCACCCCCGATACTCCGAGCGCCGACGACTGGCGCATCGACCGCAACCGCGCGATTACGCTGTTCGGCCCGGCCGCGCACGACTGGCCCATCGAGATCGTCGAGGAAACCGGCTCGACCAACGCCGACCTCATGGCGCGCCTGAAGGCGCTGCCGCAAAAGCGCGACGCGCTCGCGCGGCCGATCGTGCGCGTGGCCTATCTGCAAACAGCCGGCCGCGGCCGGCGCGGCCGCACCTGGGTCGCGCAGCCCGGCGACGCGCTGCTGTTCTCGATCGGCTGCGTGCTGCCACGTCCGATCGAAGGACTTGCGGGCTTGAGCCTCGCCATCGGCTCGGCGCTGGTGGACGGCCTGCGCACGCTGCCCGTGACGGCGCCCGGACAAATCGCGCTCAAGTGGCCCAATGACGTGCTGCTCGAAGGCGACAAGCTGGTGGGGATCCTCGTGGAGACGGCCTGGACCACCGCCGACGCCACAGCGGTCGTGATCGGCATCGGCACGAACGTGCGCGGCGAAGATGCGCTCGCCGCCAAGGTCGAAGCGCTCAACGCCGCCGGCGGCAGCGCGGCCGTCGTGCCCGGCACGACGCCCACGGCGCTCTCGCGCGCCTGGCCGAACGCCAATCTCACCGACACGCTCGCCGCCGAACTCAACGCGCTCGAAGCCGCGCTGCAACGCTTCGGCGCGGCGGGCTTCGCGCCCTTCCAGGCGCGCTGGAACGCGTGCCACGCGTACGCGGGCCGCGAGGTCGCCATCTACGAGCAAGGCCGGGAGCTGCTGCGCGGCACGGCGGCCGGCGTGGACGAGCGCGGCCAGTTGCTCGTCGATACGCCGACCGGGCGCGAGACTGTCACGGCCGGCGACGTGTCGCTGCGGCTCGCGGACAGCGGCGCATGAGCCGCGGCCCCTTCCTCCTGATCGACGCAGGCAACAGCAGGATCAAATGGGCGCTCGTCGCACAGGACGGGTCGCGCCTGCATGCGGGTGCGATGGATCACATGCGTGATGACGGCGCGCCATCCACGCCCGCCCCACGTGATGAGGCCGGTTGCGAGGAATGGGCAGCGCTGCCCCGGCCCACTGGCGCGTGGATTTCGAACGTCGCGGGCGCGTCAGTCGGGGAGCGCCTCGACGCGCTAGTCGAGGCGCACTGGCCCGGTCTCACGCGCACGGTCGTGCGGGCCTGCGCGCAGCAGTGCGGCGTGACGAACAGCTATGCGACACCCGACTCCCTCGGCAGCGACCGCTGGGCGGGCATGATCGGCGCGCACGCCGCGTATCCGGGCGAGCCGCTCCTGATCGCGACGTTCGGCACGGCCACCACGCTCGAAGCGCTACGCGCCGACGGCACGTTCGTGGGCGGCATGATCGCGCCGGGCTTCACGCTCATGATGCGCTCGCTCGGCGAACACACGGCGCAACTGCCCGTGGTCGCCGGCGGCATGGCAGATGCTGCGCAACCGGGCATCGCCTTCGCCACCGACACGCGAAGCTCGATTTCGGCGGGCTGTGCGCTTGCGCAGGCGGCGCTGATCGAGCGCGCCTGGGCCGATTTACAGGATGCGTGGAGAATGCCGGTGCGGCTCGTGGTGAGCGGCGGCGCCGCGGCCGAAGTGACAGCGGCGCTCAAGGTGCCGCATACTCGCCACGATGCACTGGTGCTTTCGGGCCTGGCGCTCATCGCGGCGCAGTGCTGAAGAGCGCTTCGCCGCCGCGGCGCCCATATCTGGCCCTGAAACTGAACGAACGATTTCGAAGGAGCTTCACACGATGCTGCGCTGGCTGATCGCCATTCTGATTCTCGCCAACGGGCTGGCCTTTGCGGCCATTGCCGGCATGTTCGGCCCGACGCCCTCTTCGGGTACGCGCGAAACCCAGCACCTGAACCGGCAGATCCACCCCGAGCGGCTCGTCGTGAAGGCAATCCGGCCCTCCGAATCGGCCGACGTGCCGACCGTCGGCGGCCCGGTGGCGGAACCGGCGGTGCAGGCGTCGACCTTGACGCAATAAGGCAATAAGCTGCGCTTCAAACGCAACCGGCCGGAGGCCGGGCGCGCCCCCGCCTTGGGCGGCCCGGCCTCCGGCCGGTTTTGCATGGTCCGCCCGCACGGTGTGAACG
>NZ_JAYMSC010000021.1:0-155069 GCF_038900775.1 Paraburkholderia sp. JHI869
CCCGTCATGCCTGATGACCATAGCGAGCTGGTCCCACCCCTTCCCATCCCGAACAGGACCGTGAAACAGCTCCACGCCGATGATAGTGCGGATTGCCCGTGTGAAAGTAGGTAATCGTCAGGCTCCTCTACAAGCGAGACCCCGGCCCTAAAAAGCCGGGGTTTTTGCTTTTGCGCTCTCCCTATAAGTGAGAGCGTTGTGGGTTCTGCTCCGAACAAAGTGCTTGACACGATTCGGATGTTCCCCCATAATCATCAGTTCTCTGCGGAGGGGTGCCCGAGTGGCTAAAGGGGGCAGACTGTAAATCTGTTGGCTTACGCCTACGTTGGTTCGAATCCAACCTCCTCCACCAGAATTCAGCTGTAGTAAGTGTCGGGCCGGTAGTGGTAATGGCCGGCGAACCTCGCGGGTGTAGCTCAATGGTAGAGCAGAAGCCTTCCAAGCTTACGACGAGGGTTCGATTCCCTTCACCCGCTCCAGCGAAGCAACAAAGCGGTTCATAGCAGTTTTTGCCCATGTGGCTCAGTGGTAGAGCACTCCCTTGGTAAGGGAGAGGTCGGCAGTTCGATCCTGCCCATGGGCACCAGCCGGTATCTAGCGGGCCTCAGAAGCCTCGCATCGAGCAGGCAGCAGCAGCCAGTGATTGTTTGCGCGCCCCGCGCAACGTACGGAAAAATCCTCTTAGGAGTCGAAAATGGCCAAGGGTAAGTTTGAGCGGACCAAGCCGCACGTGAACGTGGGCACGATCGGTCACGTTGACCACGGCAAGACCACGCTGACGGCAGCGATCACGACGGTTCTGACCGCAAAGTTCGGCGGCGAAGCAAAGGCGTACGACCAGATCGACGCAGCGCCGGAAGAAAAGGCACGTGGTATTACCATCAACACCGCGCACGTCGAGTACGAAACGGCTAACCGCCACTACGCACACGTCGACTGCCCGGGCCACGCTGACTACGTGAAGAACATGATCACGGGCGCGGCACAGATGGACGGCGCAATCCTGGTGTGCTCGGCCGCTGACGGCCCGATGCCGCAAACGCGTGAGCACATCCTGCTCGCCCGTCAGGTTGGCGTGCCTTACATCATCGTGTTCCTGAACAAGTGCGACATGGTCGACGACGCCGAGCTGCTCGAGCTGGTCGAAATGGAAGTGCGCGAGCTCCTGTCGAAGTACGACTTCCCGGGCGACGACACGCCGATCATCAAGGGTTCGGCCAAGCTGGCGCTGGAAGGCGACAAGGGCGAACTGGGTGAAGTGGCGATCATGAACCTGGCCGATGCACTGGACACGTACATCCCGACGCCGGAGCGTGCAGTTGACGGCGCGTTCCTGATGCCGGTGGAAGACGTGTTCTCGATCTCGGGTCGCGGCACGGTGGTGACGGGTCGCGTCGAGCGCGGCATCGTCAAGGTCGGCGAGGAAATCGAAATCGTCGGTATCAAGCCGACGGTGAAGACGACCTGCACGGGCGTGGAAATGTTCCGCAAGCTGCTCGACCAGGGTCAGGCAGGCGACAACGTTGGTATCCTGCTGCGCGGCACGAAGCGTGAAGACGTGGAGCGTGGCCAGGTTCTGGCCAAGCCGGGTTCGATCACGCCGCACACGCACTTCACGGCTGAAGTGTACGTGCTGAGCAAGGACGAAGGCGGCCGTCACACGCCGTTCTTCAACAACTACCGTCCGCAGTTCTACTTCCGTACGACGGACGTGACGGGCTCGATCGAGCTGCCGAAGGACAAGGAAATGGTCATGCCGGGCGACAACGTGTCGATCACGGTGAAGCTGATCGCTCCGATCGCGATGGAAGAAGGTCTGCGCTTCGCAATCCGCGAAGGTGGCCGTACCGTCGGCGCCGGCGTGGTTGCAAAGATCATCGAGTAAGTTTTTTGCCAGTCTCGTTGATCGACTAAGTGGTTTCGGGGTTGGCGATGCCGCCAGCCCCAAAATGGTTTAGGGGTATAGCTCAACTGGCAGAGCGTCGGTCTCCAAAACCGAAGGTTGGGGGTTCGATTCCCTCTGCCCCTGCCAACTTCTCGCGCTTCGGCGCGTTGTTCTTTAAGGTGTTATGGCGAATCCTTCCGTCGAAACTGTTAATACTTCCAGCGACAAGCTGATGCTTGCGGCGGGCGTATTGTTGGTTGTGGCCGGGTTCGTAGGGTTCTACTGGCTCGGTAGCCAGGAGTGGTATGTCCGCGGTGCAGCGCTCGCAGTGGGCGTGATCGCGGGGGTGGTAGTCGGTCTTCTCTCGGCGCCCGGCAAGAGCTTCATCGCGTTTGCCAAAGACTCGTACAAGGAAGTTCGCAAGGTCGTTTGGCCGACTCGCAAAGAGGCCACGCAAACGACGCTGGTGGTCTTCGGTTTTGTGCTGGCAATGGCCATCATTCTGTGGGTTTGCGACAAGTCCATCGAGTGGGTGATTTTCTCGGCGATTCTGGGTTGGAAATGATATGAGCGATACACCGGCATCCCCGAGCGGAAAACGTTGGTATGTGGTGCACGCCTACTCCGGCATGGAGAAGAGCGTGCAACGTGCGCTTCAGGAGCGTATCGAACGTGCTGGCATGCAGGACAAGTTTGGCCAGATCCTCGTTCCGACAGAAGAAGTGGTCGAGGTGAAGGGCGGTCACAAATCGGTGACCGAACGTCGTTTCTTCCCGGGTTACGTCCTGGTCGAGATGGAAATGACGGACGAAACGTGGCACCTCGTGAAGAACACGGCAAAGGTGACCGGTTTCGTCGGCGGGGCGCGTAATCGCCCGAGCCCGATTTCGCCGCGCGAAGTCGAAAAGATCATGTCGCAGATGCAGGAAGGCGTTGAGAAGCCGCGCCCCAAGACCCTGTTCGAAGTCGGCGAGATGGTCCGCGTGAAGGAAGGTCCGTTCACGGACTTCAACGGCAGCGTCGAAGAAGTCAACTACGAAAAGTCGCGCGTCCGGGTCTCCGTCACCATTTTCGGTCGCGCCACACCGGTCGAACTCGAATTCGGCCAGGTCGAAAAGCTGTAAATCGAATACTACGGATCGCGCCTCTGGTGCGATCCGTTTTTCCGCGCTTACGGTCCGCGTTATGGCCGTAGAGGAGCGCCAGTAGTCCAGTCGGCTGTAGATGTCGCCAAAGCAGTTGGCACAGCGAAGATTGTGGCGAACGCGCGCTACCACTCACCAGAACGCTCACGCGTTCCAAAGAGGTTTTCAACATGGCAAAGAAAATCATCGGCTTTATCAAGCTGCAGATTCCTGCAGGTAAAGCCAATCCGTCGCCGCCGGTCGGCCCGGCACTGGGTCAACGCGGCCTGAACATCATGGAGTTCTGCAAGGCGTTCAACGCGCAGACTCAAGGCATGGAGCCGGGTCTGCCGACGCCGGTCGTGATCACGGCATTCGCGGACAAGAGCTTCACGTTCATCCTGAAGACGCCGCCGGCCACGATTCTGATCAAGAAGGCAGCGAAGGTCGACAAGGGTTCGGCCAAGCCGCACACCGACAAGGTCGCTACGATCACCCGCGCGCAAGCCGAGGAAATCGCCAAGACCAAGATGCCGGACCTCACGGCAGCCGATATGGACGCAGCGGTCCGCACGATCGCTGGCAGCGCCCGCTCGATGGGCATTATCGTGGAGGGCGTGTAAATGGCTAAGGTTTCCAAGCGTCAAAAGGCACTGGCTGCCAAGATCGACCGCCAAAAGCAGTACCCGATCGGCGACGCACTGTCGCTCGTGAAGGAATGCGCCACGGCGAAGTTCGACGAGTCGATCGACGTTGCAGTGCAGCTCGGCATCGATGCGAAGAAGTCGGACCAGGTCGTTCGCGGCTCGGTCGTTCTGCCCGCTGGTACCGGCAAGTCGGTCCGCGTTGCAGTGTTCGCGCAAGGTGAAAAGGCTGAACAAGCCAAGGCAGCAGGCGCTGAGATCGTCGGTATGGAAGACCTCGCCGAGCAGATCAAGGGCGGCAACCTGAACTTCGACATCGTGATCGCTTCGCCGGACACGATGCGCGTTGTCGGTACGCTCGGTCAGATCCTCGGCCCGCGCGGCCTCATGCCGAACCCGAAGGTCGGCACCGTGACGCCGGACGTGGCGACCGCGGTCAAGAACGCGAAGGCTGGTCAGGTGCAATTCCGTGTCGACAAGGCCGGTATCATCCACGCTACCATCGGCCGTGCATCGTTCGAGCCGACCGCGCTGCGCAGCAACCTGAACGCGCTCCTCGAAGCGCTGACCAAGGCGAAGCCGGCAACGAGCAAGGGCGTGTACCTGCGCAAGATCGCTGTCTCGAGCACGATGGGCGTTGGCGTTCGCGTCGACCAGACGTCGCTCTCGGCGTAATAGATTTGCCGCGCTGAGGCTCCAAAGGGCAGCAGCGCGGATTTAAAGGGCTTTGGGCGGTTGTGCAGCGGCAGTACGCGCGGTGCAACCGGTTGTCAAAGACCGTTGGCGGAAGTGCAGCAGTTGGGCGCTTCCTTAATGTAAAGCCAACGCAGATGGCGAACCCGAAAAGGTTTTGAAGTGCTGATGTGAGCGGATGCGGGCGGTAACGCCTGACAATGCAAGCTGATTTACTCCGGACTGGTCGGTCGCCGTTGTTGAACGCGGCACATGTAGCGAAAGCCAAGTGTGTCGAATCTGGAGGTTAACCGTGCCACTGAACAAAGAAGGTAAGCAGGCCGTCGTGGCTGAAGTCTCCGCGCAAGTCGCGAAGGCTCAGACCGTCGTGTTGGCCGAGTATCGTGGAATCGCGGTTGGCGATCTGACCAAGCTGCGCGCGAAAGCGCGTGAGCAGCAGGTGTACCTCCGCGTGTTGAAGAACACGCTGGCGCGTCGCGCTGTCGAAGGTACCCCGTTTGCTCCGCTGGCAGAGCAGATGACTGGCCCCCTGATCTACGGCATCTCGGAAGATGCAATTGCTGCTGCGAAGGTCGTCAACGACTTCGCGAAGGGCAATGACAAGTTGGTCATCAAGGCTGGTTCCTACGAAGGCAAGGTGATGGACAAGGCAGGCGTGCAAGCGCTGGCCAGCATCCCGAGCCGCGAAGAACTGCTCTCGAAGCTGCTGTTCGTTATGCAGGCTCCGGTTTCCGGTATGGCGCGCGCTCTCGCCGCCCTGGCGGAAAAGAAGCAAGCCGAAGCTGCTTAAAAACGACTGGCAAGCGAGAAAGATCGCTAGCTGTTTCCGAATTCAAATCTGGAGTAATTTCAAATGGCAATCGCAAAAGAAGACATCCTCGAAGCCGTTGGCTCGATGTCGGTTCTCGAACTGAACGAACTGGTCAAGGCTTTCGAAGAGAAGTTTGGCGTGTCGGCAGCTGCTGTGGCAGTCGCTGGCCCGGCAGGCGGCGGCGCTGCTGCTGCTGCTGAAGAGCAGACCGAATTCACGGTCAACCTGCTCGAAGCAGGCGCAAACAAGGTTTCGGTCATTAAGGCCGTTCGCGAACTGACGGGTCTCGGCCTGAAGGAAGCGAAGGACCTGGTCGACGGCGCACCGAAGCCCGTGAAGGAAGCGGTGCCCAAGGCTGCTGCTGAAGAAGCGAAGAAGAAGCTGGAAGAAGCCGGCGCGAAGGCTGAAATCAAGTAAGTTTCAGCGCGCTGTGCGAAGGCTGGCGGTTTTTACACCGCCGGCCTTTTTGTGCTTTGTGGATTCTGCGTTTTTGTGTTCGATTTTTTAGAAGTCGGAGGCGGGATGCGGGACCTAGAAGCCAAAGAAAAACGTCTTTCGCCGGGTGAGGGCCTCAAGGGCATCATCTGCGCGCACGACGCTTCTCTTTGTCTTCTGAAGCGACTGCAGAAGGCAAGTTTGGTCGGGCAGCGGGCAAGTTATGACAAGCCGAAATCCGTTGCCGTCAGCCAGCGGTTGGTAGAGGCCAACCACCAAGCTTCCAGGGCTCGCGAAGCCATCGGGTCTCAGTCGGTGAACACTCGGGTCGTCCTACCCGCCGTGATTCGGAGATCGTATGCACTATTCCTTCACCGAGAAGAAGCGTATTCGCAAGAGTTTCGCGAAACGCCCCATCGTTCACCAGGTTCCTTTCCTGCTGGCTACCCAGCTTGAATCATTCAGCACTTTCCTGCAAGCAGAAACGGCGACCGCACAACGCAAACCGGAAGGTCTGCAGGCAGCGTTTTCGTCCGTTTTTCCTATTGTTTCCCATAACGGCTTTGCTCGTCTAGAGTTCGTCAGCTACATGCTGTCGTCGCCGGCATTCAACATCAAGGAATGCCAGCAACGCGGTTTGACGTACTGCTCGGCGCTGCGCGCCAAGGTCCGTCTCGTCCTGCTCGACAAGGAATCGCCGAGCAAGCCGGTCGTGAAGGAAGTGAAGGAACAGGAAGTGTACATGGGCGAAATTCCGCTCATGACGCCGACCGGTTCGTTCGTCATCAACGGCACCGAGCGTGTCATCGTCTCGCAGCTGCACCGCTCGCCTGGCGTGTTCTTCGAACACGACAAGGGCAAGACGCACAGCTCGGGCAAGCTCCTGTTCTCGGCACGTATCATTCCTTACCGCGGTTCGTGGCTCGACTTCGAGTTCGACCCGAAGGACGTGCTGTACTTCCGCGTCGACCGTCGCCGCAAGATGCCGGTCACGATCCTGCTGAAGGCTATCGGCCTCACGCCGGAACAGATCCTCGCGAACTTCTTCGTGTTCGACAACTTCACGCTGATGCCGGAAGGCGCGCAGATGGAGTTCGTGCCGGAGCGTCTGCGCGGTGAAGTCGCGCGCTTCGACATCAGCGATCGCGAAGGCAAGGTCATTGTCCAGAAGGACAAGCGGATCAACGCGAAGCACATCCGCGACCTCGAAACCGCGAAGACCACGTATATTTCGGTCCCCGAAGATTATCTGCTCGGCCGCGTTCTCGCGAAGAACGTCGTCGACGGCGACACGGGCGAAGTCATCGCTAACGCGAACGACGAGATCACCGAAAGCGTGCTCGAGAAGCTGCGCGAGGCGAAGATCAAGGACATCCAGACGCTCTACACGAACGATCTGGACCAGGGTCCGTACATCTCGTCGACGCTGCGTATCGACGAAACCGCCGACCGTATGGCCGCGCGCATCGCGATCTACCGCATGATGCGTCCGGGCGAGCCGCCGACCGAAGAAGCGGTCGAGGCGCTGTTCAACCGCCTGTTCTACAGCGAAGAAGCGTACGACCTCTCGAAGGTGGGTCGTATGAAGTTCAACCGCCGCGTGGGCCGTGACGAAATCGTCGGCCCGATGACGCTGCAGGACGACGACATCCTCGCGACGATCAAGATCCTCGTCGAGCTGCGCAACGGCAAGGGCGAAGTGGACGACATCGACCACTTGGGCAACCGTCGCGTGCGTTGCGTGGGCGAACTCGCGGAAAATCAATTCCGTGCAGGTCTCGTGCGCGTTGAGCGTGCAGTCAAGGAACGCCTCGGCCAGGCCGAAAGCGAAAACCTGATGCCGCACGACCTGATCAACTCGAAGCCGATTTCGTCGGCGATCCGCGAGTTCTTCGGTTCGTCGCAGCTGTCGCAGTTCATGGACCAGACCAACCCGCTGTCGGAAATCACCCACAAGCGCCGCGTGTCGGCACTTGGCCCGGGCGGTCTGACGCGTGAGCGCGCTGGCTTTGAAGTCCGCGACGTGCACCCGACCCACTACGGCCGCGTGTGTCCGATTGAGACGCCGGAAGGTCCGAACATTGGTCTGATCAACTCGCTCGCACTGTACGCGCACCTGAACGAATACGGCTTCCTCGAAACGCCGTATCGCAAGGTCGTGGACAGCAAGGTGACCGACCAGATCGACTACCTGTCGGCGATCGAAGAAGGCCGTTACGTGATCGCTCAGGCGAACGCGGCAGTGGCAGAAGACGGCACGCTGACCGACGAACTGGTTTCGTCGCGTGAAGCAGGCGAAACGCTGATGGTCACGCCGGACCGCATCCAGTACATGGACGTGGCGCCGTCGCAGATCGTCTCGGTTGCAGCTTCGCTGATTCCGTTCCTCGAGCACGACGACGCGAACCGCGCGTTGATGGGTTCGAACATGCAGCGTCAGGCCGTGCCTTGCCTGCGTCCGGAAAAGCCGGTCGTCGGTACGGGTATCGAGCGCACCGTTGCGGTCGACTCGGGCACGACGGTTCAGGCGCTGCGTGGCGGCGTGGTGGACTACGTCGACGCAGGCCGTATCGTGATTCGCGTGAACGACGATGAAGCTGTCGCCGGTGAAGTCGGCGTGGACATCTACAACCTGATCAAGTACACGCGTTCGAACCAGAACACGAACATCAACCAGCGTCCGATCGTGAAGATGGGCGACAAGGTTGCGCGCGGCGACGTGCTGGCTGACGGCGCATCGACCGATCTGGGCGAGCTCGCGCTCGGCCAGAACATGCTGATCGCGTTCATGCCGTGGAACGGCTACAACTTCGAAGACTCGATCCTGATCTCGGAGAAAGTGGTTGCGGACGACCGTTACACGTCGATCCACATCGAAGAACTGAATGTCGTAGCTCGCGACACGAAGCTCGGACCGGAAGAAATCACGCGCGACATTTCGAACCTCGCAGAAGTGCAGCTTGGCCGTCTCGACGAGTCGGGCATCGTGTACATCGGCGCGGAAGTCGAAGCGGGCGACGTGCTCGTGGGCAAGGTCACGCCGAAGGGCGAAACCCAGCTTACGCCGGAAGAAAAGCTGCTGCGCGCGATCTTCGGCGAGAAGGCTTCGGACGTGAAGGACACGTCGCTGCGCGTGCCGTCGGGCATGAGCGGCACGGTCATCGACGTGCAAGTGTTCACGCGTGAAGGCATCCAGCGCGACAAGCGTGCACAACAGATCATCGACGATGAACTGAAGCGCTATCGCCTCGACCTGAACGACCAGCTGCGTATCGTGGAAGGCGACGCGTTCCAGCGTCTCGCACGTATGCTCGAAGGCAAGGTTGCGAACGGCGGTCCGAAGAAGCTCGCGAAGGGCACGAAGATCGAGCGCGCGTACCTCGAAGATCTGGATCACTACCACTGGTTCGACATCCGCCTCGCGGACGAAGAAGCAGCGGCGCAGCTCGAAGCGATCAAGAACTCGATCGAAGAGAAGCGTCACCAGTTCGATCTGGCCTTCGAAGAAAAGCGCAAGAAGCTCACGCAAGGCGACGAACTGCCGCCGGGCGTGCTGAAGATGGTCAAGGTGTACCTCGCGGTGAAGCGCCGTCTGCAGCCTGGCGACAAGATGGCAGGCCGTCACGGTAACAAGGGTGTGGTGTCGAAGATCGTTCCGATCGAAGACATGCCGTACATGGCCGATGGCCGTCCGGCAGACGTCGTGCTGAACCCGCTCGGCGTGCCGTCACGGATGAACGTGGGTCAGGTTCTCGAAGTGCACCTCGGTTGGGCCGCGAAGGGTCTGGGCTGGCGTATTGGCGAGATGCTTGCGCGTCAGACGAAGGTTGCAGAGATGCGTGAGTTCCTCACGAAGATCTACAACGAATCGGGCCACAAGGAAGACCTCGACAGCTTCAGCGACGACGAGATCCTCGAACTCGCGAAGAACCTGCGCGAAGGCGTGCCGTTCGCAACGCCGGTGTTCGACGGTGCGACCGAAGAGGAAATGGGCAAGATGCTCGATCTGGCGTTCCCGGACGACGTCGCTCAGAACCTCGGCATGACGCCGTCGAAGAACCAGGTGCGTCTGTACGACGGCCGCACGGGCGAGATGTTCGAGCGCACCGTGACCGTGGGCTACATGCACTACCTGAAGCTGCACCACCTTGTCGACGACAAGATGCACGCGCGTTCGACGGGTCCGTACTCGCTCGTGACGCAGCAGCCGCTGGGTGGTAAGGCGCAATTCGGTGGTCAGCGCTTCGGTGAAATGGAAGTGTGGGCGCTCGAAGCGTATGGCGCTTCGTATGTGCTGCAGGAAATGTTGACGGTGAAGTCCGATGACGTGACGGGCCGGACGAAGGTGTACGAGAACCTCGTCAAGGGCGACCACGTGATCGACGCGGGCATGCCGGAATCCTTCAATGTGCTGGTGAAGGAAATCCGCTCGCTCGGCATCGACATCGACCTCGACCGCAACTAATCGGACTACGGAGAGAAGGCAATGAAAGCTCTGCTCGATCTATTCAAGCAAGTCCAACAAGAAGAAGTTTTCGACGCGATCAAGATCGGTCTGGCCTCGCCGGACAAGATCCGTTCGTGGTCGTTCGGCGAAGTGAAGAAGCCGGAGACCATCAACTACCGCACGTTCAAGCCGGAGCGGGATGGTCTGTTTTGCGCGAAGATTTTTGGTCCGATCAAGGACTACGAATGCCTTTGCGGCAAGTACAAGCGCCTGAAGCATCGTGGCGTGATCTGCGAAAAGTGCGGCGTGGAAGTCACGCTCGCGAAGGTGCGTCGCGAACGCATGGGCCACATCGAGCTGGCCTCGCCGGTCGCTCACATCTGGTTCCTGAAGTCGCTGCCGTCGCGTCTGGGCATGGTGCTCGATATGACGCTGCGCGACATCGAGCGCGTGCTGTACTTCGAAGCCTATGTGGTGATCGAACCGGGCATGACGCCGCTGAAAGCGCGGCAGATCATGACCGAAGAGGATTACTACAACAAGGTCGAAGAGTACGGTGACGAATTCCGCGCCGAGATGGGCGCGGAAGGCGTGCGTGAGCTGCTGCGCGCGATCAACATCGACGAGCAGGTCGAGACGCTCCGCACGGAACTGAAGAACACCGGCTCCGAAGCGAAGATCAAGAAGTACGCGAAGCGCCTGAAGGTGCTCGAGGCCTTCCAGCGTTCGGGCATCAAGCCCGAATGGATGGTGCTCGAAGTGCTGCCGGTGCTGCCGCCGGAACTGCGTCCGCTCGTGCCGCTCGACGGCGGCCGTTTCGCGACCTCGGACCTGAACGACCTGTATCGCCGCGTCATCAACCGTAACAACCGTCTGAAGCGTCTGCTCGAGCTGAAGGCGCCGGAGATCATCGTCCGCAACGAAAAGCGGATGCTCCAGGAAGCGGTCGACTCGCTGCTCGACAACGGCCGTCGCGGCAAGGCGATGACGGGCGCCAACAAGCGTCCGCTGAAGTCGCTCGCCGACATGATCAAGGGTAAGGGCGGCCGCTTCCGTCAGAACCTGCTGGGCAAGCGCGTGGACTACTCGGGCCGTTCGGTCATCGTGGTGGGTCCGACGCTCAAGCTGCACCAGTGCGGTCTGCCGAAGCTGATGGCGCTCGAACTGTTCAAGCCGTTCATCTTCAACAAGCTGGAAACGATGGGCGTTGCGACGACCATCAAGGCTGCGAAGAAGGAAGTCGAGAACCAGACGCCCGTGGTGTGGGACATCCTCGAAGAGGTGATCCGCGAGCATCCGGTCATGCTCAACCGTGCGCCGACGCTGCACCGTCTTGGCATTCAGGCTTTCGAGCCGGTGCTGATCGAAGGTAAGGCAATCCAGCTGCACCCGCTCGTTTGCGCGGCGTTCAACGCCGACTTCGACGGTGACCAGATGGCTGTTCACGTTCCGCTGTCGCTCGAAGCGCAGATGGAAGCGCGTACGCTCATGCTCGCGTCGAACAACGTCCTGTTCCCGGCCAACGGCGATCCGTCGATCGTGCCGTCGCAGGATATCGTGCTGGGCCTGTACTACGCCACGCGTGAAGCGGTCAACGGCAAGGGCGAAGGCATGACGTTCACGGGCGTGTCGGAAGTGCTCCGCGCGTACGAGAACAAGGAAGTCGAGCTGGCCTCGCGCGTGAACGTGCGTATTACCGAAATGGTCCACAACGAGGACACGTCGGAAGGCGCACCGGCATTCGTGCCGAAGATCTCGCTGTATGCAACGACCGTAGGCCGTTCGATCCTGTCGGAAATTCTGCCGCCGGGTCTGCCGTTCTCGGTGCTGAACAAGCCGCTGAAGAAGAAGGAAATCTCGCGTCTGATCAACACCGCGTTCCGCAAGTGCGGTCTGCGTGAAACGGTGATCTTCGCTGACCAGCTGATGCAGTCGGGCTTCCGCCTCGCAACGCGCGCCGGTATTTCGATCTGCGTGGACGACATGCTCGTGCCGCCGCAGAAGGAAACCATCGTCGGCGAAGCAGCCAAGAAGGTGAAGGAGTACGACCGTCAGTACATGTCGGGTCTCGTCACCGCGCAAGAGCGCTACAACAACGTGGTCGACATCTGGTCGAACACGTCGGAAGCGGTCGGCAAGGCGATGATGGAGCAGCTCGCGACGGAACCGGTCATCGACCGCGACGGCAAGGAAACGCGTCAGGAATCGTTCAACTCGATCTACATGATGGCCGACTCGGGCGCGCGGGGTTCCGCAACCCAGATTCGCCAGCTGGCGGGTATGCGCGGCCTGATGGCGAAGCCGGACGGCTCGATTATCGAAACGCCGATTACCGCGAACTTCCGCGAAGGTCTGAACGTGTTGCAGTACTTCATCTCGACCCACGGTGCACGTAAGGGTCTGGCTGATACGGCACTGAAGACCGCGAACTCGGGTTACCTGACGCGTCGTCTCGTCGACGTTACGCAGGATCTCGTGGTCGTCGAGGAAGATTGCGGCACGTCGAACGGCGTGGCGATGAAGGCCCTCGTGGAAGGCGGTGAAGTCGTCGAAGCGCTGCGCGACCGTATTCTCGGCCGTGTGGCGGTGGCGGACGTCGTCAATCCTGAAACCCAGGAAACGATCTACGCTTCGGGCGACCTGCTCGACGAAGACGCAGTGGAAACGATCGAAAGCCTCGGCATCGACGAAGTGCGCGTGCGCACGCCGCTGACCTGCGAAACGCGTTATGGCCTGTGCGCATCGTGCTATGGCCGCGACCTGGGTCGTGGTTCGCGCGTGAACGTCGGCGAAGCTGTCGGCGTGATCGCAGCACAGTCGATCGGCGAACCGGGCACGCAGCTCACGATGCGTACGTTCCACATCGGTGGTGCGGCGTCGCGTGCGGCAGTGGCCTCGTCGGTGGAAGCCAAGTCGAACGGTACGGTCCGCTTCACGGCGACGATGCGTTACGTCACGAATGCGAAGGGCGAGCAAGTCGTCATCTCGCGTTCGGGCGAAGCCATCATCGCGGACGATCACGGCCGCGAGCGCGAGCGTCACAAGGTGCCGTACGGCGCGACGCTGCTGCAGCTCGATGGCGCGGCGATCAAGGCCGGCACGCAGCTCGCAACGTGGGATCCGCTCACGCGCCCGATCATCACCGAGTACGGCGGTACGGTGAAGTTCGAGAACGTCGAGGAAGGCGTGACCGTGGCCAAGCAGATCGACGACGTCACGGGTCTGTCGACCCTCGTCGTGATCGACGTGAAGCGTCGCGGCTCGCAGGCTGCGAAGAGCGTGCGTCCGCAGGTCAAGCTGCTCGACTCGAACGGCGACGAAGTGAAGATCCCGGGCACGGAGCATTCGGTGCAGATCGGCTTCCAGGTCGGCGCACTGATCACGGTGAAGGACGGTCAGCAAGTGCAGGTGGGTGAAGTGCTCGCACGTATCCCGACCGAAGCGCAGAAGACGCGTGACATTACCGGTGGTCTGCCGCGTGTGGCGGAACTGTTCGAAGCACGTTCGCCGAAGGACGCAGGTATCCTGGCGGAAGTCACGGGTACGACGTCGTTCGGTAAGGACACGAAGGGCAAGCAGCGTCTCGTCATCACGGACCTCGAAGGCAATCAGCACGAGTTCCTGATCGCGAAGGAAAAGCAGGTTTTGGTCCACGATGGTCAGGTCGTCAACAAGGGCGAAATGATCGTGGACGGCCCGGCCGATCCGCACGACATCCTGCGTCTGCAGGGTATCGAAGCGCTGTCGCGTTACATCGTGGACGAAGTGCAGGACGTGTACCGTCTGCAGGGCGTGAAGATCAACGACAAGCACATCGAAGTGATCGTGCGTCAGATGCTGCGTCGTGTGCAGATCACCGACAACGGTGATACGCGCTTCATTCCGGGCGAGCAGGTCGAGCGTTCGGACATGCTGGACGAAAACGACAAGATGAACGCCGAGGACAAGCGCCCGGCAACGTACGAGAACGTGCTGCTCGGTATTACGAAGGCATCGCTCTCGACGGACTCGTTCATCTCGGCGGCATCGTTCCAGGAAACGACGCGCGTGCTGACCGAAGCGGCGATCATGGGCAAGCGCGACGATCTGCGTGGCCTGAAGGAAAACGTCATCGTCGGCCGTCTGATTCCGGCTGGTACGGGTCTCGCCTTCCACAAGGCGCGCCGTGCGAAGGAATCGTCGGATCGCGAGCGTTTCGACCAGATCGCAGCGGAAGAAGCGTTCGAGTTCGGTACGCCGGAAACCCCGGCGGCCGCCGAGCCGCAACCGCAACAGCCGCATACGACGGACGAGTAAGCGTGGGGCGGCGCAAGCCGCCTTGTGCCCTCGAAAAAGCCGCCTGGTTTACACCGGGCGGCTTTTTTTATTGGCGCTGGCGGCTTCTCGCTCGCGCCTGCGGCCTCGTGCCGCAGTGCCGGCCCACTCGCTGCGCACATCGGTGAGGCGTGCTAACGTAGCGCGCCAAGTCCGCCTGTGTGGGTCTTTTCGTACGACGCTGGCGGCATTTACCTGAATCTGGAGGCGGTAATCATGTGGGTGGTCGGGGTTGGTCTCATCCTGAATCTGGTGGCGTGTGTCGCCAGCTTTTCGCAGCTACTGCATCACGTCAGCAATCAGTCCGCGGCGAACTTTTTTGCGACCTTCCTTGTGATGTGGGCGTTCCTGATCATCGGTTTCATCATGCTGCTGGCGGGGCGGGTCAAAGGCGGTGCCGCGTTGCTGACGCTTGGCTCGCTGATGTTCGTCGGCACCAACGTCGTGCTCTTCGGGGCCAACGTATTCGCGATCGCCGCCGCTGTCGTGGCCGTCGTGACGATCGTCGGAGCGCTTCGGATCGCGCGCCGGGGCCGCACTGCCTGACGATTTACGCTTCACCCTGGCTGGCTGCGTTCGCGATCTGCGTGCGCAACTCCCCCGGCTTCTCCTGGCCGAATGGCTAATCTTCGCGGTAAGGGCGGTTAAGGCGAGCCCGGGTTGGTAAAATCCGGTCCACCGCCTTTGCTCAGCACGCATACCGTCTTCATGTCCCGCTCCCTCGAAATCCTCAACGAAGTCTTCGGCTATCCCGCGTTTAGAGGGCAGCAAGCCGAAATCGTCGAGCATGTCGCGGGGGGCGGCGATTCGCTGGTGCTCATGCCCACCGGCGGCGGCAAATCGCTTTGCTACCAGATTCCTGCGCTCGTGCGGCACGAAGCCGGGCTAGGCGCCGGCATCGTCGTGTCGCCGCTCATCGCGCTCATGCAGGACCAGGTAGCCGCACTCACCGAAGTGGGCGTGCGTGCCGCTTATCTCAATTCGACGTTGAGCGGCGCAGAAGCGGCGGCAACTGAGCGGGCGCTGCGCGAAGGCGATCTCGATCTGCTTTACGTCGCGCCCGAGCGCCTCATGACGCCGCGCTTTCTCGACCTGCTCGAGCGCACGCGGATCGGCCTCTTTGCGATCGACGAGGCGCACTGCGTGTCGCAATGGGGCCACGACTTCCGGCCCGAATATATCCAGCTCTCGGTGCTGCACGAGCGCTTTCCGAACGTGCCGCGTATTGCGCTCACGGCAACCGCCGACGCCATTACGCGCGACGAGATCGCACATCGCCTCGCGCTCGACGACGCACGTGTGTTCGTCTCGAGCTTCGACCGCCCGAACATTCGCTACCGTATCGTCGAGAAGGACAACGCGCGCTCGCAGCTGCTCGACTTCATCCGCGCGGAGCATACGCGCGCCGACGGCACCACGGATGCGGGCGTCGTGTACTGCCTCTCGCGCCGCAAGGTCGAGGAAACGGCGGAGTGGTTGAAAGGGCAGGGGCTGCGCGCGCTGCCGTACCACGCCGGCATGGAATTCGAGATACGCCAGAAGCACCAGGAACTCTTCCAGCGCGAGGAAGGCGTGGTGATGTGCGCCACCATCGCGTTCGGCATGGGCATCGACAAGCCGGACGTGCGTTTCGTCGCGCATCTGGACTTGCCCAAGAGCGTGGAAGGCTACTACCAGGAAACCGGCCGCGCGGGCCGCGACGGGCTGGCGGCCAACGCCTGGATGGCCTACGGTCTCGGTGACGTGGTGCAGCAGCGCAAGATGATCGACGAGTCCGAAGCCGACGAGCAGCACAAGCGTGTGCAGACCGGCAAGCTCGACGCGCTGCTCGGCCTGTGCGAAGCGGCCACGTGCCGCCGCGTGCGCCTGCTCGCCTACTTTGGCGAGGAGAGCAAGCCGTGCGGAAACTGCGATTCGTGCCTCGAGCCGCCCGACACGTGGGAGGCGACGCGTGAGGCGCAAATGGCGCTCTCGTGCGTTTTCCGTGCGCAGCGCGCGAGCGGCTTCAATTTCGGCGCCGGCCATCTGATCGACATTCTGCGCGGCAATCGCAACGAAAAGATCCTGCAGCGCGGGCACGAGAAAATCTCCACCTTCGGCATCGGCTCCGCGCTTTCGGAGCCGGAATGGCGCGCGATCTTCCGGCAACTGGTGGCGTTCGGTTATCTCACCGTCGACCACGACGGATATGGGTCGCTCGTACTCACCGAGGCGAGCAAGGCGGTCCTCAAGGGCGAGCAGAATGTCACGATGCGCCGCTATGTGAAGCCCACGCGTACGCGCGCGTCGTCGAGCCGCACGAGTGAGCGCGCCGATCCGACCCTTGGCATGAGCCCGCGTCAGCGCACGCGCTGGGAGCGCTTGCGCCTGTGGCGCACCGAAACCGCGAAGAGCGAGGGCGTGCCGGCCTATGTCATCTTCCACGACGCCACGCTGGCGGAAATCGCGCGCAACGGTCCTGAGTCGGTGGACGAGTTGCGCGACATTCCGGGCATCGGGGCGCGCAAGCTCGAGCGCTTCGGCGAGGAGCTTGTCGAGGTCGTCGGCGACGAATAAGGCGCGGCGTTTCTTCCCGGGTGCGCCGAACGCTGCCGCACTGTCACGGCGCCGTCACATGCTCCGTCGTCCGAAATATCGCAAGCCATTGACTCGCTTGGTCTTTTCGGAATATCATGCTGGGTTCCGGTCTTTGGGATGTCCGTGCTCGTCAATCGATTTGACGAAAACTAACATCAAACAGCCAATCCCGGAATTCTCGTAGGAGTAAAGATGCATGCATTTCCGCTTTGCCCGGAAATAAATGCGTCGATTTTGTTCAATTTCAGGAATAAACAATGCCAACCATCAATCAACTGGTTCGCAAAGGCCGCGCTTCGGAAGCTACGAAGAGCAAGTCGCCGGCCCTGCAGGACTGCCCGCAGCGTCGCGGCGTGTGCACCCGTGTGTACACGACGACGCCGAAGAAGCCGAACTCGGCACTCCGTAAGGTCGCCAAGGTGCGCCTGACGAACGGCTTCGAAGTCATTTCGTACATCGGTGGTGAAGGCCACAACCTGCAGGAACACTCGGTCGTGCTGATCCGCGGCGGCCGTGTGAAGGACTTGCCGGGTGTGCGTTACCACATGGTTCGTGGCTCGCTGGATACCCAGGGCGTCAAGGATCGTAAGCAGGCTCGTTCGAAGTACGGTGCAAAGCGCGCCAAGGCTGCTAAGTAAGCGTCCGCAGTTAAGTTGTACGGGTCGTCCCGCTTTTTCGAGAGCAGGCGATAAAAGCGACAGGTGCCGGATTGGCCGGTGCTGTCGAGTAAGTGGTCACCCGACCAGGCTGGTAAGTCGTAATGGATGAATCGGGTTAGTTGGTGGCCGCGGAGCGTGAGGTTCAATCCACGCTTCAACTGAAAAGTTAAAGGAAGAAACATGCCGCGTCGTCGCGAAGTCCCCAAGCGGGAAGTGTTGCCGGATCCGAAGTTCGGCAACGTTGATGTAGCCAAGTTCATGAACGTGCTGATGCTCTCCGGCAAGAAGTCGGTTGCCGAGCGTATCGTGTACGGCGCTTTCGAACAGATCCAGACCAAGGGTGGCAAGGACCCGCTGGAAGTGTTCACTGTCGCGCTCAACAACGTGAAGCCGGTGGTGGAAGTGAAGAGCCGCCGCGTTGGTGGTGCGAACTATCAGGTTCCGGTCGAAGTGCGCCCCTCGCGTCGTATGGCATTGGCGATGCGTTGGCTGCGTGAAGCCGCGAAGAAGCGCAGCGAGAAGTCGATGGCCCTGCGTCTGGCAGGTGAACTCTCCGAAGCGGCCGAAGGCCGTGGCGGCGCGATGAAGAAGCGCGACGAAGTTCACCGGATGGCAGAAGCGAACAAGGCGTTCTCGCACTTCCGCTTCTAAGAGAAAACCCCTACCGGGGTTTGCTCAAAAAACGGAAAAATTTCCGGGCGGGTGCGCTTATCGAGCGCCTCGCCCGTTTGTGTTCAGGCGCGTTGGGATCAACCCGGTCGGGATCGAGCCCGGCGCGCACCTCCCGATAGAGGATCAAAGTGGCACGCAAGACTCCTATCGAGCGCTACCGCAACATCGGTATTAGCGCTCACATCGACGCCGGCAAGACGACGACGACCGAGCGCATTCTGTTTTACACCGGCGTGAACCACAAGATTGGTGAAGTTCACGACGGCGCCGCGACCATGGACTGGATGGAGCAGGAACAGGAGCGTGGCATCACGATCACGTCCGCTGCTACGACCGCGTTCTGGAAGGGCATGGGCGGCAACTACCCCGAGCACCGCATCAACATCATCGACACCCCGGGCCACGTCGACTTCACGATTGAAGTCGAGCGCTCGATGCGCGTGCTCGACGGCGCGTGCATGGTCTACTGCGCAGTGGGCGGCGTGCAGCCGCAGTCGGAAACGGTGTGGCGTCAGGCGAACAAGTACAAGGTTCCCCGTCTCGCGTTCGTCAACAAGATGGACCGTACCGGCGCGAACTTCTTCAAGGTCTACGACCAGCTGAAGAACCGCCTGAAGGCGAACCCGGTTCCCGTCGTGGTGCCGATCGGCGCTGAAGAAAACTTCAAGGGCGTCGTCGACCTCCTGAAGATGAAGGCGATCATTTGGGACGAAGCCTCGCAAGGCACGAAGTTCGACTACGTCGACATCCCGGCCGAACTCGTTGACACGTGCAACGAGTGGCGCGAAAAGATGATCGAGTCGGCTGCTGAAGCCAGCGAAGAGCTGATGGAAAAGTACCTCGGCGGCGAAGAGCTGTCCGAAGCGGAAATCGTCAAGGCGATCCGCGACCGGACCATCGCTTGCGAAATCCAGCCGATGCTGTGCGGTACCGCGTTCAAGAACAAGGGCGTGCAGCGTATGCTCGACGCCGTGATCGACTTCCTGCCGTCGCCGGTGGACATCCCCCCGGTCACGGGCGAACTCGAAAACGGCGAGAAGGCAGAGCGCCGCGCATCCGACGACGAGAAGTTCTCGGCACTCGCGTTCAAGATCATGACCGACCCGTTCGTCGGCCAGCTGATCTTCTTCCGCGCGTACTCGGGCATCGTCAACTCGGGCGACACCGTGCTGAACTCGACCAAGGGCAAGAAGGAACGCCTCGGCCGTATTCTGCAGATGCACGCGAACAACCGCGAAGAAATCAAGGAAGTTCGTGCAGGCGACATCGCCGCAGCCGTTGGCCTGAAGGAAGCAACCACGGGCGACACGCTGTGCGACCCGGCGAACCCGATCATCCTGGAACGCATGGTGTTCCCGGAGCCGGTGATCTCGCAGGCTGTCGAGCCGAAGACCAAGGCTGACCAGGAAAAGATGGGCCTCGCCCTGAACCGCCTGGCGCAGGAAGACCCGTCGTTCCGCGTCCAGACGGACGAGGAATCGGGCCAGACCATCATTTCGGGCATGGGCGAGCTCCACCTCGAAATTCTGGTCGACCGCATGAAGCGCGAATTCAACGTGGAAGCGACTGTCGGCAAGCCGCAGGTCGCGTACCGCGAAACGATCCGCGCCACGGCGAAGGACGTCGAAGGCAAGTTCGTCAAGCAGTCGGGCGGTCGCGGCCAGTTCGGTCACGCTGTCATCACGCTTGAGCCGAACGAGCAGGGCAAGGGCTACGAGTTCCTGGACGAGATCAAGGGCGGTGTGATTCCGCGCGAATTCATCCCGGCGGTGAACAAGGGTATCGAGGAAACGCTGAAGGCTGGCGTGCTGGCGGGCTTCCCGGTCGTCGACGTGAAGGTTCACCTGACGTTCGGTTCGTACCACGACGTTGACTCGAACGAAAATGCGTTCCGCATGGCTGGTTCGATGGCGTTCAAGGAAGCCATGCGCAAGGCGCAGCCGGTCATCCTCGAACCGATGATGGCCGTCGAAGTCGAAACGCCGGAAGACTACATGGGCAACGTGATGGGCGACCTGTCGAGCCGTCGCGGTATCGTCCAGGGCATGGAAGACATGGTTGGCGGCGGCAAGATCGTTCGCGCCGAAGTGCCGCTGTCGGAAATGTTCGGCTATTCGACGTCGCTGCGCTCGCTGTCGCAAGGCCGCGCAACGTACACGATGGAATTCAAGCACTACGCAGAAGCACCGCGTAACGTGGCCGACGCGATCATCAGCGCGAAGGCGAAGTAAGCATCGGCATTCAGTTGACCATGCGACGAACCAGGCATGGGTCTGGTTCGCATCGCCCAGTCACCGATTCACCACTTTTTTGAAAGAAGAGAAACATGGCAAAAGGTAAATTCGAGCGGACCAAGCCGCACGTGAACGTGGGCACGATCGGTCACGTTGACCACGGCAAGACCACGCTGACGGCAGCGATCACGACGGTTCTGACCGCAAAGTTCGGCGGCGAAGCAAAGGCGTACGACCAGATCGACGCAGCGCCGGAAGAAAAGGCACGTGGTATTACCATCAACACCGCGCACGTCGAGTACGAAACGGCTAACCGCCACTACGCACACGTCGACTGCCCGGGCCACGCTGACTACGTGAAGAACATGATCACGGGCGCGGCACAGATGGACGGCGCAATCCTGGTGTGCTCGGCCGCTGACGGCCCGATGCCGCAAACGCGTGAGCACATCCTGCTCGCCCGTCAGGTTGGCGTGCCTTACATCATCGTGTTCCTGAACAAGTGCGACATGGTCGACGACGCCGAGCTGCTCGAGCTGGTCGAAATGGAAGTGCGCGAGCTCCTGTCGAAGTACGACTTCCCGGGCGACGACACGCCGATCATCAAGGGTTCGGCCAAGCTGGCGCTGGAAGGCGACAAGGGCGAACTGGGTGAAGTGGCGATCATGAACCTGGCCGACGCACTGGACACGTACATCCCGACGCCGGAGCGTGCAGTTGACGGCGCGTTCCTGATGCCGGTGGAAGACGTGTTCTCGATCTCGGGTCGCGGCACGGTGGTGACGGGTCGCGTCGAGCGCGGCATCGTCAAGGTCGGCGAGGAAATCGAAATCGTCGGTATCAAGCCGACGGTGAAGACGACCTGCACGGGCGTGGAAATGTTCCGCAAGCTGCTCGACCAGGGTCAGGCAGGCGACAACGTTGGTATCCTGCTGCGCGGCACGAAGCGTGAAGACGTGGAGCGTGGCCAGGTTCTGGCCAAGCCGGGTTCGATCACGCCGCACACGCACTTCACGGCTGAAGTGTACGTGCTGAGCAAGGACGAAGGCGGCCGTCACACGCCGTTCTTCAACAACTACCGTCCGCAGTTCTACTTCCGTACGACGGACGTGACGGGCTCGATCGAGCTGCCGAAGGACAAGGAAATGGTCATGCCGGGCGACAACGTGTCGATCACGGTGAAGCTGATCGCTCCGATCGCGATGGAAGAAGGTCTGCGCTTCGCAATCCGCGAAGGTGGCCGTACCGTCGGCGCCGGCGTGGTTGCAAAGATCATCGAGTAATTCGAGTACAATACTCGGCTTGCTTTAGCAGTTGATGTACCCTGGGTCCGTCCCGCGACGCCTTGTCGCGGGACGGACCTGCGCTCTTTATATCGTCTGGCGGCGCAAGTCCGCCTCGCTCTTTTCAAGGAATCATCATGCAGAACCAAAAAATCCGTATCCGCCTGAAAGCATTCGACTATCGCCTGATCGACCAGTCGGCTGCTGAAATCGTCGATACGGCGAAGCGCACGGGCGCCATCGTCCGCGGTCCGGTGCCGCTGCCGACGCGTATCCAGCGTTTCGACATCCTGCGTTCGCCGCACGTCAACAAGACGTCGCGCGACCAGCTTGAAATCCGCACGCACCTGCGCCTGATGGACATCGTCGACCCGACGGACAAGACCGTTGACGCGCTGATGAAGCTGGACCTCCCGGCTGGCGTGGACGTCGAAATCAAGCTGCAGTAAGAGCCTCAAGCGCTACCAGAATCTTCTGGTGGCGCTAAGTCTTTGATTGCTTGCGGAAAACGAGAAAGGACGTTATACTTGACGTCTTTTCGCGCGTTTGCGCAAAAAATCGGTGTGTCCTTTCGGGCCTTTACCCTGAAAACATGCCGGTACTTTGTAAATTAGCCCCGACCAATCGCAGTCGGGAATGGAGAAAACGATGAGCCTTGGACTCGTAGGTCGCAAGGTTGGCATGACCCGTATCTTCACGGCCGAAGGGGATTCGATTCCCGTGACCGTGCTGGACGTGTCCGACAACCGCGTGACGCAGATCAAGACTGTTGAAACCGACGGCTACACGGCCGTGCAGGTTGCTTTCGGTACTCGCCGCGCATCGCGCGTGACGAAGCCGCTCGCAGGTCATCTCGCCAAAGCTGGCGTTCAAGCCGGTGAAATCCTCAAGGAATTCCAGATCGACGCCGCTAAGGCCGCCGAACTGTCCGCTGGCGCTGTGATCGGTGTGGAACTCTTCGAAGAAGGCCAGAAAATCGACGTGCAAGGCACCTCGATCGGTAAGGGCTACGCCGGTACCATCAAGCGTTACAACTTCGCTTCGGGTCGTGCTTCGCACGGTAACTCGCGCTCGCACAATGTGCCGGGCTCGATCGGTATGGCGCAGGATCCGGGTCGTGTTTTCCCGGGTAAGCGCATGACCGGTCACATGGGTGACGAAACCGTGACGGTGCAAAACCTCGAAATCGCCCGTATCGACGCAGAGCGCAAGCTTCTGCTGGTCAAGGGTGCTGTCCCGGGTGCAAAGGGCGGCAAGGTTTTCGTGACGCCCGCCGTCAAGGCGCGCGCCAAGAAAGGAGCGCAATAATGGAACTGAAGCTCCTGAATGCTAATGGTCAGGAAGGCGCAGCAGTTAACGCGTCGGACGTCGTGTTCGGCCGTGACTACAACGAAGCGCTGATTCACCAGATCGTTGTCGCCTACCAGGCGAACGCGCGCAGCGGTAACCGCGCGCAGAAGGACCGCGAGCAGGTCAAGCACACCACCAAGAAGCCGTGGCGTCAGAAGGGTACGGGCCGCGCTCGTGCCGGTATGTCGTCGAGCCCGTTGTGGCGTGGCGGTGGTCGCATCTTCCCGAATTCGCCGGAAGAAAACTTCTCGCACAAGGTCAACAAGAAGATGCATCGCGCAGGCCTCTGCTCGATCTTCTCGCAGCTGGCCCGCGAAGGCCGCATCTCGGTCGTGGAAGAGCTGTCGCTCGAAGCGCCGAAGACGAAGCTGCTGGCCGAAAAGTTCAAGGCCATGGGTCTCGAATCCGTGCTGGTCATCACCGACACGGTCGACGAGAACCTGTTCCTGGCGTCGCGCAACCTGCCCCACGTGGCAGTCGTTGAGCCGCGCTTTGCCGACCCGCTCTCGCTGATCTACTTCAAGAAGATCCTGATCACGAAGGCAGCGGTCGCCCAGATCGAGGAGTTGCTGTCATGAGCGAGATTCGCAAGAACGATCATCGTTTGATGCAGGTCCTGCTCGCACCGGTGATCTCCGAAAAGGCGACCCTGGTGGCTGAGAAGAACGAACAAGTCGTCTTCGAAGTCGCGCCGGACGCGAACAAGCAGGAAGTGAAGGCTGCTGTCGAGCTGCTGTTCAAGGTGGAAGTCGAGTCCGTCAATGTGCTGGTCCAGAAGGGCAAAGCCAAGCGCTTTGGCCGCTTCAACGGCAAGCGCAAGGACGTGAAGAAGGCGTACGTCTGCCTGAAGCCCGGCCAGGAAATCAACTTTGAAGCGGAGGCCAAGTAATCATGGCAATCGTGAAAGTTAAGCCGACCTCGCCGGGTCGCCGCGCGATGGTCAAGATCGTCAACAAGGACCTCCACAAGGGCGCGCCGTTCGCGGCACTGCTCGAGAAGAAGTCCTCGACGGCTGGCCGTAACAACAACGGTCGCATCACGACGCGTCACCAGGGTGGTGGTCACAAGCAGCACTACCGTGTGATCGATTTCCGTCGTACGAAGGATGGCATCCCCGCGAAGGTGGAGCGTCTCGAGTATGACCCGAACCGTAGCGCGAACATTGCGCTGGTTCTTTACGCAGACGGCGAGCGCCGCTACATCATCGCGCCGAAGGGCGTGACGGTTGGCACGCAGCTGATGTCGGGTTCGGAAGCGCCGATCCGTGCAGGCAACACGCTGCCGATCCGCAACATTCCGGTCGGTACGACGATCCACTGCATCGAAATGCTGCCGGGCAAGGGCGCGCAAATGGCGCGTTCGGCTGGCACGTCGGCAATGCTGCTGGCACGTGAAGGCGTCTACGCGCAGGTTCGTCTGCGTTCGGGCGAAATCCGCCGCGTGCACGTTGAATGCCGTGCAACGATCGGTGAAGTCGGCAACGAAGAGCACAGCCTCCGTCAAATCGGTAAGGCTGGCGCGAACCGCTGGCGCGGTATCCGCCCGACGGTCCGTGGCGTTGCAATGAACCCGGTCGACCACCCGCACGGTGGTGGCGAAGGCAAGACTGCGGCTGGTCGCGACCCGGTGAGCCCGTGGGGCACGCCGACGAAGGGCTATCGCACCCGCAGCAACAAGCGCACGACGAGCATGATCGTCCAGCGCCGTCACAAGCGTTAAGGAGTAGGCAATGGCACGTTCTATTAAGAAAGGTCCGTTCTGCGACGCCCATTTGCTGAAGAAGGTTGAGGCGGCTGCAGCTACGCGCGACAAGAAACCGATCAAGACCTGGTCGCGTCGTTCGACGATCCTGCCGGACTTCATCGGCCTGACGATCGCCGTTCACAACGGCCGTCAACACGTTCCGGTGTATGTCACGGAAAACATGGTCGGCCACAAGCTTGGCGAGTTCGCACTGACCCGTACGTTCAAGGGTCACGCGGCCGACAAGAAGGCCAAGAAATAAGGGGCAATCAAGATGGAAGTGAAGGCAATTCATCGCGGTGCCCGCATCTCGGCGCAGAAGACGCGCCTTGTGGCTGACCAGATCCGCGGTCTGCCGGTCGACAAGGCACTGAACGTTCTGACGTTCTCGCCGAAGAAAGCGGCTGGCATCGTGAAAAAGGTTGTGCTCTCGGCGATCGCAAACGCGGAACACAACGAAGGCGCCGATATCGACGAGCTCAAGATCAAGAGCATCTACGTCGACAAGGCTGCTTCGCTGAAGCGTTTCACCGCACGCGCAAAGGGTCGCGGTAACCGCATCGAGAAGCAATCCTGTCACATCACTGTGACGGTCGGGAATTAAGGAGCCATACGATGGGACAGAAAATTCATCCGACTGGCTTCCGTTTGGCCGTCAGCCGCAATTGGGCTTCGCGTTGGTACGCGAACAACAACAATTTCGCGGCGATGTTGAAGGAAGACATCGGTGTTCGTGAATACCTGAAGAAGAAGCTGAAGAACGCTTCGGTGGGCCGTGTTGTGATCGAGCGTCCGGCAAAGAACGCTCGCATCACGATTTACAGCTCGCGCCCGGGTGTGGTGATCGGCAAGAAGGGCGAGGACATCGAACTCCTCAAGGCCGAACTCCAGAAGCGCATGGGCGTTCCGGTTCACGTGAACATCGAAGAAATCCGCAAGCCGGAAACCGATGCTCAACTGATCGCCGATTCGATCACGCAGCAGCTCGAGCGCCGCATCATGTTCCGTCGCGCAATGAAGCGCGCGATGCAGAACGCAATGCGTCTGGGTGCCCAGGGCATCAAGATCATGAGCGCCGGCCGTCTGAACGGTATCGAAATCGCACGTACCGAGTGGTACCGCGAAGGTCGAGTGCCGCTTCACACGCTGCGTGCTGACATCGACTACGCAACCTCGGAAGCGAAGACGACGTACGGCATCATCGGCGTGAAGGTTTGGGTCTACAAGGGCGACACGCTCGGCCGCAACGACGCACCGGTGGTGGAAGAAGTCGCCGAAGAAAAGCGTCCGCGCCGCAATGCGCGTCCGGGCGATCGTCGTCCGCGCCGTGATGGCGAAGGCGCACCGGGTGCCCGTCGTGGCGCTCCGCGCCGTGACGGCAAGAGTGGAGAATAACGATGCTGCAACCGAAACGCAGGAAGTATCGCAAAGAGCAGAAGGGTCGTAACACCGGTATCGCAACGCGCGGCAACGCCGTTTCGTTCGGTGAATACGGTCTGAAGGCTATCGGTCGTGGTCGCCTGACCGCGCGTCAGATTGAAGCAGCGCGTCGTGCAATGACGCGTCACATCAAGCGTGGCGGCCGCATCTGGATCCGTATCTTCCCGGACAAGCCGATCTCGCAAAAGCCGGCGGAAGTGCGTATGGGTAACGGTAAGGGTAACCCTGAGTACTACGTCGCCGAGATTCAGCCGGGCAAGATGCTGTATGAAATGGATGGTGTGTCCGAAGAACTGGCCCGTGAAGCCTTCCGTCTGGCTGCAGCCAAGCTGCCGCTGAAGACGGTCTTCATGGTTCGCCAGCTCGGCGCCTAAGGAGTGATTGATGAAGGCATCTGAACTTCTTCAGAAAGACAAGGCCGCGCTCGACAAAGAGCTGTCGGACCTCTTGAAGGCGCAATTCGGCCTGCGCATGCAACTCGCGACCCAGCAGCTCACGAACACGAGCCAGCTGAAGAAGGTTCGTCGCGACATCGCACGTGTGCGGACCGTCCTGACTCAGAAGGCGAACCAGAAATGAACGAAAGCGTGAAAACCTCGCTTAAGCGGACGCTGGTCGGCAAGGTCGTCAGCAACAAGATGGACAAGACGGTCACCGTCCTGGTCGAGCGCCGCGTCAAGCACCCGATCTACGGCAAGTACGTCGTGCAGTCGAAGAAGTACCACGCTCACGACGAAGCGAACACGTACAACGAGGGTGACCTCGTTGAAATCCAGGAAACCCGTCCTCTCTCGAAGACGAAGGCCTGGACCGTGTCGAAGCTGATCGAAGCAGCACGCGTCATCTAAAAGTGGCGCAACACCCCGGGGAGCAACTTCCCGGGGTGTAGAAGTAATTGAAATCGCTAAAGATTTCGCTTGCTAGACCAAGATTATCGAGTTATAGTCTTGGTCTTCCCTCTTTATGGGTTTGCTGTTGGCAAAGCAGCAGGCGAAAATAGGTGGGGAAGCAGATCCGGGCGCCAGTCCGGGTTAGCAAGATTCACCGGAATGCGATGGCCGGTTTCGTTTGCCGTCGCTGCTGTTCTTACCCAAGCAGCTGAGCGGTCGTTCTAGTGGCGGCGCGGCTGACGGGACCAAGACTGACCGGATGTGCCATGGTGGCGCGACCGGATTAAGTTGGGAAAGATAAACCATGATCCAGACCGAAACTCGGCTTGAAGTAGCCGACAACACGGGTGCACGTGAAGTTCTGTGCATCAAGGTGCTCGGCGGCTCGAAGCGTCGTTATGCCAGCATTGGCGACATCATCAAGGTGAGCGTCAAGGAAGCAACGCCGCGCGGGCGCGTGAAGAAGGGCGAAATCTACAACGCTGTTGTGGTTCGCACTGCGAAGGGCGTGCGCCGTCAAGACGGCTCGCTGATCAAGTTCGATGGCAACGCCGCCGTGCTTTTGAATACCAAGCTTGAGCCGATCGGCACCCGTATCTTCGGGCCGGTTACGCGTGAGCTGCGTAGCGAACGATTCATGAAGATCGTTTCGCTGGCGCCGGAAGTGCTGTAAGGAGCCGCGATGAACAAGATTCGCAAGGGTGACGAAGTTATCGTCGTTACCGGCAAAGACAAGGGTAAGCGCGGTGTCGTCGTGGCCATCGGCGAAGAGCGCGTCACTGTCGAAGGCATCAACATCGCTAAGAAGCATGTGAAGCCGAACCCGATGAAGGGTACGACGGGTGGCGTGGAAGCCAAGGCAATGCCGCTGGCTATCTCGAACGTCGCACTGGTCGACGCGAACGGTAAGCCGTCGCGCGTGGGCATCAAGGTCGAAGGGGACAAGAAGGTTCGTTTCCTGAAGACGACCGGTGCTGTTCTGAGCGCCTGACGCTGCGGAGTAAAAAATGGCACGTTTGCAAGAATTTTATAAAGAGAAGGTCGTTCCTGGCCTGATCGAGAAGTTCGGTTACAAGTCGGTCATGGAAGTGCCGCGCCTCACCAAGATCACCCTGAACATGGGTGTGGGTGAAGCCGTCGCTGACAAGAAGGTCCTCGAGCACGCCGTTGGCGACCTCACGAAGATCGCCGGCCAGAAGCCCGTTATCACGAAGTCGCGCAAGGCAATCGCCGGCTTCAAGATTCGCGAAAGCTACCCGATCGGCACGATGGTTACGCTGCGTGGCAATGCCATGTACGAATTCCTGGACCGTTTCGTGACGGTTGCGCTGCCCCGCGTGCGCGACTTCCGCGGCGTGTCGGGCAAGGCGTTCGACGGCCGTGGTAACTACAACATCGGTGTGAAAGAGCAGATCATTTTCCCCGAAATCGACTACGACAAGATCGACGCGCTGCGTGGGCTGAACATCAGCATCACGACGACCGCGAAGACCGACGAAGAAGCAAAGGCACTGCTCGCCGGCTTCAAGTTCCCGTTCAGAAACTGAGGTTACCGTGGCTAAACTGGCACTGATCGAACGTGAAAAGAAGCGCGCTCGTCTGGCAGCGAAATTTGCGCCGAAGCGCGCAGCGCTGAAGGCGATCATCGACGACCAAAGCAAGTCGGAAGAAGAGCGCTATTCGGCTCGCCTGGAACTGCAACAACTGCCGCGCAACTCGAACCCGACTCGCAAGCGTAACCGCTGCGCGCTCACGGGTCGTCCGCGTGGCACGTTCCGCAAATTCGGTCTCGCACGTAACAAGATTCGTGAAATCGCGTTCCGTGGTGAGATCCCTGGCATCACCAAGGCGAGCTGGTAATAGGAGAAACATAAATGAGCATGAGTGATCCTATCGCCGATATGCTGACTCGCATCCGCAATGCGCAGATGGTCGAGAAGGTTTCGGTTGCTATGCCCTCGTCGAAAGTGAAGATTGCGATTGCGCAGGTTCTGAAGGACGAAGGCTATATCGACGACTTCGCGGTGAAAACCGAAGGTGCGAAGTCGGAATTGAACATCGCGTTGAAGTACTACGCTGGCCGTCCCGTTATCGAGCGCATCGAACGCGTCTCGAAGCCGGGTCTGCGCGTGTACCGCGGCCGCAACGACATCCCGCAGGTCATGAATGGCCTGGGCGTTGCGATCGTTTCGACGCCGAAGGGTGTGATGACGGACCGCAAGGCGCGCGCTACTGGCGTCGGCGGCGAAGTTATCTGCTACGTCGCTTAAGGCCTAAGGAGAAGAAACATGTCTCGAGTAGGTAAGAGCCCGATCGCGCTGCAAGGCGCAGAAGCGACGCTCAGCGACGAGAAGATTACCGTCAAGGGCCCGCTGGGTACGATTTCGCAAGCTGCGAACCGCCTCGTGAAGGTGGTGAACGACAACGGCACGCTGAAGTTTGAGCCGACCGACGAAAGCCGCGAAGCCAATGCGATGTCGGGCACGATGCGCGCGATTGTCGCGAACATGGTGCAAGGCGTGACGAAGGGTTTCGAGCGCAAGCTGACGCTGGTTGGCGTTGGTTATCGTGCTCAAGCGCAAGGCGACAAGCTGAACCTGTCGCTGGGTTTCTCGCACCCCGTGGTGCACCAGATGCCGGAAGGCGTGAAGGCCGAAACCCCGTCGCAAACGGAAATCGTGATCAAGGGGATCGACAAGCAACAAGTTGGCCAGGTCGCTGCGGAAGTCCGCGGCTACCGCCCGCCGGAGCCCTATAAGGGCAAGGGTGTGCGCTACGCCAACGAGGTTGTGATCCTCAAAGAAACGAAGAAGAAGTAAGGGTGCGCAATCATGGATAAGACTCAATCTCGCCTGCGCCGCGCTCGTCAGACGCGTCTCAAGATCGCTGAGCTGCAGGTCGCGCGTCTGGCCGTGCATCGCACGAACACGCACATCTATGCGCAAGTGTTCTCGCCCTGCGGCACCAAGGTGCTGGCCAGCGCGTCGACGCTCGAAGCCGAAGTGCGCGCGCAACTGGCTGACCAGTCGGGCAAGGGCGGCAACGTCGCTGCAGCCTCGCTGATCGGCAAGCGTATTGCAGAAAAGGCTAAGGCCGCCGGCATCGAATCCGTCGCCTTTGACCGCTCGGGTTTCCGCTATCACGGCCGCGTCAAAGCGCTGGCTGATGCTGCGCGCGAAGCCGGGCTCAAGTTCTAAGGAAGGAATTCGTCATGGCAAAGATGCAAGCGAAAGTTCAGGCTGACGAACGCGACGACGGCCTCCGCGAAAAAATGATTTCGGTCAATCGCGTGACCAAGGTCGTGAAGGGTGGCCGTATTCTCGGCTTCGCCGCACTGACCGTGGTTGGCGACGGTGATGGCCGCGTCGGTATGGGCAAGGGCAAGTCGAAGGAAGTGCCCGTTGCTGTCCAGAAGGCGATGGAACAAGCTCGCCGCAACATGTTCAAGGTGCCCCTGAAGAACGGCACCCTGCAACACGAAGTGCATGGCAAGCATGGCGCATCGGTCGTCCTCCTCGCTCCGGCGAAGGCTGGTACGGGCGTGATCGCCGGCGGCCCGATGCGCGCAGTGTTCGACGTGATGGGCGTGCAGAACGTCGTGGCCAAGAGCCACGGTTCGACGAACCCGTACAACCTCGTTCGTGCCACGCTGGACGGTCTGCGCAAGCAGTCGACCCCGGCTGACATCGCAGCGAAGCGCGGCAAGTCCGTCGAAGACATTCTGGGCTAAGGGTGGGCACCATGTCTGAAAAAACTGTCAAGGTTCAGCTCGTCAAGAGCCTGATTGGGACCCGCGATACGCACCGTGCCACTGTGCGCGGTCTCGGCCTGCGCCGCCTGAACTCGGTTTCCGAGCTGCAGGACACGCCGGCTGTGCGCGGCATGATCAACAAGGTCTCGTACCTCGTTAAGGTCATCGGCTAAGCGGTCGACCAAAGACTCCAGGAGTTTGAAATGGAATTGAATAACCTGAAGCCGGCAGAAGGCGCGAAGCACGCTAAGCGTCGCGTCGGTCGCGGCATCGGCTCTGGCCTCGGCAAGACCGCTGGCCGTGGTCACAAGGGTCAGAAATCGCGTTCGGGCGGCTTCCACAAGGTTGGCTTCGAAGGCGGTCAAATGCCGCTGCAGCGTCGTCTGCCGAAGCGCGGCTTCACCTCGCTGACGAAGGAATTCGTCGGTGAAGTGCGCCTCGCCGACATCGAGAAGCTGCCGGTCGACGAAATCGATCTGCTGGCTCTCAAGCAGGCAGGCCTCGTGGGCGAACTGACCAAGAGCGCGAAGATCATCGCTACCGGCGAGATCAAGCGTAAGGTCGTCGTGAAGGGTCTGGGTGCGACGAAGAATGCGCGTGCTGCGATTGAAGCAGCAGGCGGTTCTTTTGCCGAGTGATTGTGAGTGGTGCGTGCGGGCTTGCCCGCCGTCACTAGCATCTGCATCGGAGAAGCTACTTGGCTAACAGCCCGAGTCTCGCAAAAACCGGTCGCAGCGCTCCGAAGTTCGGCGACCTGCGTCGGCGTGCAGTGTTCCTGCTGCTGGCGTTGGTCGTTTATCGTATCGGCGCGCATATTCCGGTTCCGGGTATCGATCCGGACCAACTGGCGAAGCTCTTCCAGAGCCAGTCGGGCGGCATCCTTGGCATGTTCAACATGTTCTCGGGTGGCGCACTGTCGCGGTTCACGATCTTCGCGCTGGGTGTGATGCCGTATATTTCGGCGTCGATCATCCTGCAGCTGATGGCGATTGTCTCGCCGCAGCTGGAAGCGCTGAAGAAAGAAGGACAGGCTGGGCAACGCAAGATCACGCAGTACACGCGGATCTTCACGGTGGTGCTGGCGACGTTTCAGGCGTTCGGCATCGCGGTCGCGCTGGAAAACCAGCCCGGCCTCGTGATCGATCCGGGCATGGTGTTCCGCTTGACGACGGTCGTGACGCTCGTAACGGGCACGATGTTCCTGATGTGGCTTGGTGAGCAGATCACGGAACGCGGGCTTGGCAACGGTATCTCGATCATCATCTTCGGCGGGATCGCGGCAGGCTTCCCGAATGCGCTCGGTGGGCTTTTCGAACTGGTTCGCACCGGCTCGATGAGCATCATCTCGGCGATCATCGTGGTCGTTCTGATCGCAGCCGTGACGTACCTGGTGGTGTTCATTGAACGCGGCCAGCGCAAGATCCTCGTGAACTATGCGAAGCGCCAGGTCGGTAACAAGATTTACGGCGGGCAGTCGTCCCACCTGCCGCTCAAGCTGAACATGTCGGGTGTGATTCCGCCGATCTTCGCGTCGTCGATCATCCTGTTCCCGGCAACCATCCTGAACTGGTTCAGTTCGGGTTCGCGAACCGGCTGGTTTGCGGACACGCTGCACAACGTGGCCGAAGCCCTCAAGCCTGGCCAGCCCGTGTACGTGTTGCTGTACGCGTTGGCGATCGTGTTCTTCTGCTTCTTCTACACCGCACTGGTGTTCAACAGCAGGGAAACGGCCGACAACCTGAAAAAGAGTGGCGCGTTCGTTCCTGGCATCCGCCCGGGCGATCAGACGGCACGCTATATCGACCGCATCCTCACGCGTCTGACGCTGGCCGGTGCGATCTATATCGTGTTCGTTTGCCTGCTGCCGGAGTTTTTGGTGCTGCGCTGGAATGTGCCGTTTTATTTTGGTGGAACGTCGCTGCTGATCATTGTCGTCGTCACAATGGACTTCATGGCGCAGGTGCAGTCGTACGTGATGTCGCAACAATATGAATCGCTGCTCAAGAAGGCCAACTTCAAGGGCGGCGGCGTCCCGATGCGTTAAAAGGACCTATGGCCAAAGACGATGTAATCCAGATGCAAGGCGAGGTGATCGAAAACCTCCCCAACGCGACCTTCCGGGTGAAGCTGGAAAACGGCCATGTCGTTCTGGGACATATTTCCGGAAAGATGCGGATGCACTACATCCGCATTCTCCCGGGCGACAAGGTGACGGTTGAGTTGACGCCTTACGATCTGTCGCGTGCGCGGATCGTGTTCCGGGCGAAGTGATTTAGGAAAAAGGGTAATATCATGAAAGTGATGGCTTCGGTAAAGCGCATTTGCCGTAACTGCAAAATCATCAAGCGCAACGGCGTCGTTCGCGTGATCTGCAGCTCGGACCCGCGCCACAAGCAGCGCCAAGGCTGATTAGCGCGCTTGCGCTTTTTGTTTGAGGAAAAACAATGGCTCGTATTGCAGGGGTTAACATCCCGAACCACCAGCACACCGAAATCGGCCTGACGGCAATTTTTGGTGTTGGCCGCACGCGTTCGCGCAACATCTGCGTGTCCGCCGGTGTGCCGTTCAACAAGAAGGTCAAGGACCTGAACGACGCGGATCTGGAAAAGCTGCGTGAGGAAGTGGGCAAGTTTGTCGTCGAAGGCGATCTCCGCCGTGAAGTGACGATGAACATCAAGCGCCTGATGGACCTCGGCTGCTACCGCGGCGTGCGCCATCGCAAGGGCCTGCCCCTGCGTGGCCAGCGTACGCGTACCAACGCACGTACGCGTAAGGGTCCGCGCCGCGCAGCACAGTCGCTGAAGAAGTAAGCGGAACTGAAAGTTACAGGAAAACGTAATGGCTAAGGCTTCGAACAACTCCGCGGCGCAACGCGTTCGCAAGAAGGTTAAGAAGAACGTCGCCGAGGGCGTGGTTCACGTTCACGCGTCGTTCAACAACACGATCATCACGATCACCGACCGTCAAGGCAACGCGCTTGCCTGGGCAACGTCGGGCGGTCAGGGCTTCAAGGGTTCGCGTAAATCGACGCCCTTCGCAGCTCAGGTCGCAGCTGAATCGGCTGGCCGTGTTGCAATGGAATACGGCGTCAAGAACCTCGAAGTGCGTATCAAGGGCCCCGGCCCGGGTCGCGAATCGGCGGTGCGCGCGCTGCATGGTCTTGGCATCAAGATCACCGCGATCTCCGACGTTACGCCGGTCCCGCACAACGGCTGCCGTCCGCCGAAGCGCCGCCGTATCTAAGGCGTCGTTTTAGCCGAACGCCTGAGCCGCCGGAAACGGCGACCCAGGCTCTCGGCGTTATTGAATTGACTAAGCCCACCGTTCGGTCCAAAGGGCCGGACTAGCGCGAAATCGACTTAGGTTTTGCGTGATTAATTATCGAAGGAAAGCAACGTGGCACGTTATATCGGCCCGAAGGCCAAGCTGTCCCGCCGTGAAGGCACCGACCTCTTCCTGAAGAGCGCACGCCGCTCGCTCGCCGACAAGTGCAAGCTCGACAGCAAGCCGGGTCAGCACGGCCGCACCTCGGGCGCCCGTACGTCCGACTACGGCACGCAGCTTCGCGAAAAGCAGAAAGTGAAGCGTATCTACGGCGTGCTCGAGCGCCAGTTCCGCCGCTACTTCGCTGAAGCTGACCGTATCAAGGGCAACACCGGCGAAAACCTGCTGCAACTGCTCGAATCGCGTCTCGACAACGTCGTGTACCGCATGGGCTTCGCATCGACCCGCGCTGAAGCGCGCCAGCTCGTGGGCCACAAGGCTCTCACGCTGAACGGCGTCGTCGCGAACATCCCGTCGATGCAAGTGAAGGCTGGCGACGTCGTCGCGATTCGCGAAAAGGCGAAGAAGCAGGCGCGTATCGTCGAAGCCCTCTCGCTCGCAGAGCAAGGCGGCATGGCGAGCTGGGTGTCGGTCGACGCGAAGAAGTTCGAAGGCACGTTCAAGGGCATGCCTGAGCGCAGCGACATCGCTGGCGACATCAACGAAAGCCTGATCGTCGAATTGTATTCGCGGTAATCGGATTGACGGCCGGGGTAACCTCTGTGCTTCGCGCAGGAGGCGGCCTCGGCCGTTTTTTTCAGGTTGTTGCCATCTCAGCCTTATCGGTGTAACGAGCCGAGGGTATTGAAAAGGAAAACCTATGCAAACCAGTTTGTTGAAACCCAAGATCATCGCTGTGGAATCGCTCGGCGACAACCACGCGAAAGTGGTCATGGAGCCGTTCGAACGCGGTTATGGCCACACCTTGGGTAACGCGCTCCGGCGCGTGCTGCTGTCGTCGATGGTGGGCTACGCGCCGACCGAAGTGACGATCGCAGGCGTCGTGCACGAATACTCGACGCTCGATGGTGTGCAAGAGGATGTGGTCAACCTGCTGCTGAACCTGAAGGGTGTGGTTTTCAAGCTGCATAACCGTGACGAAGTGACGGTTACGCTGCGCAAGGAAGGCGAAGGCGTTGTCACCGCTGGCGACATCGAACTGTCGCACGACTGCGAAGTCATCAACCCGGATCACGTGGTTGCGCATCTGACGAAGGGCGGCAAGCTCGACGTGCAGATCAAGATCGAGAAGGGCCGTGGCTATGTGCCGGGCAACGTGCGCCGTTACGGCGACGAGTCGGCCAAGATCATCGGCCGCATCGTGCTGGACGCATCGTTCTCGCCGGTTCGCCGCGTGAGCTACGCCGTTGAAAGCGCGCGTGTCGAACAGCGTACCGACCTCGACAAGCTCGTGATGAACATCGAAACCAACGGCGTGATCTCGCCTGAGGAAGCGATCCGCCAGTCGGCGCGCATCCTCGTGGATCAACTGTCGGTGTTCGCGGCTCTGGAAGGCACGGAAACGGCCGCGGAAGCGCCTTCGCGCGCACCGCAGATCGACCCGATCCTGCTGCGTCCGGTGGACGATCTCGAACTCACGGTTCGCTCGGCGAACTGCCTGAAGGCCGAGAACATCTACTACATCGGCGATCTGATCCAGCGCACCGAGAACGAGCTGCTCAAGACCCCGAACCTGGGTCGCAAGTCGCTCAACGAGATCAAGGAAGTGCTCGCTTCGCGCGGTCTCACGCTCGGCATGAAGCTCGAAAACTGGCCGCCGGCTGGTCTCGACAAGTAAGAAGTCTGGCACGGACGCGGATTTTCCTTTAGAATCCGCGTCTTGCCTTTTTCACGTACCGGCCCGTGCTTCGGTCGGGGTTGCAAAACCCGCGAAGCGATAGAAGAGCTGGACCAAAACTTTGTTTCAAGGAAATTGAAATGCGTCACCGTCATGGTCTGCGGAAACTGAACCGCACGAGCAGCCACCGTCTGGCAATGCTCCGTAACATGTCCAACTCGCTCATCGAGCACGAAGTCATCAAGACGACGCTGCCGAAGGCGAAGGAACTCCGTAAGGTTGTCGAGCCCCTCATCACGCTGGGCAAGAAGCCGTCGCTCGCAAACCGTCGTCTGGCGTTCAACCGCCTGCGCGATCGTGACTCGGTCACGAAGCTGTTCGACGTGCTCGGTCCGCGTTTCGCGAACCGTCCGGGTGGCTACCTGCGTATCCTGAAGTTCGGTTTCCGTGTTGGCGACAACGCACCGATGGCACTGGTCGAACTGCTCGACCGTCCGGAAGTCGCGGAAGAGAACATCCAGGAAGCGGAATAAGCTTTCAGTCGCTTGATCCCCGGATTGAGCGGCACGCGAAAAAGCCAGGCTTAGCCTGGCTTTTTTGTTTTGGGGCGTGGATTAAAGTGGGCGTAACGGCGTTTACCGGTCGCAGCCCTTTTTGCCACACGGCACCCGAGAGAGGGCAATCGGTGCCGATGGTACGATAACGTTCTGCCTCAAAGCCCGCTTGCGCCGCCGCGCGCGGGCGTTACGCCGGAGTTCGTCGTGACCCTCAATGTGACCTTGATGCTGACCACGGTGCCCGACGAGGCCGCCGCCGAAAAGCTCGCCTCCGGGGCGCTCGCGCAGCGTCTCGCTGCGTGCGTGACGCGCCTAGGCGCCGTGCACTCGCAGTATCACTGGCAAGGCAACATCGAGTCAGGCGACGAGATTCAGCTGCTCTTCAAGACGAGTCTCGCCCGCGCGGCCGAGCTCGAACAGTTCATCCAGACCCAGCATCCCTACGAAACGCCCGAGATTCTCTCGTGGCAAGCCACGGCGTCGAACGCCTACGGGCAATGGGTCAATGCCGAGACTCAGCGCACTCTTCATGTCTAACCGCTTCGATCGGCGCTCGCGCGCCGCGCCATACGCATCGCTGTCCGGCTTCCTCTTGCTCGTCTGCTGCCTGTTGCCGCTGCTGTTTGGCGCCTCGCTCGCGCACGCTGCCGACGACGATTTCCTGCCGCCCGACCAGGCCTTCACCTTCAGCGCGAGCGAAGCGCCGGGCATGATCGACGTGCACTTCAAGATCGCCGACGGCTACTACATGTACCGCGAGCGCTTCGCCTTCGCCGCGCGCAACGGTACGGCGCAACTGGGCGAGGCGCAAATTCCGCCCGGCCACGTCAAGTTCGATCCGACCTTCCAGAAGAATGTCGAAACCTATCGAGGCGAGCTGACGATCCGCGTGCCGGTGCAGAAGGCGAGCGGAGCGTTCGATCTCGCGGTGACATCGCAGGGCTGCGCCGATGCGGGCATCTGTTATCCGCCCGCGGAGCACGTGTATCACGTGAGCGGTGCGGCTTTACAGGCCCCGACTGCCGGCCAGAGCGCGGTGCCAGGCGACGCAAGCGCGACGCCCGCGCCGCAAACGAACGCAACGAACGCAATAAGCGCAGCGCCCGCAACTGGCGGCGCCGAAGAGCCCTGGTACGAGCGCGCCACGAGTGCCGACTACGCGCAATCGCTGCTGCAAGGCGGCGGCTTTTTTGCCGTGGTCGGCCTGTATTTCGTGGCCGGCATGGTGCTCAGCCTCTTGCCCTGCTCGTACCCGATGATCCCGATCCTCTCGGCGATCATCGTCGGTGAGGGCGCCCGTGTGACGCGTTCGCGCGGCTTCGCCCTCTCGTTCGTCTACGTGCTCGGCATGGCGCTCGTCTACACGGTGCTGGGCATTGCTGCTGCGCTGGTCGGCCAGAGCCTTGGCGCGTGGCTGCAGAACCCGTGGGTGCTGGGCGTGTTCGCTGTGCTCCTCACGGCGTTCGCCGTCATGCTCATCGCGGGTTACGACATCGCGCTGCCGCAGCCCTGGCAGGACGGCGCCTCGCGTGCCACGCAGGGCCGTTCCGGCGGTAAATACGCCGCAGTCGCCGTGATGGGCGCGCTTTCCGCGCTCGTGGTGGGCGCCTGCATGACCGCGCCGCTCTTCGCGGTGCTCGCCTTCATCGCGCACACGGGCAACGCCGTGCTGGGCGGCGCGGCGCTCTTTGCGATGGGTTTGGGGCTTGGCGTGCCGCTGATGATCCTCGGCCTCGGCGCGGGCTCGCTGCTGCCGCGCGCGGGCACGTGGATGGATGGCGTGAAGGTGTTCTTCGGCGTCGTGCTGCTGGCGGCCGCGCTGTGGATCGTCTGGCCGGTCCTTGGTGCGACCGCGCAGATGCTGCTGGCCGCCCTCTGGCTGCTGCTCGCGGCCGCAGCGCTCGGGCTGTTCACGCCGAATGCGGGCGCGGCCAACGTCTGGCGGCGCCTCGGGCGTGGTCTTGGCGCGGCGTTCGCGATCTGGGCCGCGACGCTGATCGTCGGTCTGGCGGCAGGTTCGACCGATCCACTGCGTCCGCTTGCGGTGCTTGCCGCGCGCGTGGGTGGCTCGAGCGATGTTGCCGCGACAGGCCCAGCGCAGTCCCCCGGCGCCGGCGAAGCGAATGCGCTGGTCTTCGCGCCCGTACGCTCGCCGGCGCAACTCGACGCAGCGCTGAAGACTGCGGGCAAGCCGTCGATGCTCGACTTCTACGCCGACTGGTGCGTGAGTTGCAAGGAGATGGAGAAGTTCACGTTCAGCGACCCGCGCGTGCAGGCACGTCTCGCGGAACTGGGGCTGCTGCGCGCCGACGTGACCGCCAACAATTCGGACGACCAGGCGCTGCTCAAGCGCTTTGGCCTCTTCGGGCCGCCGGGCATTATCTTCTTTGATACGCAGGGTCACGAAGTGCTGCGCGTGGTCGGCTACGAGAATGCCGACCGGTTCCTCGCGCGCCTCGATCGCTTGACGGCACCGGCGCCGCAGAAGCAGGCAGCGCCATCGGCCTAAAAACAAAAAGGCACGTCCGCAGACGTGCCTTTTTTCATACGCTGTGCCCAGCGCTTACTTCTGCGCGCGCAACAAACGCGCGGCGTCGAGCGCGAAATACGTGAGGATGCCGTCGGCGCCCGCGCGCTTGAACGCGAGCAGCGACTCCATCATCACCTTGTCGTGATCGAGCCAGCCATTCTGCGCGGCGGCCTTCAGCATGGCGTATTCGCCACTCACCTGGTACACGTAGGTCGGGAAGCGGAATTCGTCTTTCACGCGGCGCACGATGTCGAGGTACGGCATGCCGGGCTTCACCATCACCATGTCGGCGCCTTCCTCGATGTCGAGGCGCACTTCACGCAGCGCTTCGTCGGAGTTGGACGGGTCCATCTGGTAGGTCATCTTGTTGCTCTTGCCCAGATTCGACGCCGAACCCACAGCATCGCGGAACGGACCGTAGAACGCCGAAGCGTACTTGGCCGAGTACGCCATGATGCGCGTGTGGATGTGATTCTCGCTTTCGAGCATCTCGCGGATCGCACCGATGCGGCCGTCCATCATGTCCGAGGGCGCGACGATATCGACACCCGCTTCCGCCTGCGCGCGCGCCTGCGCAACGAGGATCTCGATGGTCTCGTCGTTGATGACGTAGCCGTTCTCGTCGAGCACGCCGTCCTGGCCGTGGCTCGTGTACGGGTCGAGCGCGACGTCGCACAGCACGCCGAGGTCGGGGAAGCGCTTCTTCAGCTCACGCACGGCGCGCGGAATCACGCCGTCGGGGTTCGTCGCCTCGATGCCATCGGGCGTCTTGAGCGCCGGATCGACGACGGGGAAGAGCGAAAGCACCGGAATGCCGAGTTCGACGCACTGTTCGGCGACGCCCATCAGCAGATCGATCGACACGCGTTCGACGCCGGGCATCGACGGCACGGCTTCGCGCACGTTGTTGCCCGCGATGACGAATACGGGGTAGATCAAGTCGTTCGTGGTGAGGAGGTTTTCGCGCATCAGACGGCGCGAGAAATCGTCACGTCGCATGCGGCGCGGACGATGATGCGGATAGAAGCTCATGTCGGCGGATATCTTGAAACGGGATGGGTCCCGGGAGCGCAGGAAACTTTTCGGGACAATGGTATATCATACCGATCGAGCGAGGCGCCTGGCGCCGAGCTCCCCGCTTCTCCTCCCTGAGCGGGTGCCTGTCGTTTTTCGATAAGGCTGTTTAACCCGCCGGAAATCACGGCGGGTTTTTTTATGTGCGCCGGAAACGCCGTAGCGGGCCCTGCGGCTCAGAGCCGAAAGGGCGCTTGCGGCTGGCTGGGAAGTGGCCTGTGTGCGGTAACGCACATAGCGCGGCGAATGCCGCGCCGCCCTTGCGAAAAGGTCTGATGAAAGTGCGTGAAAAAGCCTGACTGTACGGGCTTACCGGCGACTGAGGGCCTGTCTGAAGCGACTGGCCCGAGCGGTGTTATTCCGCTTGCGCGCCGGTCTCGCCGACGGATTCCTTCGGCACGATCCAGCTCTCGATCACGGCGTGCGCCTCGTCGAGCCCCACGCGCTTGAGCGCCGAAAAGAGCTGCGCGCTGAGCTTGCCTTCATAGCCTTGCTTGCTGTACTCGTCGAACGCCTTGTTCGTCGCGCGCAGCGCGAGCACGCTTTCCTGACGCGTCAATTTGTCGCACTTCGTGAGGAGTGCGTGGATCGGCTTGCCCGTCGGCGCAAACCATTCGACCATGCGGCGATCGAGGTCGGTGAGCGGGCGGCGGGCGTCCATCATCAGGATGAGGCCCGAGAGCTGCGCGCGCGTTTGCAGATAGAGCGAAAGCAGTTGCTCCCAGTGCGCCTTGGCGGCTGCCGGCACTTCAGCGTAGCCGTAGCCGGGCAGGTCGACGAGATAGCCCGCTGGTTCGTCTGCGGGGCCGACGGAAAAGTAGTTGATATGCTGGGTGCGGCCAGGCGTCTTCGAGGCGAAGGCGAGCCGTTTCTGGTTGCACAGCAGGTTGATGGCGGTGGACTTGCCGGCGTTCGAACGGCCGGCGAACGCGACCTCGGGCCGCGCCGTGGCGGGCAGGTCGCGCAGATGGTTCACCGTCGTGAAGAAGCGGGCTTGGTGCAGCAGGAAGGCCATCGGAAAGGACCACAATGTGAAACAACGCGGCGGGTGGGCCGCCGGGCCCGGACGCGCCCGGGATGGATTCTGGGATATCGGGGGCAGGCCCGACTGGCGCCGTGGCGCCTTGCGCGCTATTGTACAATGCGATGGTTTACTGAATACCAGTTAGGCCAGCGCGGGCCTTTCGAGGTAGATCGGTCGCTGTCGTCCATTGCAGAACCTGATTCCCACAAGACGAAACAAGGTGCGCGAATGAATCGACTGGGCAAGTGCTTGAAGGTGTTCGAGAGTGCGATAGCGTCAGGTCTTACAGCAGGTTTATTCATGATGGCGGGACAGGCAAGTGCGGCGGATCAGGGAACGCCGGCCAAGCCCGACGTCGCCCGGGGGCAAGCCATTGCCGCGCAGGTGTGCGCGGCCTGCCACGCGGCGGACGGCAACAGCACCGGCGGCGCGTATCCCAAGCTCGCCGGCCAGCACGCCGACTATCTCGTCAAGCAACTCAAGGACTTCAAACCGCAGCCCGGCGGCAAGCCGGCGGCGCGCGCGAACCCCATCATGGCGGGCTTTGCTGCCGCGCTGTCAGACCAGGATATGATCAACGTCGCAGCCTGGTTCTCGTCGCAGACACCCAAGCCCGGCTACGCGCGCGACGCGAAGACCGTGACGTTCGGCCAGTCGATCTGGCGTGGCGGCATCGCCGACCGGGGCGTGCCGGCCTGTGCAGCGTGCCACGGACCCACGGGCCAGGGTATTCCGATCCAGTATCCGCGCCTCTCGGGCCAATGGTCGGAATATGTCGTTGCACAGCTCAATGCGTTCCAGCAGGGCACGCGTAACAACAACGATCCGATGCGAACCATCGCGCACCGGCTCTCGGACGACGAGATCAAGGCCGTCGCCGATTACGCTGCCGGTCTGCATTGAGGGCAGTGGGTTTGCCGAACAGCTGATCGCGATCGACTGTACGGCCGGAGAACAAGAAAAGGGTGAGGGCGTCGTCACGCTGACGGCGCGCCTGCACCCTTTTTTGCTGTAGCGCCGGATCGGCGAGAAGCCAGCAAGAGCGAAAAAGCGGAGTCTGAATGAGCGTCACCACGCAGGGTTTGCAGTTGAATGTTCGACAGAAGGCGGTGAAAAGCGCCGTCGAGCTGATCAGTTCGATGCGCTTCGCGATTGCGCTGCTCGTCGTGCTCGCCATTGCCAGCATCATCGGCACGGTGCTCACGCAGGACGACCCGTACCCGAACTACGTCAACCAGTTCGGTCCCTTCTGGGCCGACATCTTCCGCTCGCTGAGCCTCTACACGGTCTACAGCGCGTGGTGGTTCATGACGATCCTCGGCTTTCTCGTCGTGTCGGTCTCGTTGTGCGTGACCCGCAACGCGCCGAAGATGCTCGCGGACATGAAGAGCTGGAAAGACAAGGTCCGCGAAGGCAGCCTGCGCGCGTTCCATCACAAGGGCGAGTTCGCCGTGGAGGGCGGCACGCGCGAGCAAACGGCCGCCATGCTCGGCAAGCTGGCGGGACGCATGGGCTACCGGTTCGTGACGCGCGAAAGCGAGGGTGCCACGCTCATCGCCGCCAAGCGCGGTGCGCTCACGAAGATCGGCTACATCTTCGCGCACCTCGCGATCGTGATCATCTGCCTGGGCGGACTGCTCGACAGCAATCTGCCGATCAAATTCCAGATGTGGCTCTTCGACAAGACGCCCATCCGCAGCAACGCCGTCATCAACGACATTGCACCCGAGCACCGGCTCTCGCAGTCGAACCCGACCTTCCGCGGCTACGCCTGGGTGCCCGAGGGGCAGTTCGTCTCCACGGCGATCCTGAACCAGCCCGATGGCTCGCTGATCCAGGACCTGCCGTTTTCCATCCAGCTCAACAAGTTCATCGTCGATTACTACTCGACCGGCATGCCCAAGCTCTTTGCGAGCGACATCGTCGTGATCGACCACAAGACGGGCCAGCGCATTCCGGCGCGCATCGAGGTGAACGAGCCGTTCGAATACGACGGCGTGTCGATCTACCAGTCGAGCTTCCAGGACGGCGGCTCGCAGATGTCGATGACGGCGTGGCCCATGTCGGGCGCAAGCACGAAGAGCTTCCCGTTCGGCGGCACGATCGGCAATTCCGCGCCGCTCGCCGCGCCGGCGGGCCAGGCCGTGCCGGGCATGGACGGCCAGACCATCGAATTTGCTGACTTCCGCGCAATCAACGTCGAGAACATCTCGAACGGCAGCGGTGCGAATGACGCGCGCGGCGTGGCGCACCAGTCTCTCAAGGAGGCTTTCGACGAGCGCCTTGGCTCCGGCGCAAAGAGCTCGAAACCGCTCGACCTGCATAACGTCGGCCCATCGGTGCAGTACAAGGTGCGCGACAAGGACGGCCAGGCGCGCGAGTACAACAACTACATGCTGCCCGTGGACGTGGGCGGCGGCGACCGCATGTTCCTCGCGGGCATGCGCGAGAATCCCGACGATCCGTTCCGTTACCTGCGCATTCCCGCCGACGCCGGCGGCACGCCGAAGGAGTGGATGATGCTGCGCGCGGCTTTCGAGGACCCGGCATTGCGCGCGCAGGCGGCGAAGCGCTTCGCCGCGCGCTCGGTCCCCGCTTCGAACCGCGAGTTGCAACAGCATCTGGAAGACAGCGCCGAGCGCGTGCTGACCCTTTTCTCGGGCTCGGATGCGCCCCAGGCGGGCGTTGCCGCAGGTGCCTCGGGCGGCTTCCAGGCCGTCGCCGCGTTCATCGACAAGTCGGTGCCGAAGGACCAGCAGGAAAAGGCCGCGAGCCTCCTGCTGCGCATGCTGGAGGGGGCGACGTGGGACCTTTGGCAGCTCGCGCGCGAGCAGGCCGGCGAGCCCGACCTGAAGCCCGACGCCGACGCCGCGCGCTTCGTTCAGGACTCGATCAACGCGATATCCGACAGCTTCCTGTATGGATCTCCCGTCTATCTACAGCTCGATTCATTCAAGCAGGTGCAAGCTTCGGTATTTCAGTTGACGCGCGCGCCGGGCAAGAAAGTCGTGTATCTTGGCAGCCTGTTGCTCGTGCTCGGCATCTTCTCGATGTTCTACGTGCGTGAGCGGCGTCTGTGGTTCTGGCTGAAGGACAGGAAAGGCCCGGATGGTCAGGACCACGGCGTCGACGTCATCATGGCGATGTCGACCGCCCGCCGTACCCTCGACTTCGAGAAGGAGTTCGCCCGTACCCGCGACGCGGTCGGCCGTGCGCTAGGCGCGGCGCCGCAAACCGGCACCACGAACGATGCGGGCGATACGAACGGCAGCGGCACGGACCGTGCGCCCTGATCCACGCACGTGATTGCAGCCACTCACGATCAACATCGGTAAGCCCATGGACTTGTCTCAGGTTTCCTCCTCCGCGAAGGCCCGCCGCGCCGAACGTGCCGCGGTTGTGGCGCACGGCGCCGCGAACGCGCATGATCCCCTTGCCGAAGCACTCTTCGACGAACGCCCCCTCCTGCGCCGCCTGACGGTGGTCGACTGGCTGTTCGCGCTGGCGCTCGTGGCGGGCGCGGGCTTCGCGCTCTCGCGCTATCACGCGCACATGAACTACTACGACAAGCTGGTGCTCTGCGGCACGACGCCGGCGCTCGTCGTGCTGGGCTGGCGCTGGAAGCCGGCACGGCTGCTCATGGCCGGCATCGCGGTGCTCGCGCTCTTCGCGATCCAGATCTACCAGGGCGACCTCGCGCGCGCCGACCAGGCCTTCTTCCTCAAGTATTTCCTCTCCAGCCAGTCGGCCATCCTGTGGATGAGCGCGCTCTTCGTGCTCGCCACGCTGTTCTACTGGATCGGCCTGCTCTCGCGCTCGCCCTCGGGCGGCTCGATCGGCTCGAAGCTCACGTGGGCGGCGGTGCTCATGGGCTTCGTCGGCCTGATGGTGCGCTGGTACGAGTCCTACCTCATCGGCGCGGACGTCGGCCACATTCCCATCTCGAACCTCTACGAAGTGTTCGTGCTGTTCAGCCTCATCACCGCGCTCTTCTATCTGTATTACGAAAAGCACTACAACACGCGCGCGCTCGGCGCCTTCGTGCTGCTCGTGATCAGCGCGGCCGTGGGCTTCCTGATGTGGTACTCGATCTCGCGCGACGCGCAGCAGATCCAGCCGCTCGTGCCCGCGCTGCAAAGCTGGTGGATGAAGATCCACGTGCCGGCGAACTTCATCGGCTACGGCAGCTTTGCGCTCTCGGCCATGGTGGGCGTGGCGTACATCATGAAGGAGCGCGGCGTGCTGGCGGACCGCCTGCCCGCGCTCGAGGTGCTCGACGACGTCATGTACAAGTCGATCGCCGTGGGTTTCGCGTTCTTCACCATCGCGACCATTCTCGGCGCGCTGTGGGCCGCACAGGCTTGGGGCGGCTACTGGAGCTGGGACCCGAAGGAAACCTGGGCGCTGATCGTGTGGCTCAACTACGCGGCCTGGCTGCATATGCGCCTCATGAAGGGCCTGCGTGGCGGCGTGGCGGCCTGGTGGGCGCTCACGGGCCTGCTCGTCACGACCTTCGCGTTCCTTGGCGTGAACATGTTCCTTTCGGGCCTGCATAGCTACGGCAAGCTGTAACCGAATCGGCCCGCAAGACGAACTAACCGTCGGATGCCTCGCGCTCCGACGGTTTTTTTTCGTCCGCCGGGAAGTTTTCTGCGAATTGCGCGTTTGCCCGCTTGAGGTCATCCAATCGGCGATCCCGTCGATCCACGTCGTGCACAGCACGGCGGGACGGCTCGGGATACGATCAATGTGCTGGCGGCGCACGCCACGCGAGAAGCAGGAGCAGCGATATGTGGATCAAGCGGAGCAGCAGGATCTTGCTCAACGGTGACGACATCCCCGCGAGCGAAATCACGCCGCAAAAGGTGTACGAACAGCGTCGGCGCATTCTGCGGGCGGCGGGCGCGCTCGCGCTCGGCGGCATGGCGGGGCCGTTCGGCGCAACGCAGGCGCTGGCGGAATACGCACCCGGCGACCCGAAGGCGCAGAAGCTCGCCGCGCAGACGAACACGAAGTTCGTCGCGCTCGACAAGGTCACGCCCTACAAGGACATCACGACCTATAACAACTTCTACGAGTTCGGCACCGACAAGGGCGATCCGGCTCAGAACGCGCACACGTTGCGGCCGCGTCCGTGGAAGCTGAGCGTCGAGGGCGAGGTGAAGAACCCGAAGGTCTACGACATCGACGAGATCCTCAAGCTCGCGCCGCTCGAAGAGCGCGTGTGCCGCCACCGTTGCGTGGAGGGTTGGTCGATTGTCGTGCCGTGGATCGGTATTTCGCTTTCCGAACTGATTCGCCGCGCACAGCCCACAGGCAACGCGCGCTACGTGCAGTTCATCACGCTCGCCGATCCCTCGCAGATGCCGGGCCTCGCCGAGCCGATCCTCGACTGGCCGTATTCCGAAGGCCTGCGCATGGACGAGGCGATGAATCCGCTCACACTGCTCACGGTGGGCCTCTATGGGCAGGTGCTGCCGAACCAGAACGGCGCGCCCGTGCGCGTGATGGTGCCGTGGAAGTACGGCTTCAAGAGCGCGAAGTCGCTCGTGAAGATCCGCTTCGTCGCGAATCAGCCGCCCACGAGCTGGAACAAGTACGCGCCGAACGAGTACGGCTTTTATTCGAACGTGAATCCGAACGTCGATCACCCGCGCTGGAGCCAGGCCACGGAGCGGCGTATCGGCGAGGACGGCTTCTTCCAGCCCAAGCGCAAGACGCTCATGTACAACGGCTACGGCGACCTCGTCGCGTCGATGTATCAGGGCATGGATCTGCGCAAGAACTTCTGAGTGACGAGCTTGATGGAGCGAGAGATGGAATCGACGACGACACCGCAGGCCGCCGCGCGCGTGGGGGCGGCCCCGGCGCGTCCAGCGCGAAAGGCGGGTGTGGCGAGTGTGACGGGCCCGCGCTGGCTGCCGTGGGCGAAGGTGGCGGTGTTCGTCGCCGCGCTGTATCCGCTCGCGCGGCTCGTGCTGTTCGGCTTCACGGACGGGCTCGGCGCGAATCCAATTGAATTCATCACGCGGTCCACGGGTCTCTGGACGCTGGTGTTCCTCTGCATCACGCTTGCGGTCACGCCGCTGCGCCGCCTCACCGGGTGGAATACGCTGATCCGCTTTCGACGCATGCTGGGCCTCTTCGCGTTTTTCTATGCGACGCTGCACTTCACGACCTACATCTGGTTCGACAAGTGGTTCGACGTCGCCGCGATGTTCAAGGACGTCGGCAAGCGGCCGTTCATCACGGTAGGCTTCGCGGCGTTCGTGTTGCTGATTCCGCTCGCCGTTACCTCCACGCGCGCGATGGCGCGCCGGCTCGGACGCCGCTGGCAGACGTTGCATCGGCTGATCTACGCGATCGGCGTGCTGGCGATCCTGCACTTTTGGTGGATGAGGGCGGGCAAGCATGACCTCGCGCTGCCCAAGCTTTACGGCGCGATCATGCTTGCGCTGCTCGGCTGGCGCGTGGCCGTGTGGCTGCTTGCGCGATGGCGCGCCTCGCGCTCGGGTGCGAGTGCTGCGTAGGCGGCGCCCGCGCTGGCAGGCAACAAAAAAGCGACGCCGCGGCGTCGCTTTTTTGCTTGGGCGAGAGGATGAAGTAGTCAGTCCGGCAGCACGCGCTCACTCGCGAACAACTGCGCCACGTTTTCGCGCTCGCGCGCGAGGTGGACGCGCGTGCCGTCGACCATCACCTCGGCCGCGCGCGCACGCGTGTTGTAGTTCGAACTCATCACGAAGCCGTATGCGCCCGCGGAACGGATCGCGAGCACGTCGCCCGGTTCGATCGCAAGCGAGCGTGCGCGGCCCAGCCAGTCGCCGCTTTCGCACACCGGGCCGACCACGTCGTACGTCTGCGGCGCAGCCTGGCGCTCAACGACCGGCTCCATCGCGTGGTACGCGTCGTACATGGCGGGACGGGCGAGGTCGTTCATCGCGGCGTCGACGATCGCGAAGTTCTTTTCCGAGCCCGGCTTCAGGAACTCGACCGTGGTGAGCAGGATGCCTGCATTGCCCACGAGCGAGCGGCCCGGCTCGAAGTACACCTCGCGCGTCTTGCCCGTTTTCGTGCCATACGCCTCGATGCGGTCGAGCACCGTGCGCACGAACTCGCCGATGTCGGGCGGCGTTTCATCGTCGTAGGTGATGCCGAGGCCGCCGCCCACGTCGATGTGGCGGACGCTCACGCCGTCGGCCTCGATCTGGTCGACGAGTTCGAGCAGCTTGTCGATGGCGTCGAGATACGGCGCGATTTCGGTGATCTGCGAGCCGATGTGGCAGTCGATTCCCACCACGTCCAGGTGCGCCATGGCCGCGGCTGCGCGGTAGGTCGCGCGCGCTTCGTCGAACGCCACGCCGAACTTGTTCGCCTTCAGACCAGTGGAAATATACGGATGCGTTTTCGGATCGACGTCCGGGTTCACGCGCAGCGAAACCGGCGCCTTCTTGCCAAGCTTGCCCGCCACGTCGTTCAGGCGGTCGAGCTCGGGAATCGATTCGACGTTGAAGCACTTCACGCCGGCTTCGAGCGCCTCGCGCATTTCGCCGGCGGTCTTGCCTACGCCCGAGAACACCACGTCCTGCGCTTTCCCGCCTGCCGCGAGCACGCGGGCAAGTTCGCCCGCCGAAACGATGTCGAAGCCAGCGCCTTCGCGCGCAAACACGTTGAGCACGGCGAGGTTGCTGTTGGCCTTGACCGCGACGTGCACTTTCGCACGGCGGCCGGCGCAGGCGTCGGCGTAGGCATGCCATGCGGCGGTGAGCGCCGCGCGCGAATAGACATAGAGCGGCGTGCCGTACTGTGCGGCGAGATCGGCGGCCGAAACGCCTTCTACGAAGAGCGTGCCGTTATCGCGGTGAAAAGCAGACTGGGTCATGCGAGCGTTTTACTGGGTTGGCGTGGCATCGGAGGCCGGTTGCGGGCTGCCGGTGGTCGCGGGTGTGGTGCTGAGTTCGGAGTCGGGGGACAACGAGAGCGGCGTGCCGGAGGTGTCCGGAATCATGCCGGCCGGCGCCGAAGCCGACTCGGGCGCGCTGGCGGGCGTTGCCGTTTCCGGCTGCGCGGTTTCGAAATTAGGCTTGGGCGGAAGCGGCGGCACGTTGGGCATGTAGAGCGAGCCGCGCTGACCGCAGCCTGCGAGCGCCACAGCGCTGATCGCAAAAGCCGCTAGAATCGCGCGGGGCGTCCATGCGCCGGGGGCCGCAGCGCGCGTCCAGGAAATGACACGCATAATTGTCCCTGAATGAATAACCGGTGGAGTTTAGCATGCCAGACAATGACTACCTGAGCCGCGCGGAGGCCGTGCTGGCGGCCGTGGAGCGGGCCGTTGACGAGGCCGAAGCAGACATCGAACTGGAGCGCAGCGGCAACGTTCTGACGCTCGAATTCGAGAATCGCACGAAGATCATCGTGAATCTGCAGCCGCCGATGAAAGAGATCTGGATCGCGGCGAAAGCAGGCGGTTTCCACTATCGCTTCATCGACGGCGAATGGCGCGACACGCGCACGGGCACCGAATTCTTCTCGGCGCTCACGGCCTACGCGACGGAGCAGGCGGGCGAAGCGGTGCGGTTCGAGCCGTGAACGCGCAAGCGTGAGGATGTAAAAGAAGCGGGCGCCAGTTGAAAAGCTGGCGCCCGTTTTTCATTGTTTCGGTTCCGGCGAGCTTCAGTGCCCGCGGAACAGATTCATGATGTCTTCCTTCTCCTTCGCATTCACGTGCTCCGGCGTGGGCGCGGTATCGGCGCCACCCGCACCTGAGGCACCGCTCGCCGATGCCTCGAGCGCCGCCTGACTGATGCCCACCGTGGAGACGAAGCCGTGACCCGGCGTGGCGTCGGCGTAGTAGAGCTCGTCGCCGAGCGTGATGACGCCGTCCGGCATCGCCATCTTGTACTCGGGCACGCCGTTGAGCGCCTTCTGCATGTAGTCGATCCACACCGGAAGCGCGAGGCCGCCGCCCGTTTCCTTGTCGCCCAGGCTGCGCGGATTGTCGTAGCCGATCCACGCGATCGCGGCCAGCGTGTGCTGGAAGCCCGCGAACCACGCGTCGCGCGAGTCGTTGGTCGTGCCGGTCTTGCCGCCCAGGTCGGTGCGCTTGAGGACATTCGACTTCGCGCCGGTGCCGCGCTGCGCCACGCTCTGCAAGAGGCTGTTCATGATGTACGCGTTGCGCGGGTCGATCGCGCGCGGCGCGTTCTGCTCAGCCACGAGCGGCTGCGCCTGGGCGACCACCATGCCACGCTGGTCGGTGACCTCGGCGATCAGATACGGATTCACGCGATACCCGCCGTTGGCGAACACCGAGTAGCCGGCGGCCATCTGCAAGGGCGTGACGAGACCCGCACCGAGCGCCATCGGCAGGTAGGCGGGATGCCGGTCGGCGTCGAAGCCGAAGTGCGTGATGTACTGCTGCGCGTACTTCGTGCCGATGTGGTTGAGGATGCGGATCGACACGAGGTTCTTCGACTTCATGAGCGCCGTGCGCATGCTCATGGGGCCGTCGAAGCCGCCGCCGTAGTTCTTCGGCTCCCACGGCTGGCCGCCGGTTTCGGCGGCGCTGAAGAAGAGCGGCGCGTCGTTGATGACGGTGGCCGGCCCGAGCCCCTTGTCGAGCGACGCCGAGTAGATGAACGGCTTGAAGCTCGAACCCGGCTGGCGCCACGCCTGGGTGACGTGGTTGAACTTGTTCTTGTTGAAGTCGAAGCCGCCCACGAGCGCGCGGATCGCGCCGTCCTGCGGCACGATCGAGATGAACGCGCCTTCGATTTGCGGCAACTGCGTGATCGACCATTCGCCGGCGTTGTTGCGCGCCACGCGGATGATCGCGCCTGGCCGGATCTTCTGCGACGGCTGCGCGCGCGTGCTGAGCGCGAACTGCGCGAAGCGCAGCCCGTCGCCGGTGATGCTCGTCGTGTTGCCGTCCATGAACGTGGCCCGCACTTCCTTCGGGCTCGCCGCCGTCACGACTGCTGCAACGAGTTCGCCGTTGTCGGGATGTTCGACGAGGGCGTCGTCGATGGCCTGCTCGCGCTCGTCGGTATCCGTGGGCAAGTCGATGAACGCCTCGGGTCCGCGATAGCCGTGGCGCCGTTCGTAGTCCATCAGCCCTCGGCGCAGCGCGCGATAGGCGACGTCCTGATCGGCGGAGTCGATGGTGGTGACGACGTTCAGCCCGCGCGTGTACGCCTCTTCGTGGTACTGCGCGTACATCATCTGGCGCACCATTTCCGCGACGTACTCGGCGTGGACGCTGAATTCCTTGCCCGCCCCCTTGACGACGAGCGGTTGGGCAGCGGCCGCGTCGTATTGCTCCTGGGTGATGTAGCGCAGTTCGAGCATGCGCTGGAGGATGTACTCCTGGCGCACCTTGGCCCGCTTCGGATTGACGACGGGGTTATAGGCCGACGGCGCCTTGGGAAGCCCTGCCAGCATCGCGCATTCGGCAAGCGTGAGGTCTTTCAGATCCTTTCCGAAGTACACGCGCGCGGCGCTCGCGAAACCGTACGCGCGCTGTCCCAGATAGATCTGATTCATGTACACCTCGAGAATCTGATCCTTCGAGAGCTTCGACTCGATCTTGTAGGCGAGCAGCATCTCGTAGATCTTGCGCGTGTAGGTCTTTTCGCTCGACAGGAAGAAGTTGCGCGCCACCTGCATGGTGATCGTGCTGGCGCCCTGGGTGGCGTGGCCATTAGTGAGCGCGACGAAGCCCGCGCGCGCGATGCCGGCGAGATCGACGCCGCCATGGTCGTAGAAGCGCGCGTCCTCGATCGCCAGAATTGCCTTCTTGAGGTTGTCGGGCACGTCCTTGAAATGGACGACGTCGCGCCGCTCCTCGCCGAATTCGCCGATCAGCACGTGGTCGCGCGTATAGATGCGCAGCGGCACCTTCGGGCGATAGTCGGTGAGCGCCTCGAGCGAAGGCAGGTTGGGCGTAGCCACGACGAGCGCGTAGCCGAGTACCAGCGCCACGCTCACCACGCCCGCGAAGATCAGACCGAAAAAGGCGATCAGCAGCGTGGCCCACCACGGGCGCTTGCGCCGCCGGGGCGGCTCGGGCGGCGTGGAAGGCGGTACGGACGGAGGAAGCTGATCTTGCATACGAACACCAGAAAAACGGTCCCGCGATTATAGCCGCCGCTCGCCCGCGGGCTTTCGAGATGCTTACATGGGCGGCGCTGGCGAGCACGCGAGCGGGACGCTCCTGTCGGCGCATCTGTAGATACTCGCACTGTAGACGCGCCCCTCGCGCGTGGATAGCGCCTGGCGCCGATCGTTGGCCGTTCGGCTGAGTATTCGAGCGCCGCTCCGATTCGCACAATTTCCCCATCGACGCGCTGCGAACGGTTTGCGGCGCGCGGACGTACGGGAGGGTTGCGATGGGTTTCGGGAATCCGGTGTTGTTGGGCGCGCGCCGCTTCGCCGCGGGAGTGGACTTGGGTGTGCGAGGCGTCACGCTGGTGGTGTTGAGCCAGCGCATTGTCGGCGCGGGGCCGGTGCGCCTCGAATGGCTGGCAAGCGCGCCACTTGCGCGTGAGGCGATGGCGGGCGTGGAAATCGTCGACCGGGCGGCCATCGTCGCGGCGCTTCGCAGCGTGTTTGGCGAGTTGCCGCGCGCCAGCACCGCGGCGTCGCTGCGTTGTGCCATGGCGATGCCCACGAGCGCAACGCTCGTCGCGACCGTGCCGCTCGCGCATCTTGCGCCTGCGGGCGCGGTGGACGAGTCGGGTATTCACGCCACGCTCGAGCCGCTCGTGCTGGCGGAGGCGGAACGCGTGGCGGGCATGGAGCGCGGCGAGCTGGCGGTCGACTGGAGCGTGCTGCCGGCCACGCCACGCAGCCACGAAGCGCAGGTAATGATCGCGGCGACGGCGCGCCAGCATCTCGAAGCGCGCATCGAATGCGCGGCAATAGCGGGCATCACGCTGTGCGCCATGGACGACGAGGCACACGCCGCGTTGCGCGCCATGCGGCACGCGGCGATATACGAGTTGCCGCCGCACGAACCCTGGGTGGCGATCTGGGTCGGCCCGGAAGGCGTGCACGGCTGGTTTCTCGTCGACGACTCGGTCATCCGGCACATGCGCTTTCCCGCACTCGAACATGCCGATCTCGTTGAGGCGCTGCGCGATCTCGCCGACGGCGAGCAGGCCGGCTGCGTGCAGGTCTCAGGTGAGCTTGCCATGCTACGCGGTGTGAACTTCTCGCTGGCCGACATCGGCGACGCGCTCGGCGCGCCGGTGCTGCCCTTCGAATGCGGGCCGCTGGCCGACATCGAGTGGCCGCTCCCGGCAACGCTTTTGCATGATCCGGCGTGTGCGGTGGCGTTCGGACTCGCGTTGCGCGGGGTGGCGGAATGACGCTCGCGCGCAACGTGCGCGTCCTTCCGCGGCGGGCCATCGGCGGATTCAACCTGCTGCCGTGGCGGCAGCGCGCCATCCGCAGGCTGCGGCGCCGGCGTCTGCTCGAATGGGGCGCTGCCGCGCTTGGCGGGTGCGTGTGTGCACTGGGTGTCGTGCTTTGGCAGCGCGTCGAATACGGCGCGTTCGAGGCGCGGCGCGAGGCGCTGGAGCAGCCGCTGGCGCATTGGCGCGCGCCGCTCGCGGAGGCCCAGCGCCTCACGCGGGCGAGCGAAGCGCGACGCGCCGGCGATCAACTCGCCCGGCAGCACGCACGGACTACGACCCGCTTTTTTGCCCTTGCCGACGCTCTGGCTAGCGACGTTCCGCCCGGCGTTGGTTTGCAGCAGCTCGCGCAGTTCGCCGATGAAGCCGATCTGCAGGCAAGCGCGGCGGACGAATCGGCAGCGGCGGCCTGGCTCGGCAGGCTGCGCGCGCTGCCCGATGTCGAAGCCGTGAGCGTGCGCGAACTCAAGCGCGCCGCGCCTGCAGGCGCGGCACGCGACAGAGCGAGCGACGGCGAGCCGATTCGCGTGGCGGCGCATCTCGTCTGGCAAGGCGCGAGCGCTGTGCCGCGGACCGGCGCGCCGCGAGCGTCGAGTGGTGCGGTGCCGAAGGGGGCAGCATGAGCACGATGCCCGCGCACGCAGCACAACAGCGAGGGACGGCTGCGGCTCACGCAGGCGAAGGCAGCGCATTGCGCATCTGGTCGCCGCTTCACGCGTGGAGCGCGCGCCGCCGCCTGTCTGTCGCGCTGACGATTGCCGTGCTGGCTCTTGCAGCGGCGAGTGTCGCGTGCATCGTCGGAGATCCGCTTGGCGTGCACGCGGCGCGCGCCGCGCTGGAAGACGCTCAAAAGCGGTACGCCAACGCCCGGCAAATCCTGGCACGCCTGCCCGCGCAGCGCGAAGCCGCCACGCGAACGCCTTCGCGCGCGCCGTTTGCTGGCAATTCCGCGGACGACATTCGCCGTATCTCGCAACTCGCCGCGCAATCGGGCCTCGTGCTGCATGCGCTGGAGCCAGGCGCCGCGGGCGGCGCGCAAGCCGAGGCGTTCCGGTCCATCAAGCTGGTCGCGCAAGGCAGCTTCGCCCAACTGCGCGGACTGCTCGAAGGGCTTGCGCGCGAGCCGGCGCTCACGGTGCCATCCGAACTTGGAATCCGGCGCACGGGAACTGGGTTATCGGTCTCGGCGACGTTGCGTGTGTACGATGCGCTTCCCGCTGTGCCGCTGGCGGTGGCGGCTCCGGGAGCGGCGGCTCGCGATCCCTTCGCGCACGCGGCTGCGGGCGGGAAGGCGGACGACGGGTGGCGCCTCGCCGGCATCCTCCAGGATCGGCAGCGCATCATTGCGCTCGTCGAAACGCCTGAGGGTGTCGTGACCGCGCGGGCGGGCGAGGCGATCGGCGACGCTCGCGTGGTGGAAATCGGGCCGGCGCGGGTTGTCGTCGCGGCGGGTGGGACGGCTCGCGCGCTCGGCTGGGCGGAGGCGCCGAAATGAGCGCGCTCAAGTGGAGCGTTGCTGTCCTCGTCGCGTCGATGGCAAGTGTTGTCACGTGCGTTGCATGGGCCGTGGTCCCGTTGCCGCAACCCGCATGGGCGCGCTCGCCGGTGGCGCTCGCGCGCTACGAAGCGCCGCCGTTGCCCGATGGGGCGGGGGAGCCCGCGGCAGCAAAGTGGATCGCCAATCCATTCACGGGAGGCAGCGACGCCCCTGCGCCCGAATTCCTCTCGCCGGCAAATGCGGACGACGACGCTAGCGCGACGCCGCCTGCTCCCCAACCATCGCGCGAACCCGGCGGCGACGCACCGGCGGCCGCGCCGCTCGAAGGGCCGCCCGTACCCATGCGCGCGCCGCTGCGTCTTGGCGACGCCGCGGCAGCAAACGACGGCTTGCCGCCGGATCGACCGATCACGCTCAACTTCCAGCGCGCGGAACTCACCGCCGTTCTGCACGCGTTCGCCCAGTTCACGAAGCTCAATATTGTCGCGAGCGATCACGCGCGCGGCGTGGTGACGTTGCGCCTCGACCGCGTGCCGTGGCGCACCGCGTTCGACCTGCTGCTGGAGGCAAACGGCCTCGCGATGTCGCGCATCGGCGATGTGATCTGGGTTGCGCCCGCCGCGGAGGTGGCTGCGCGCGAGCGGCAGCGCTACGAGGCGCACGCTCGGGCCGCAGAGCTGGAGCCGCTCGCAAGCCGCTCGTTCGAGTTGCATTACGCGCGCGCCGAGGATTTGCGCCGGTTCCTGACTGGCTCGGGGACGCAGCGCGCACTTTCGAAGCGCGGCGCGGCGGTGGCTGACGCGCGCACCAACCTTTTGTTTGTCACCGACCTGCCGGCGCGGCTCGACCAGATCGGCGAGCTTGTGCGGCGGCTCGATGCGCCTGCGCGCCAGGTGCTGATCGAGGCGCGCATCGTTGAAGGAGACGAAGGGCTGTCGCGCGAGCTGGGCGTGCGTCTTGGCGTGACGCCGGTGAGCGTGGACGGCACGACGGCCCGCGGCATGACCACGGGAGCGGACGGCACGGTCTTCGACCTCGCGGCGGGACCGATATCGGGCTTCGAGGCCGCAGGCCTCGGGCTCACGCTGCTGGCCGCACGCGCCACGCGCCTGCTCGACATCCAGTTGAGCGCGCTAGAAGCCGAAGGGCGCGGGCGTGTGGTGTCGAGTCCGCGCGTCGTCACCGCCGACCGCACGAAGGCCGTCGTCGAGCAGGGCACGGAGCTGCCCTATCAGGCCAAGGTCGGGCAGGGCGTTTCCGGCGTGCAGTTCCGGCGCGCAAGCCTGAAACTCGAAGTCGAGCCGCAGATCACCCCTGATGGCCGCGTGATTCTCGACCTCGACGTGGCGAAGGACAGTGTCGGCGAGCAAACGGCCGCTGGGCCTGCGATTAACACCAAACACGTGCAGACGCGCGTCGAAATCGAGGACGGCGGAACGGTCTCGATCGGCGGCATTGACGCGACCGATGATCGCGAAGATGTGACGCGTGTGCCACTCCTGGGCAAAATACCGGTTCTGGGCGCGCTTTTTTCGCATCGCGCGCATCGGGATCAGCGCAGCGAGCTGGTAGTTTTCATCACGCCGCGTGTCGTGGAGTCGAATTGACCCTCATTCGTCGAGCGAATCGGAGGTCAACCTGTACCAACGTGCTTGCGGGGCCGGATCGCCGGGGCCGCAGGCTCGACAACGCCGCCGCTTTGCCAGTAAGCTGCGGCACCAACCTTTCGTAGGAAACGCTGCAAGTGCGGGACGCAAACGCCAATGTATTTTTCGTAGGGCTCATGGGCGCCGGCAAGACGACCGTGGGCCGGGCGGTCGCGCGCCGGCTGGAGCGTCCGTTCTTCGACTCCGATCACGAGATCGAGGCGCGCACGGGCGCGCGCATCCCGGTGATCTTCGAACTCGAAGGCGAAGCAGGCTTTCGCGACCGTGAGGCCCAGATGATCGAGGAGCTCACGGGCCGCGATAACATCGTCCTCGCGACCGGCGGCGGCGCGGTGCTGCGGCCCGAGAATCGCGCGGCGCTCAAGGCGCGCGGCTTCGTCGTGTATTTGCGGGCGCATCCTCACGACCTGTGGCTGCGCACGCGGCGCGACAAGAACCGCCCGCTCCTGCAAACCGAAGACCCCAAGGCCAGGCTCGAAGCGCTTTACGAAGTGCGCGACCCGCTTTACCGCGAAGTCGCGGACTTCGTGATCGAAACGGGCCGGCCCTCGGTCAACGGACTCGTCAACATGGTGCTGATGCAGCTCGACATGGCCGGCGTCGCGCGGGCCACGGCGCGCGAGTAGCGCGCAGGATCAGGTAGCGCACCAGCAACCCACTAGATTCAGAGCATGATTACCGTCAACGTCGAACTGGGCGACCGCGCCTACCCCATCCATATCGGTTCCGGCCTGATCGGCCAGACGGCGCTTTTCGCACCCCATATCGCCGGCAAGTCGGTGACGATCGTGACGAACACCGTCGTCGATCCGCTCTACGGCGAGAGGCTGCGCGCCGCGCTCGCGCCGCTCGGCAAGGACGTCAACACGGTGGTGCTGCCCGACGGCGAGGCGCACAAGAACTGGGAAACGCTCAACGAGATCTTCGACGCGCTGCTCACCTCGCGTGCCGACCGCAAGACCACGCTCATCGCGTTGGGCGGCGGCGTGACAGGCGACATGACGGGCTTCGCGGCCGCTTGCTACATGCGCGGCGTGCCGTTCATCCAGGTGCCGACTACGCTGCTTTCGCAGGTCGATTCGTCGGTGGGCGGCAAGACGGGTATCAATCATCCGCTCGGCAAGAACATGATCGGCGCGTTCTACCAGCCGCAAGCCGTGATCGCCGACATCGGCGCGCTTGCCACGCTGCCGGAGCGCGAACTGGCGGCGGGCATTGCGGAAGTCATCAAGACGGGCGCGATTGCAGACGCCGAATTCTTCGACTGGATCGAAGCCAACGTCGAATCGCTCAATCGTTGCGAGCCCGAAGCGCTGGCGCACGCAGTCAAGCGCTCGTGCGAAATCAAGGCATCGGTCGTGGCCGCCGACGAGCGAGAAGGCGGCCTGCGCGCCATCCTCAACTTCGGCCATACGTTCGGCCATGCGATCGAAGCCGGGCTCGGCTACGGCGAGTGGCTGCACGGCGAAGCCGTGGGCTGCGGCATGGTGATGGCGGCTGATCTCTCGGTGCGCATGGGCATGCTGGACGAAGCGTCGCGCGCGCGGCTCGTGCGCGTAGTCGAGGCCGCAAAGCTGCCGGTGCGCGCGCCCGCGCTCGGCGCGGACCGCTACGTCGAACTGATGCAGGTCGACAAGAAGGCCGAGGGCGGGGCGATCAAGTTCATCCTGCTCAAGCGCTTTGGCGAGACGCACATCGGCCGTGCGCCCGACGAAGCCGTGCAGGCCACGCTCGCCGCCGCGACGCAGAGCTGACGCACCGCCGGCGATAACCCCTCACGGAGGAACGGTGAGCGACACCCGCAGCGACAGCCGTAGTGATCCCCGTAGTGTTCAAGAGCGTAGCGATGCGCAAGGCGGTGACGCCAGCGCCGCGCTGGTCGCATCGTTCGAGGCGGGCCTCGCGCCTTACGCGGCGCACGCCTCGCGCTCGCGCGGGCGGCGCTATCCCGAGCCGCCGCCTGCCGCGCGCAGCGAATTCCAGCGCGACCGCGATCGCATCGTCCATTCCACGGCGTTTCGCCGCCTCGAATACAAGACCCAGGTCTTCGTGAACCACGAGGGCGATCTCTTTCGCACGCGGCTCACGCACAGCCTGGAAGTCGCGCAGATCGCCCGCTCGGTCGCCCGCAACCTGCGTGTGAATGAGGATCTGGTCGAGGCGATCTCGCTCGCCCACGACCTCGGCCATACGCCGTTCGGCCATGCGGGCCAGGACGCGCTCAACGAGTGCATGCGCGAGCATGGCGGCTTCGAACACAATCTGCAGAGCCTCGCCGTGGTGGATGAGCTCGAAGAGCACTACGGCGCGTTCGACGGCCTGAACCTGTGCTTCGAGACCCGCGAAGGCATTCTCAAGCACTGCTCGCGCGAGCATGCACGGCGCCTTGGCGATCTGGGCGAGCGTTTTCTGCTCGGGCGGCAGCCGTCGATCGAAGCGCAGATCGCCAACATCGCCGACGAAATCGCCTACAACAACCACGACGTCGACGACGGCTTGCGCTCGGGCCTGCTCACCATCGAGCAGCTCGCCGAGGTCGAACTCTGGCAGACGCACTATGACGCCGCGCGCGCCGAATATCCGCAGATCGAAGGCCGCCGGCTGATTCACGAGACGGTGCGGCGCATCATCAACACGCTGATCGTCGATCTGATCGGGCAGACGCAGCGCAACCTCGCCGAGTGCGCGCCGCAGTCGCTCGACGACGTGCGCGCGGCGCCTGCGCTCGTTGCGCACAGCGAGCGCGTGGCCGCGCAGGCAGCTGCGCTCAAGCGCTTCCTCTACCGCAACCTGTACCGCCACTATCGCGTGATGCGCATGGCCAACAAGGCGCGGCGCGTGGTGAAGGGCTTGTTCGATGCGTTCAGCGAAGACTCGCGCCTGTTGCCTCCGCCGTACCAGACGCAGGACGCCGCCCTGCAGCCGCGCCTGATCGCGCACTACATCGCGGGCATGACCGACCGCTATGCCTTGAAGGAGTACCGCCGTCTCTTCGTCGTTGCCGACGACGTTTGAACGCGCGGCTCGTTCCACCTCACTGCCCCTGCCGATTTCGGGAGCCCATTTGATCAAGTCCTGGCCGTATCCGCGCGTTGCCGCGCACCGAGGGGGCGGCACGCTCGCGCCTGAGAACACGCTGGCGGGTCTGCGCACTGGCGCGAGCCTCGGCCACACGATGGTCGAGTTCGACGCCAAGTTGTCCGCCGACAACGTCGCCTTCCTGCTGCACGACGACACGGTCGACCGCACGTCGAACGGGCACGGCGCGGCGGCGTCCATGCGCTATGCGGAACTGGCCGCGCTGGACGCCGGCAGCTGGCGGGATGTGCGCTTCGCGGGCGAGCCGATGCCTACGCTTGCTCAAGTCGCAGCGTGTTGTCGTGAACTGGGACTCGCGGCGAACGTGGAGATCAAGCCCTGCGAGGGCCGCGACGTGGAGACAGGGCGCATGGTGGGCGCGGAGACTGCGCGTCTATGGGAGGAGGAAGCACAGGCGGTGCCGCCCTTGCTCTCGTCATTCTCCTATGCCGCTCTCGAGGCGGCGCGCGAGCGCGCGCCGGACCTGCCGCGCGGCCTGCTGTTCGAGCACGTGCCGGCCGACTGGCGCGAGCAGACCGCGGCGCTCGACTGCGTGTCGCTCCACGCGAGCCATCGCCATCTGGATGAGGCGCTCGTCGCGCGCATCAAGTCGGCGGGGCTCTTCATCCTCGCCTATACGGTGAATGACCTCGACCGCGCGCGCCAGCTCGTGAGCTGGGGCGTCGATACGATCTGCACCGACCGTATCGACCTGATCGGGCCGCACGCGCTCGACGCCTGAGGCCCAAGCCGGGCGCTCAGCGCCCGGATCCTCGTTCAGCGGCGCGCGAGGAGCGCGCCCGCTATCAGCGCCACACCGCCGACGATCGCTACAGCCTGCCACGGATTGCGGTGCACGTAGTCGTCTGCACTGGCGATGGCCGCGTCAGTGTGCTCGCGCGCGGTGGCGCGCGCCACTTCGAGCCGCTCGCGGGCGGCGTCGAGACGCTTGCGGATGTCGGCGCGCAACGCGGCGGCATCGGCCTGGGTTCCTTCGCCCAGCGTGTTTTCCAGCTCGGCGAGCAGATCACGCAACTCGTCGGTGATATCGGCGGCGGCGCTGCGGCCGCGGCGCGCAATGCGCCGCGCGTGGCGGCTCGTGCGCGTCCAGGAATCTCCGAGGGCTTCTCGCGTGTTCGGAAAGGCGCTCATGTATGGCTCCGTCGTTGAAAAGTCACAGGTAAAGGCTCGCCGCGGCGCGCACGAAAAAGGGCGCGGAAGGGCGAGGACCGGAGTGCAAGTATTGCGCAATTCCGGTGCCCAAGAGTTGAACGAGCGCAGCGAGCTGGGCGCAAACGCCCGCCAGACGGGGCTTCGTTCTCTGGTGACAAAACAGGTGATTACGGGGACAGCACGCTTTTTCGCAGAGGCATAGAATCAGGATAAGCCCATGCGACAAGCGGGGAAAATTCGATGGAGACGCTAAGGCGGGAAGGCAACGGCGGGGCGGAAAACGCAGCCCTTCGCCTGATGCCGCAGGGGCGAGGCGAAGGGCCGGCGCGAGGTAATGCGGGGCGCCGGGGCGCGTTAGAAGTTGTAGCCGACCTTCAGGTACGTCACGAGCGGGTTCAGGTGAATCTTCGATTCCGCGACGCGTTGCGTGCCGAGCTGGTTGGCTGCGCTGATGTTGTACGTGGCGGTCACGTTGATCGGAATGTACGAGAGCGAGAAACCCGCGAACCAGTGCTTCGTGAAGTTGTAGTTGAAGCCCAGGTTAAACACGGGGGCCCAGGAACGATCCGTCGAAACACTGGTCGGACCCCCAAGCACGCCCTGTTCGAAGGCGCCGTTGGTGATCTTCGCGTCGGTGAACCAGGCGTAGGTCACGCCAACGCCGAGGTAAGGACGGAATTTTGCGTCAGGGCTGTTGAAGTAGTACTTGAACAGCAGCGCAGGGCTCCAGAGTTTCGCCTGGCCGACCTTGCCGAAGCTGCTGAAGGTGCCGCCGCCGGAAATATCGAACTTCGGCGGAATGCCCAGTTCGGCTTCGGTGGCGAAGTGATCGGTAATGTAGTAGCCGAGGGAGAAGCCCACGGTGTCGGCCGTACCGATACTGGCGCCCGTGTTCGGGATGGCCATGTTCACGGGCGAGCCGCCGGAGCTAAGGACCTTCAGCGGGTCGCTGGTGTCCTGGGGCATGAAGCGGAACCAGCCGGTGGTGACGTAGAACGTGTTTGCGGATTGTGCGTGTGCTGCCGAGAAACTGGCGAGCGCGGCGACCCCTGCCAGCGCCTGTTTTAATTTCATATTAATGCTCCTCCATGAAAGGCCCGCTCATTATGAACAGAACGTTTGCAACAAACCATACGCGACCGTTAGAGCTTTTTTACTAGGCGCCGCGAGCTTTCCGCCAAAGCCGCATGCCAGCGAGAACTAGCGCTGGTGGGGCCTGGCGGGTCTGCGGGTATTCACCAACGGAACCAGGAAAATCGAGCATGGCACGGCTTGCACGTCTTTATGTTCCCGATCAGCCGCAGCATGTGATCCTGCGCGGACTCGATCAGCAGCCCGCGTTCGTCGATGACCAGGACTACGAACTGTTCATCGACTGCCTGAAGGCCGCGGCGCGCGATCATCATCTGGCGGTTCATGCGTGGGTTTTGATGCCCGGCGCGGTGCAACTGCTCGTCACGCCTTCCGACGAATCCAGCCTGCCTAAGGCAATGCAGGCGGTCGGCCGGCGCTACGTGGCGCATTTCAACCGGCGCTATGCGCGTCGCGGCACGCTCTGGGAGGGGCGTTATCGCGCGACGGTCATCGAAGGCGAGCGCTTCTTCCTGCTGGCGAGCCGCGTCGTCGAGCTCGCACCGGTGCGCAGTCATCTTGTGACGGCGCCCGAAGACTATCGATGGTCGAGCTACCGGCATCACATCGGCCTGACCGTCGACAGCCTCATCACCGACCATCCGCTGTACTGGGCGCTCGGCAATACGCCGTTCGAGCGTCAGCGCGCGTATCGCGAACTCTGCGAGCAGGCGCTCGACGAACGCGAAACCACGCAGCTCATGCAGGCCACGCTCAAAGGCTGGGTGCTCGGCAGCGACACCTACCGCGATTGGGCCTCGCGCACGGCGAACCGGCGCGTCTCGCCGCTGCCGCGCGGGCGGCCGCGCAAGGTGCGCGAAGCGCCAGGCGCGCCTTCGGCAGCGCCGGGCGCAATCGGCGCGGCGGCGACGGCGAGCGCGGTTTCTGCGCCCGCGGTCGGGTCGGGCGGCGGCGGCCAGCCAGCCGGACATGGTGTCAGTCAATCTGGCCCCCATTCAACCTCACACGCCGCCGCCAATCCAGCTGGCTCAACCTCGACGCATGGGGCTGGGCACACTGGGAGTGGTTCAGCTACAACATCGGGCGGAAGTCCGGGGGGCTCGGCGGACCATTCCAGCGGCTCGCAAGGCTCCGGTGGCGGTGGCTCCTCCGGTTCGAGTTCGGAGCACGAGGAGCGCAAACCGGGCACCGGCACCCACTGATTGCTTTTCGGATCAAATGTTTACGAGATAAACGGCATCTGCGGATGCCGTTTTCTTTTGCTCCAATTTGTTATGGCACCATTAAAAAAATGTGCGAATGCACCAAGACGATAATTGGGGTTCAAACATCACGTTTTATTTGCATCCCCTTGATTCGTCGCGTATATTCGCCTTTCGGCTCTCCTGGGCGCATAACGCGGGAAGCACGTTTCACCCCGCGCAACGCCGTACAGCGGTCACGCAAGCGGCGTTAAATCAAGAACACAACGGCTGGCAACAGCCCCACTCTGACGGTGTCCCCATGAACGATCACCAGCAGCGCGCCGCGGTGCCCGCCGCGCAAGGTCTCTATGACCCGCAAAACGAACACGACGCCTGTGGCGTCGGCTTCGTCGCCCATATCAAGGGCAAGAAGAGCCACGAAATCATTCAGCAAGGCCTGAAGATCCTCGAAAACCTCGACCACCGGGGCGCCGTAGGCGCCGATCCGCTGATGGGCGACGGCGCGGGCATCTTGATCCAGATTCCGGACGCGTTCTACCGCGAAGAGATGGCCAAGCAGGGCGTGACGCTGCCGCCGTTCGGCGAGTACGGCGTCGGCATGATCTTCCTGCCGAAGGAACACGCCTCGCGTCTCGCGTGCGAGCAGGAACTCGAGCGCACGGTGCGCGCCGAAGGCCAGGTCGTGCTGGGCTGGCGTGACGTGCCGGTCGACCACGCCATGCCGATTTCGCCCACCGTGAAGGCGAGCGAGCCGCTGATCCGCCAGATCTTCATCGGTCGCGGCAAGGACGTGATGGTCACGGACGCGCTCGAGCGCAAGCTGTACATCATCCGCAAGACCGCGAGCCACCGTATTCAGGCGCTCAAGCTCAAGCACGGCAAGGAATACTTCGTGCCGTCGTGCTCGGCGCGCACGGTCGTCTACAAGGGTCTGCTGCTGGCGGGGCAGGTTGGCGTGTACTACCGCGACCTGCAGGACGAGCGCGTCGTGTCGGCACTGGCGCTCGTGCACCAGCGCTTCTCCACGAACACGTTCCCGGCGTGGGAACTGGCTCACCCGTACCGCATGATTGCTCACAACGGTGAAATCAACACCGTGAAGGGCAATGTGAACTGGCTGAACGCCCGTACCGGCGCGATCGCCTCGCACGTGCTCGGCGACGACCTGCCGAAGCTCTGGCCGCTGATCTATCCGGGCCAGTCGGACACGGCGTCGTTCGACAACTGTCTCGAACTGCTGGTGATGGCAGGCTATCCACTCGTCCACGCGATGATGATGATGATCCCGGAAGCCTGGGAACAGCACACGCTGATGGACGAGAACCGCAAGGCGTTCTACGAATATCACGCTGCGATGATGGAGCCGTGGGACGGCCCCGCTGCGATCGCCTTCACCGACGGCCGCCAGATCGGTGCGACGCTCGACCGTAACGGTCTGCGTCCGGCGCGCTACATCGTCACGGACGACGACCTGGTCATCATGGCCTCGGAAGCCGGCACGCTGCCGATCCCCGAGTCGAAGATCGTCAAGAAGTGGCGTCTGCAGCCGGGCAAGATGTTCCTGATCGACATGGAACACGGCCGCATCATCGACGACAAGGAACTCAAGGACAACCTCGCCAACGCCAAGCCGTACAAGAGCTGGATCGACGCCGTGCGCATCAAGCTCGACGAGATCGAGCCGAAGGCGGAAGACGTCGCAACGGCGCGCGCCGAAGCCGCCGCGCTGCTCGACCGTCAGCAGGCGTTCGGCTACACGCAGGAGGACCTGAAGTTCCTGATGGCGCCGATGGCGATGTCGGGTGAAGAGGCCGTCGGCTCGATGGGCAACGACTCGCCGCTGGCGGTCATGTCCAACAAGAACAAGACGCTCTACAACTACTTCAAGCAGCTGTTCGCGCAGGTCACGAACCCGCCGATCGACCCGATCCGTGAAAACATGGTGATGTCGCTCGTCTCGTTCATCGGCCCGAAGCCGAACCTGCTCGACACCAACAACATCAACCCGCCGATGCGTCTCGAAGTGTCGCAGCCGGTGCTCGACTTCAAGGACATCGCGAAGATCCGCGCGATCGAGCAGTACACGGGCGGCAAGTTCAGCAGCTACGAGCTGAACATCTGCTATCCGGTGGCCTGGGGCAAGGAAGGCATCGAAGCGCGTCTCGCGTCGCTGTGCGCGGAAGCCGTGGATGCCGTCAAGTCGGGCTACAACATCCTGATCGTGTCGGACCGCCGCGCGGACCGCGACAACGTCGCTATTCCCGCGCTGCTCGCTACCTCGGCGATCCACTCGCACCTCGTGCAGCACGGTCTGCGCACGAGCACGGGTCTCGTCGTGGAAACGGGCTCGGCGCGTGAAACGCACCACTTCGCGCTGCTCGCGGGCTTCGGCGCGGAAGCCGTGCACCCGTACCTCGCGATGGAAACGCTCGCGCAGATGGCGCAGGGCCTGAAGGGCGATCTGTCGGGCGAGAAGGCCGTCTACAACTTCACCAAGGCGGTGGGCAAGGGCCTGCTCAAGGTGATGTCGAAGATGGGCATCTCCACGTACATGTCGTACACGGGCGCGCAGATCTTCGAAGCGGTGGGTCTCGCTGACGAACTTATCGCCAAGTACTTCAAGGGCACGGCTTCGAAGGTCGGCGGCATCGGCCTGTTCGACGTCGCGGACGAAGCGATTCGCATGCACCGCGACGCATTCGGCGACAACCCGGTTCTCGCCAACATGCTCGACGCAGGCGGCGAGTACGCCTACCGCGTGCGCGGCGAAGACCACATGTGGACGCCGGACGCGATCGCCAAGCTCCAGCACTCGGCGCGCAGCAACTCGTACCAGACGTACAAGGAATACGCGCACCTGATCAACGATCAGACCAAGCGCCACATGACGTTCCGCGGTCTGTTCGAATTCCGCCTCGACCCGGCGCGCGCGATCTCGATCGACGACGTCGAGCCGGCCAAGGAAATCGTCAAGCGCTTTGCGACTGGCGCGATGTCGCTCGGCTCGATCTCGACCGAAGCACACGCCACGCTCGCCGTCGCGATGAACCGCATCGGCGGCAAGTCGAACACGGGTGAGGGCGGCGAAGACGAGAAGCGTTATCGCAACGAACTGCGCGGCATTCCGATCAAGAACGGCGACACGATGCGTTCGATCATCGGCGAAGAAGTCATCAAGGACATCCCGCTGAAGGATGGCGACTCGCTGCGCTCGAAGATCAAGCAGGTCGCGTCGGGCCGCTTCGGCGTGTCGGCGGAGTACCTGTCGTCGGCGGACCAGATCCAGATCAAGATGGCGCAGGGCGCGAAGCCGGGCGAAGGCGGTCAGTTGCCGGGCCACAAGGTTTCGGAGTACATCGGCAAGCTGCGTTACTCGGTGCCGGGCGTGGGCCTCATCTCGCCGCCGCCGCACCACGACATCTACTCGATCGAAGACCTGGCGCAGCTCATTCACGATCTGAAGAACGTGAACCCGGTTTCGTCGATCTCGGTGAAGCTGGTGTCGGAAGTGGGCGTGGGCACGGTGGCAGCGGGCGTGGCGAAGGCCAAGGCCGACCACGTCGTGATCGCCGGTCACGACGGCGGCACGGGCGCGTCGCCGCTCTCGTCGCTCAAGCACGCTGGCACGCCGTGGGAACTGGGTCTGGCGGAAACGCAGCAGACGCTGGTGCTGAACCAGCTGCGCGGCCGTATCCGCGTGCAGGCCGATGGCCAGATGAAGACGGGCCGCGATGTGGTGATCGGCGCGCTGCTCGGCGCGGACGAATTCGGCTTTGCGACGGCGCCGCTCGTCGTCCAGGGCTGCATCATGATGCGCAAGTGCCACCTGAACACCTGCCCGGTCGGCGTTGCTACGCAAGATCCAGTGCTGCGCGCGAAGTTCTCGGGCCAGCCTGAGCACGTCGTCAACTTCTTCTTCTTCATCGCTGAAGAAGTGCGCGAAATCATGGCGCAACTGGGCATCCGCAAGTTCGACGATCTGGTCGGCCGCGCGGACCTTCTCGACACGCGCCGTGGCGTGGAACACTGGAAGGCGAAGGGTCTCGACTTCTCGCGCGTGTTCTACCAGCCGTCGGTTGGTGAGGAAGTCGCGCGCAAGCACGTCGACACGCAAGACCACGGTCTGGACCGCGCGCTCGACCACACGCTGATCGAGAAGGCAAAGGCCGCGATCGAAACGGGCGAGCACGTCTCGTTCATCCAGCCGGTGCGCAACGTGAACCGCACGGTCGGCGCGATGCTCTCGGGCGTCGTTGCGAAGAAGTACGGGCACGACGGTCTGCCGGAAGACACGATCCACATCCAGTTGAAGGGCACGGCGGGTCAGAGCTTCGGCGCGTTCCTCGCACGCGGCATCACGCTGGATCTGGTTGGCGACGGCAACGACTACGTCGGCAAGGGCCTCTCGGGCGGCCGCATCATCATCCGTCCGACCAACGACTTCCGCGGCAAGTCCGAAGAAAACATCATCTGCGGCAACACGGTGATGTACGGCGCACTCGAAGGCGAAGCCTTCCTGCGCGGCGTGGCGGGCGAGCGTTTCGCGGTGCGTAACTCGGGCGCGACGGCGATCGTCGAAGGCACGGGCGACCACGGCTGCGAATACATGACGGGCGGCACGGTGGTCGTACTCGGCGAAACGGGCCGTAACTTCGCGGCGGGCATGTCGGGCGGTATCGCCTACGTGTACGACCCCGACGGTACGTTCGCCGGCAAGTGCAACAAGTCGATGGTCGCGCTCGACCCGGTCCTGCAACAGGCCGAGCAAGAGCGCACCGTGGACCGCGCACTGTGGCACACGGGCCAGACCGACGAAGCGCTGCTCAAGGGACTCGTCGAGCGTCACTTCCAGTTCACGGGCTCGCCGCTCGCCAAGGCGCTGCTCGAAAACTGGGATGCGGCGCGCCGCCAGTTCGTGAAGGTGTTCCCGACGGAATACAAGCGCGCACTGGGCGAACTCGGCGCGAAGAAGGCGAACCAGGAAGAACTGGCCGCTTAAGCGTCGAAACGACTCAAAGACGAAGCGCCCGCCGCGCTCACTGAAGCGGCGGCGGGCGCGGTCCCCTCACCGAATAGATAGAGATAGACGAGAACCCTATGGGTAAGGCAACCGGTTTTCTCGAGTTCGAGCGCCAGCATGAGGCGTACGAAGCACCGCTCACGCGTGTGAAGCACTACAAGGAATTCGTGGCGGCGCTCTCCGACGCCGACGCGAAGGTCCAGGGCGCACGCTGCATGGACTGCGGCATCCCGTTCTGCAACAACGGCTGCCCGGTCAACAACATCATTCCGGACTTCAACGACCTCGTGTTCCGCCAGGACTGGAAGAGCGCGATCGACGTCCTGCATTCCACGAACAACTTCCCCGAGTTCACGGGCCGCATCTGCCCGGCGCCCTGCGAAGCGGCGTGTACGCTCGGCATCAACGACGATCCCGTCGGCATCAAGTCGATCGAGCACGCGATCATCGACAAGGCCTGGACCGAAGGCTGGGTCGCGCCGCAAGTCGCGAAGCACAAGACGGGCAAGAAGGTTGCCGTGGTCGGTTCGGGCCCTGCAGGCCTCGCCGCCGCGCAGCAACTTGCGCGTGCCGGTCATGACGTGACCGTGTTCGAGAAGAACGACCGCGTCGGCGGCCTGCTGCGCTACGGCATCCCCGACTTCAAGCTGGAGAAGTGGCTGATCGACCGCCGCATGCGCCAGATGGAAGCCGAAGGCGTGACGTTCCGCACCAACGTGTTCATCGGCAAGGGCGAACTGCCTGCGTACATCGGCAACACGGCGAAGGAAACGATCTCGCCGGACGAACTGAAGGACCAGTTCGACGCCGTGGTGATCGCTGGTGGCTCGGAAACGCCGCGTGATCTGCCGGTGCCGGGCCGCGAGCTCGAAGGCATCTACTACGCCATGGACTTCCTGCCGCAGCAGAACAAGGTCAACGCCGGCGACAAGCTGCCGAACCAGTTGCTCGCCAAGGGCAAGCACGTGGTCGTGATCGGCGGCGGCGATACGGGTTCCGACTGCGTGGGTACTTCGAACCGCCACGGCGCGAAGAGCGTGACGCAGTTCGAACTGCTGCCGCAGCCGCCGGAGGAAGAGAACAAGCCGCTCGTGTGGCCGTACTGGCCGATCAAGCTGCGCACGTCGTCGTCGCACGACGAGGGCTGCTCGCGCGACTGGTCGGTCGCCACGAAGCGTCTGGAAGGCAAGAACGGCAAGATCGAGAAGCTGATTGCCGCGCGTGTGGAGTGGAAGGACGGCAAGATGGTCGAAGTGCCGGGCTCGGAATTCGAAATGAAGGCCGATCTCGTGCTCCTCGCCATGGGCTTCACGCAGCCGGTTTCGCCGGTGCTCGAAGCATTCGGCGTGGAAAAGGATGCGCGCGGCAACGTGCGTGCCTCGACCGAAGGCGAGAAGGCGTACTACACGTCGGTCGACAAGGTCTTCACGGCAGGCGACATGCGCCGCGGCCAGTCGCTCGTGGTGTGGGCGATCCGTGAGGGCCGTCAATGCGCACGTTCCGTCGATGCGTATTTGATGGGCAGCTCGGAGCTGCCGCGCTAAATCCGGTGCGTCCCTCGATTCGTAGGGGCGCACGGGAGACGGCAGGAGACGCAACGACAGAAGCCGGGCACCCGCGAGGGTGACCCGGCTTTTTTACGTCCACGCCCGAGAGGGTTACCATGACGCGATTGCCCGACCGAACGAGGCCCGCCGATCATGTCCGAAGCCCGCGAGACCGATCGCACCGATGGCGATGTACAGCAATGGCGGCGCTGCTTCATCGCGCTTGCGCCCACTGCGGCGTCGCGCGACGCGCTCGCCGCGCTAGACGTGCCGCCCAACGCGCGGCGCGTGCCCTACGCGCAACTGCATCTGACGGTGACCTTCATCGGCGCGATGTCGTTCGACCAGGGCGACATGCTCAAACGGCTTCTCGCGGAGCACGCGCCGCTCATCCCGCCCGCGCCGGTCACACATATCGAAAGCTGGCCGGGACGCGCGCATCCGCGCCTCATGGTGGCCGTGCTCGCGATGTCGGATGCGTTCACGGCGCTCGACTGGCGCGTGCGCTCGCTGATGGGAGACGTGGGATTGCCGCTCGACGCGCGAGAGTTCCGCCCGCACGTGACGCTCGCACGCTTCGCGCGCGACGCCGTGGGCGCGCCCGCGGCAAGCGGCGGTGAAGCGCTGCCGCCGTTGAGCTTCGAGTCGCTGGTGCTGTATTCGAGCACGCTCGCGAAGCAGGGCGCGCGCTACGAGGCGTTGGCGAGCGTCGCGCTCGGTTGAGTCGTCGAGACGCGTTGCAGTCGCAGCCGCTGCTTAGTGCCGATATCGCGCCAGCGTCAAACCATCGAGATCGATTTCCGGCGTACGCTGCGTGACGAGGTCCGCGAGCACGCGGCCCGAGCCCATCGACATCGCCCAGCCCGTCGAGCCGTGCCCGACGTTCAGCCACAGCCCGTCCACGCCCGATGTGCCCAGCAGCGGCGCGCCGTCCGGCACCATCGGCCGGCGACCTACCCAGAATTGCGCAGACGAAGGCGTCGCCGCATGCGGGAACCAGTCGTCGAGCACCTTCATGAGCGTATGCAGTGCCTGCTCGCGCAGCGTCGCGCGGTGGTCGCCCAGTTCCGCGGTGCCCGCCACACGCAGATACGGGCCAAAGCGCGTGATCGCCGTCTTGAGCGACTCGTCCATGAGCGCGGCACGCGGAGCTTTCTGATCGTCCACCACGGGCAGCGTGGCCGAATAGCCCTTCACCGGATACAGCGGCACGCGCACGCCTAGCGGCGCGACCAACGCCGCGCTCTCCACGCCTAGCGCGACCACCACGGCGTCGGCGGCGAGCGTGTGCGGCGTGTCGTCGGTGGGCTCGCTGCGCTCGGCGGGGCGCAGCACCTCGGCCGGCGCGCGGCGCTGCTCACGCCGGTCCTTGCGGTTGTTCGCTTTGCGGCGGCCGGGCACCGCGCGCACACGCACGCCGTTCACCTTGCCGCCGGCGGCTTCGAGCGCGAGCACTTCGGTATCGAACATGAACGTCACGCCGCGTGCTTCGCATACGGAGCGCAGTTCGCGCGTGAAGCGTGCGCAGTCGCCGGCCTCGTCTTCGGGCAGATAGACGCCCGCGACCGGTTTCACGCGGGACCAGGCCAGCCCCGGCTCGACCTGCGCACACGCGGCGGAATCGAGCTCGCGATAGACGATGCCCGCATCGCGCAGCACGCCGAGCGCCGGTTGCGCGAGTTCGAGGTCGTACTCGCTGCGAAAGAGTTGCAGATAGCCCTGGCTGCGCCCGTACTCGAACGCGTGCGTGGCGCGAAACGCGTGCAGGCACTCGCGGCTGTAATAGGCGATGCGCTGCATGCGCTGCTTGTTCACGCGAAAGCGCGCGAGATCGCATTCGCGCAGCCAGCGCGCGATCCAGCGCCACTGCGCGGCGTCGAGCGTGGGCCGGAAGATGAGCGGCGAAGTGGGCTTGAGCAGATATTTGATGAGCTTCGCGGGCATGCCGGGCGCGGCCCACGGCGTGACATAGCCGGGCGCGATGACACCGGCGTTGCCGAAGCTCGTGCCGAGCGCGACGCCCGGTTCCCGTTCGACGACCGTGACGTCGCAGCCTCGTTCGCTCAGATAGTACGCAGTAGCGACGCCGATCACACCGGCGCCGAGGACGATCGTTTTCATGCCGGTCGCACAACAGGGAGGGACGGTCGGTATTGCAGCATGTTCGTGCTCATCGTGCAGTGGACTCCGCAGACGGGCGCTCGCCCGCAGCAACAGGCGTTTCTTCGGTCAGCACTTTGCCCTTCGTCTCCGGCAGGCAGAGCGCGGCGACGATCACGAGCAGATAGCCCGCGCCGGCCACCATGCCGATCGACTTCACGAGCGAAGTGGTTTGCGCGAAAGTGCCCACGAGAATGGGGAAGAACGAGCCGAGACCGCGTCCTAAGTTGTAGCAGAAGCCTTGGCCCGAGCCGCGGATCGCGTTCGGGTAGAGCTCCGAAAGATACGCGCCCACGCCCGCGAAAATGCCTTGCACGACGATGCCGAGCGGAAAGCCGAGCAGGAGCATGGCGGTGTCGGTGATGGGCAGCATCGTGTAGGCCATGCCGAGCGCGAACGAGCCGATGGCGAACAGAATGAACGAGGCGCGCCGGCCGATCTTGTCGCAGAGGATCGCGCCGACGATGTAGCCCGTGAACGAGCCGACGATCAGCACGATCAGATAACCGCTCGTGTTGAACACCGAAAGGTGGCGCACCGTTTTCAGGTAGGTGGGCAGCCAGGTGGTGATCGCATAGTAGCCGCCGAGCATGCCGGTGCACAGCGCGCTGCCGAGCAGGGTGGTGGCCAGATGTGCGGGCGCGAAGATCTGCATGAAGTGGCTTTGCATCGCGCCGCTTTCGCGTGCGCGGCGCGTGGCGACGAACACGTCAGGGTCGCTCACGTTGCGGCGCACATAGAGAATCCAGAGCGCAGGCACGATGCCGATCCAGAAGCACGCGCGCCAGGCGTATTCCTCGGGGAGCAGCGCGAAGAAAGCCCAGTACAGGATGGCCGCCGCGCCCCAGCCGAACGACCAGCTGCTCTGCACCGTGCCCACGGCCTTGGCGCGATGCTGCGGCGAGCGGATCGTCTCGGCCATCATCATTGTGACGACCGTCCATTCGCCGCCAAAGCCGATGCCCTGCAGCGTGCGCGTGGCGAGCAGTTGCCAGAACGAATGCGTGAAACCGGAGAGGCAGGTGAAAACCGCGAAGGTGGCGATGGTCCACTGGAGCACGCGCACGCGGCCGTAGCGGTCGGCGAGGATGCCAGCGAGCCAGCCGCCGACTGCCGACGAGATCAGCGAACTGGTCGCGATCATGCCGGCCTCGCTCTTGGTCATGCCCCAGGTCGCGATGAGCGTCGGGATCAGGAACGAGTAGATCATGAAGTCGAACGCGTCGACGGCGTAGCCGCCGAACCCCGCGTAGAGCGTGCGCCGCTCGCGCGCGTTCAACTCGGTGAACCAGTGAAAGTAGCCCATCGCGTGTCTTCCCCCATATTTGTTGTGCGCGCAACGAACCGGGTGAGCGGCGTGTGCGGCGCTTGCGACCCGGCTGGCGCAAACGCCCTGGGTGGCGTGTGCGCTCGACGCTGACGGGTTGCGCGGTGCAACGCCGCCCGTCTCCGGTGTGCTGGATGCGTATTTTACGGTGCGAAACCGTGCTGAGGCGAGGGGCAATTTGGGGCGCGCGCTATCGTTGTATTCCGATGTTTAGTTCGATAGCAAGCGAACGATGGCGCTAGAGCGTGAGTCCGCCATCGACGTGGATCACCTGGCCGGTGATGTGGCGCGCGGCGTCCGAAAGCAGGAAGGCGATGAGTTCGGCGACATCGGCGGGATCGGCCACGTGGCCGAGCGGCGTTTCCTGCGCCGCGCGCTCCCACACCGGCGCGTTTTCAGGCGTCGGGCCCTGGTCCTTGCGCGTGTAGCCGGGCGCGACGCAGTTCACGGTCACGCCGTGCGGCGCGAGTTCCGCGGCGGCGGTCTTCGCCAGCGATTCGAGCGCGGCTTTCGCGGCAGCAGTGGCGGCGAACGGCGCACCGGCGCGGTAGCGGTGCGCGACGAACGAACTCAGCGCGACCACGCGTGCGCGCGCCGAGCGTTCCAGCGCGGGACGCGCGCGCTGCACGAGCGCCGCGAACGCGGCGGGCATGGCCGCGAATGCGCTTTCGAGCGACGCGGCGTCGAGCGCGGCGAGTGTTTGGCGCTGCGCATGCCCGGCGTTGGCGACGATCTGGTCGAGCGCGCCGAAGTGCGCGAGTGTGGCCTCCACGAGCGCCTGCGCATTGCCCGGCTCGGCGAGATCACCGCAAGCCGTGGCGCAGGCCGCGCCGCGCTGTTCGCACTCGGCGGCAACGGCGGCGAGCCGGGCACGCGACGCTTCATCGGCGCCGCGCGCATGCAGCATCAGCGCCACATGAGGCGCTGCGATACGGCGCGCGAGCGCCGCGCCGATACCCGAGCCCGCGCCCGTGATCAGCACGACACGCGCGGCGCTCGCGTTCACGCGGCAACCCGTTCTTCAGGCATGCGCTCGATTTCGAGCGTTTCGTGGTGGTACGCCGCAAGCGACTCGCGATGCGCGACGCTCACGATCGCCGACTTGGGCAGGCGCTCCACGAACAGCTTGTAGAGACGGCTTTCGTTGTCGGGGTCGAGCGCGCTCGTCGCTTCGTCGAGGAACAGATAGTCGGGCTTGTGCAGCAGCACGCGCGCGCCGGCCAGGCGTTGCTGCTCGCCCGGCGAGAGCACGCGCGACCAGTGCGCCGATTCGGCCAGACGATCCATGTACTCTTCGAGGCGGCAGGCGCGCAGCGCTTCGCGGCAGTCTTCGTCGCTATAGTCGTCGGCGGGCGAGGGGTAGGTGAGCGCCGCCTTGAGCGTGCCAATCGGCAGATAGCTTTGCTGCGGGATGAACATCATGCGCGCATCCACGGGCGCGTCGATCGAGCCTTCGCCGAACGGCCAGAGGCCCGCGAGCGCGCGGATCAGCGTGCTCTTGCCGGCGCCCGAGGGGCCGCGCACGAGCCAGCGCGAACCCGGCTTGATGGCGATGTCGCGCACTTCGGAAAGCGGCATGCCGTTGGGCAGCGCGAGCTTGAGGTGTTCGGTGGCGAGTTCGTTGCTGTCGATGAAGTGCAGGTTGATGCCGCCGTGCTCGGTGGCGGGCGAGACCGACTCCTTCAGGCGCGGCGAGTGCACCACACGCACGAATTCGCGCAGACGATTCACGGTAGCGCGCCATTCGACCAGCGTGGAGTAACTGTTGATGAACCACGAGAACGAGTCGCTCACGGTGCCGAACGCCTGCGAGATCTGCATCAGCACGCCGAACGTGAAGGCGCCAGCGAAGTAGCGCGGCGCGGCCACGACGAGCGGGAAGATGATGGCGATCTGGCCGTAGAAGCTCAGCACGAAGGTGAGGCGCTTCGTGTACTTCATCACGCGCCACCAGTTCTCGCGGATGTGCTGGAAGAGGCCCTGCGCGTTGCCGCGCTCGGTGTCCATGCCGTCGTAGAGCGCGATCTGCTCGGCGTTTTCGCGCAGGCGAATGAGGCCGAAGCGGAAGTCAGCTTCCACCTTTTGTTGCTGGTAGTTGATCGACACGAGCGGGTGGCCGACCTTCTGGATCACGATCGAGCCGAACACGGCGTAGAGCGCGGCGGCCCAGACCATGTAGCCCGGAATTGCGAGCGGATGGCCACCCAGCGTGACCGTGAGCGCGCCCGCGAGCGTCCACAGGATCGTGATGAACGAGACGAGCGTGACGACCGTGGAAAGCAGGTCGAGCGTGAGCGAGAGCGTGGTCGTGGCGAACGACTGGAGGTCGTCGCTGATCCGCTGGTCGGGGTTGTCGGCGAGGCGGTCGCGCTCGATGCGGTAGAACGCGCCCTTGCCGAGCCACTCGCTCAGAAAGCGCGTGGTGAGCCACTGGCGCCAGCGAAAGCCGAGCATCTGGCGCAGATACCGACCGTACACCGCGAGGATGATGAAGCCGAACGCCAGTTCCGTGAAGGTCATCAGGAGTGGCGGGAAGCGCTTGACGTCCTTGGCCTGCAACGCGTTGTAGAACTCCGCGCTCCAGCCGTTCAGGCGCACGTTGATCCACACGACGAGCAGGTTCATCACGATGATCGCGACGAGCAGCCCCCAGGCGATCCAGCGTTCCTCGGAGACCCAGTAGGGCTTGATCAGGCTCCACGCGGTGATCTTCTGATGCTCGTTCTGATCGGGCGTGGCGCGGGCAGGTTGGTTGGTCATGTGCGTCCTGAAGATGTGGCGGCCCGCTGGGGGGCATGCGCTGCGCGCCGCATGGCGGCAGCGGTGCAACGATTTTTGCAGCGATTCTGTCGTCGGGCGCTTAAGTGAGTCTTAACGGGCCAAAAGCGGCGCCAGGCGCGGAGACAAAAGCGCACGCCGGCGCCGCCGTAGCGTGGCGCCCATTGTCTCACCGCGCGGGCTTGCGAGGCGAAAGAGGCGGGCTCAGGGCATTGTGCCAGAGCGGAAGTCCCGCTCTGCCGAGGTTTGCGGGCCGCGCGCCTTTTGTGGTCTAATCGACCTTGACGAAACAGGGGTGCTTCACCGGTATGCGGGGCATGCCGTACTGAGGCTGAGAGAGACCCTTCGCACCCGATCCGGGTAATACCGGCGCGGGAAGTTTCCAGAAAGTCTTGCCGGAGCGCCCAGCATTTGCAGGGCGCCAGGATTCCCGCCGGGCTGCGCTTTGGGCGCATGGGTTCGTACACATTCCGCGAATTTCGCGATTTTTGTATTGGGCCGTTTGCGCCGCATAGCCTCCACGGTCGGCCTTGCCAGCCGGTTTCGTCCTTGGGTACGTCTGCTGCTGCCGTACGGAAAGGATACGATGACCGCCTATTCTCTTTGTTCCCCGATTCTTATCGCGTTCGCCTCGCGTGACGGAGCGCCGTCATGACTCGCGCGCGCAACCCTGACGTGGGCAGCGTGCCCGACTTCGCCGTGCTCGGCGGCGGCTTGAGCGGCCGGCTCGTCGCATGGCGTCTCGCCGGCGAGGGCCATCGCGTCGCGCTTTACGAGCGTGGCGGCCCCGAAGGCGGCGAGGCCGCGGCCTGGGTCGCGGCGGCCATGCTCGCGCCGCTCGCGGAAGCCGCTGTCGCCGAACTGCTGATCACCGAGCTTGGCGTCGCGTCGCTCGAGACCTGGCCGCGCATCCTGGCCGAGTTGCCGGAGCCTGTGTTCTTCCAGCGCAACGGCACGCTCGTGGTCTGGCATACCGCCGATCGCACCGAAGCCCCGCTCTTCGAGCGCCGCGTGCGCGCCAACGCGCCGCGTTCGCTCGCCGATGCGAACTTCGTCGCGCTCGCGGGTGCGCAGCTCGACGCGGCCGAACCAGCGCTCGCCGGGCGCTTCGCGCGCGGCTGGCTGCTCGAGGGCGAGGGCCAGCTCGACAATCGCCAGGCGTTGGCCGCGCTGGCGGCGGGGCTCGCCGAGCGCGGAGTGGAAACCCACTGGCACACCACGGTCGACGAGGCCAATCCGCCGCCCGCGCGTGTGACGATCGACTGCCGCGGACTGGGCGCCAAACCCGCGCTGCCAGGCCTGCGCGGCATTCGTGGCGAAGTCGCGCGCGTGCACGCGCCGGGCATCACGCTCACGCGTCCGGTGCGGCTCCTGCATCCGCGTTATCCGCTCTATATCGCGCCCAAGGAGAACGACGTCTTTGTGATCGGCGCGACCGAGATCGAAGGCGAGGACCGTTCGCCCGTGAGCGTGCGCTCGGCGCTCGAATTGCTGAGCGCGGCGTTTGCGGTGCATCCGGCGTTCGGCGAGGCGCGCATTCTCGAGTTGAACACGCAGTGCCGCCCGACGCTGCCCGACCATCGCCCGGCGCTCATTTGGGACGGCAAGACCACGCTGCGTGTGAACGGCCTCTACCGGCACGGCTTCATGATCGCGCCGGAAGTCGCCGACGAAGCCGCGCGCTTCGCACAAGCGCTGCTCGACTCCCGTGTGAACGACGCCGACTCCTTCGAGTCGCTGCGCCGCGCGTCGCGATGGGGCGAGATGCTGCATGCGCAGGGTGCGCACGTGCCGGCCTGAAGCTCTACCAGAAACAATCCGCAGTCTGAGAACGTATTTGCCATGGACATTCATATCAACCAGAAGCCGATCACGCTGCCCGAGGGCGCGACTGTCGCCGATGCGCTCGCCGCATTTGGCGCGCGTCCGCCGTTCGCCGTCGCGCTGAACGGCGATTTCGTGGCGCGCACCCAGCATGGCGCGCGCTCGCTCCAGGCGGGCGACCGCCTCGACGTCGTGAGCCCCGTGGCTGGCGGCTGAGCCTCGCTCGCCCAAAGCCAACGGTTGCGCGTCGCTTTCAAGGCGAGCGCTTTCACGACTCCGCCAAGGATTCCAACCCATGACCACCACTTCCACCGCCGACGCGCTCACGCTCTACGGCGAAACCTTCACGAGCCGCGTGCTGCTCGGCACGTCGCGCTATCCGTCGCTGCAGTCGCTTGCCGACTCGATGGCCGCCGCGCGCCCCGGCATGATCACTGTCGCGCTGCGCCGCCAGATGAACGAAGGCACCGCCGAAGCGGGCTTCTTCGACTTGCTCAAGCGCCACGGCGTACCGCTCCTGCCGAACACGGCCGGCTGCCTCACCGTCAACGAGGCGGTGACGACGGCGCACATGGCGCGCGAAGTCTTCGAAACCGACTGGATCAAGCTCGAACTGATCGGCGACGACTACACGCTGCAACCTGACCCGGTCGGCCTGATCGAAGCCGCTGCGCGGCTCATCAAGGACGGCTTCAAGGTGCTGCCGTACTGCACCGAGGACCTCGTGATCGGCCGGCGTCTGCTCGATGCGGGCTGCGAGGCGCTGATGCCGTGGGGCGCGCCGATTGGCACCGGCAAGGGCGTGATCAATCCATACGGGTTGCGCGTGCTGCGCGAGCGCTTGCCCGATGTGCCGCTCATCGTCGATGCGGGTCTCGGCGTGCCCTCGCATGCTTGCCAGGTGATGGAGTGGGGCTTCGACGGCGTGCTGCTCAACACGGCCGTTTCGCAGGCCACGCACCCCGATGCGATGGCGCGTGCGTTCGCGCTGGGCGTCGAGGCGGGGCGCGCCGCCTATCTCGCCGGGCCGATGGCCGAGCGCGAAGCGGCGGTCGCGAGCACGCCCGTGGTCGGCATGCCCTTCTGGCACCAGGACGGAGACAAACGATGACTGAAACGCTGCGACTGCAGGACCGCGAACTGTTCTGGCCGCCCGCCGACGAACTCACCGAAACGGCCGAGCGCATCCGTGCGCGCCTGGGCGACTGGCAGCCCACGCATGCGCCGTGGCGCATCTGTCTCACGCCGCCTGACGCGCCCAACGGCGGCGATCTGATCGTCGTGACCGACGCGGCGCCGCATCTGGCCAACATCGCGCGCTGGATGACGGGTGGCGCGGGCGTGATCGAAGCCGCGGGCGAAAACCCGAAGGCGGCGCGCGCCACGCTGCATCTGGGCGGCGAGCGTTACGCGCTCGAAGGCGAGTTGTCGGAGGACTGGATTCCCGCGCTGGCTGCGTTCCTCGACTGCGGCTTCGATCCGCACGACGCGCTCGTGCTCGCGCTCGCCTGGCGCGACGGCGACGAGCAGCAGGCCGACGCCTGGCCAGTCGACATCGAGCGTTTCCCGCGCGTGCTGGGCTTGCCCGCCGCGCCCGCGCAGCCGTTCGCGCCGTGCCCCGCAAAGCTTGGCCTGTATCCGGTGCTGCCCACGGCCGACTGGGTCGAGCGCGTGCTCGACTACGGCGTCAAGACGGCGCAGTTGCGCAGCAAGCAACCGAAATCGCCGGCGCTCACTCACGAAATCGAACGCTGCGTCGCGGCGGGCCGCAAGCACGACGCGCAGCTTTTCATCAACGACCATTGGCAGGAGGCCGTCGCGGCCGGCGCCTATGGCGTGCACCTCGGCCAGGAAGATCTGCGCGAAGCGGATCTCGGCGCGATCGCGGCGGCGGGCGTGCGTCTCGGCCTCTCGACGCACGGCTACTTCGAGATGCTGACGGCGCTCCATTTCCGCCCGAGCTACCTCGCGTGCGGTGCAGTCTTCGCCACCACGACCAAGGCGATGCCTACGGCGCCCCAGGGCCTCGCGCGTCTCGCCCGCTACGTGAAGCTGCTGGACGGCGTCGTGCCGATGGTGGCGATCGGCGGCATCGACGGCAACGTACTACCCGAGGTGCTCGCCACGGGCGCGGGCAGCGCGGCGGTGGTGCGCGCCGTGACCGAGGCCGCCGACCCGGCTGCCGCGGTTGCTGCACTGCGCAACGCGTTTACGCAATAATGGTCCGCCCTGGCCAGGGCCGCGCCGCGTGCGCGACCCCGGCCAGGAGGGGCTGCAACCCGCGCTAGCAGGTGTTGCGGCTTACATCAATGGGCCAGGGTGCGTCACGGCAGGTTTTCCACGATGGCCCTATAATCCCGCCTTCGTGTAAATGGACTGTCTGCCACGTGCCCTCAACCTCTGAGACCCTGCTGGAGCTGCGCGACGTCGACTTCGGATACGGCGACCGGCTCGTCCTGTCCGGCCTGAACATGCGCTTCCCGCGCGGTCAGGTAGTGGCAGTCATGGGCGGTTCCGGTGGCGGAAAAACGACAGTGCTGCGCCTGATTGGCGGCCTCGTTCGCGCCCAGCGCGGCCAGGTGCTGTTCGGCGGGCAGGACGTCGGCGCCCAATCGCGCGAAGGGCTCTACGCCCTGCGCCGCAAGATGGGCATGCTGTTCCAGTTCGGCGCGCTCTTCACCGACATGTCGGTGTTCGAGAACGTCGCCTTCGCCCTGCGCGAGCACACCGATCTGCCTGAAGAGCTGATCCGGGACCTCGTGCTCATGAAGCTCAACGCCGTCGGCCTGCGTGGCGCACGCGACCTTGCGCCTTCGGAAATTTCGGGCGGCATGGCGCGCCGCGTGGCGCTCGCCCGCGCGATCGCGCTCGACCCCGAGCTCATGATGTACGACGAGCCGTTCGCGGGTCTCGACCCGATTTCGCTCGGCATAACGGCGAACCTCATCCGCACGCTCAACGACGCGCTCGGCGCGACCTCGATCCTCGTCACGCACGACGTGCCCGAGTCGTTCGCGATCGCCGACTACGTGTATTTCATGGCGAACGGCCGCGTGCAGGCGCAGGGCACGCCCGACGAACTGCGCGCCTCGACCGACCCGATCGTGCGCCAGTTCATCGACGGCGCGCCGGACGGCCCGTTCCGGTTTCATTACCCGTCGAACCAGCCGCTCGAAGCGGACTTCGGCATTGGCGGAGGCCGCTCATGATCGGCGCCATCAGCTCGGTCGGGCGCACCGTGCTCGAAACGATCGCGCGCGCGGGGCATGCCACGCGCTTTTTCGTGCGCCTCGTCCTCGAATTCTTCCCGTTGCTGCGCCGGCCGCGCCTTGTCACGAAGCAGATCCACTTCGTCGGTAATTATTCGCTGTTGATCATTGCCGTGTCGGGCCTGTTCGTGGGCTTCGTGCTCGGCCTGCAGGGCTACTACACGCTCAACCGCTACGGCTCCGAGCAGGCGCTCGGGCTGCTGGTCGCGCTCTCGCTCGTGCGCGAGCTCGGGCCCGTCGTCACCGCGCTCCTGTTCGCGGGCCGCGCGGGCACCTCGCTCACGGCCGAGATCGGCCTCATGAAAGCGGGCGAGCAGCTCACGGCCATGGAGATGATGGCCGTGGACCCTGTGCGCGTGGTGGTCGCGCCGCGCATGTGGGCGGGCGTGATCGCCATGCCGGTTCTCGCGGCCATCTTCAGCGCGGTCGGCATTCTGGGCGGCTACGTGGTGGGCGTGCTGCTGATCGGCGTGGATGCCGGCGCGTTCTGGTCGCAAATGCAGGGCGGCGTGGACGTCTGGACAGACGTGGGCAACGGCGTGATGAAGAGCATCGTGTTCGGCTTCGCCGTGACGTTCACCGCGCTCTATCAGGGCTACGAGGCGAAGCCCACGCCCGAGGGCGTGTCGCGCGCGACCACGAAGACGGTCGTGTACGCGTCGCTCGCGGTGCTCGGCCTCGACTTCCTGCTCACCGCGCTGATGTTTAGCTAAACGGTTCAGCTAAAGACGCCGGGCAGCGACCCGGCGGCGCGGCGCGCGCATGAGCGACGCCGCAACGGATTCTCATTGGGATGACGATGAAAAAGAATGCTCTCGACTTCTGGGTCGGCCTGTTTGTGGTGCTGGGCTTTATTGCGCTGCTGTTCCTTGCGCTGAAGGCCGGCAACATGAGTTCGCTGTCGTTTCAGTCCACTTACCCGGTGAAGCTCAAGTTCGACAATATCGGCGGCCTCAAGCCGCGCGCGCCGGTGAAGAGCGCGGGCGTGACCGTGGGCCGCGTGGCCTCGATCGGCTTCGACTCCAACACCTACCAAGCGCTGGTGACGATCAACCTTGACCAGCAGTACCAGTTTCCGAAAGACACGTCGGCGAAGATCCTGACGTCCGGCCTGCTCGGCGAGCAGTACATCGGCCTCGAGCCGGGCGGCGATTCGGAAATGCTCAAGGCTGGGGACACCATCTCGATGACGCAGTCGGCGATCGTGCTCGAAAACCTGATCGGCCAGTTCCTCTATAGCAAGGCGGCCGATTCGGGCGCCGCGAAGCAGCCGTCCAGCGGCGCGAGCGCGGATGCAGCGCCGGCGCCCGCTGCGGCACCCGCGCCCGCACCGGCTCAGGCCCCTGCGCCGGCGGCTTCGGCAGCACCGGCGGCTTCGGCGGCCCAATAAGAAGGAGAAAAAGAATGACGACCATACGCATGCGCGCCATTACGCTCGGCGTCGCAGCGCTTGCACTCGGGGGCTGTTCGACGGTGCAGACGCCGTCCAAAGACGATCCGTGGGAAGGCTTCAACCGCACCGTGTACACGTTCAACGACACGGTTGACACGTATGCGCTCAAGCCGGTGGCGCAGGGCTACGTGAAGGTGACGCCGCAACCCGTGCGCGACAGCGTGACGAACTTCTTCGCGAATATCGGCGACGTGTACAACGCCGCGAACAACTTCCTGCAACTGAAGATCGCCGACGGCGTTTCGGACATCATGCGGATCGTGATCAACACGGTCTTCGGCGTCGGCGGTCTCTTCGACGTCGCAACGCTCGCGAAGCTGCCCAAGCACAACCAGGACTTCGGCCTCACGCTCGGTCACTATGGCGTGCCGCCCGGCCCGTACCTCGTGCTGCCGCTGTTCGGTCCGAGCACGGTGCGCGACGGCGTGGGCCTCGTGCCTAACTACTTCATCAATCCGCTCACCTATGTGGATCCGGCCGCGCTCTCGTGGGGCCTTTACGGCCTGAACGTGGTGAGCACGCGCGCCAACCTGCTGGGCGCGAGCGACCTGCTCGAAGGCGCGGCGATCGACAAGTACTCGTTCATCCGCAACGCCTATTTGCAGCGCCGTCGCTATCTGCTTTCGGATGGACACGCGTCGTCTGACAGCAATCTGCCGGATTACGGCGATAGCGCGCCGCTGCCGAAGTACGACGACACCGACGAGGGCGCGGCGCCTGGCGCGGCCGCCGGTGCAGCGGTCCCCGCTTCGGGTGCGGCTGCTGGTACGACTGCCGGTGCGGCGATCCCCGCCTCGGGCACTGCGCGTGCGGCCACGCCGAACGCAGCCAGCATGGCGCCTGCGTATCCCAACGGCGAAACGGCCGCTCCGGCCACGCTGCAAGGCCCGGCTGGCGCCGCGGCGCCGGTGGGCGCGTCGGAAACCACGGTGCCGGGCGACCAGATGATCCCGCCGGCGCGCATCGGCTTCCCGAGCATGCTGCGTCTGCGCTGAGCGCCGCGCTCCGGTATGGCGCAACGCGTCGCCGGAGCGATCCTGTGGCAACGGCGTCCGACATAAACGTCTGACGTAACAAGCAGAAACGCTTGTCGCACTTTGCTGGCAGTTTTTGACATAGCGAGATAGATCTCGCGTGATATCGTTGGCTCCAACGGGGCGATGTCCCCCAACTTGCAGGACTCGATATGAAGAAATTCTTTCTGTACCCGTTTTTCGCCATGTTTCTTTCGTTTGCCGGCAGTGCGTTCGCCCAGACGGTAGACACCAGCAATCCTGACGCGATGGTCCAGACGGTCACGCAGCAGGTCATGAGCCAGATCAAGGGTGACAAGACCATCCAGTCCGGCGACATCAGCAAGATCACGCAGCTCGTCAACGAAAAGATCCTGCCGTACACCGACTTCCGCCGCACCACGCAGCTCGCGATGGGCCGCAACTGGCGCACGGCTACGCCGGAGCAGCAGCAACAGGTCATCGAGCAGTTCAAGACGTTGCTCATCCGCACGTACTCGGGCGCGCTCGCCCAGGTGCGCGACCAGCAGATCCAGTACAAGCCGTTCCGCGCGAACCCGGACGACACCGACGTCGTGGTCCGTTCGACGGTCATGAACGGCGGCCAGCCGATCGAGCTCGACTATCGCCTCTACAAGACGCCGGAAGGCTGGCGCGTGTATGACATCAACGTGCTTGGCGCGTGGCTCATCCAGGCGTACCAGCAGCAGTTCCAGGAAAAGATCCAGCAAGGCGGCGTGGACGGCCTGATCCAGTTCCTCACGCAGCGTAACCAGCAACTCGCATCGGGCAAGGCGACCTCGTGAGCGAGCGCTTCGCCACCGGCGCAAACCTGACCCACGAGAGCGCGAAGGCCGCGCTTTCGGCCGGGTTCGCGCAGATCTCGGCGGGCGCAACCGCCGTGGACTGTGCGGCGCTCACCCAGTTCGATTCGTCGGCGCTCGCCGTCCTGATCGCCTGGCAGCGTGCCGCGCGTGAGCGTGGCGCCTCCCTCGCCGTAATCAATTTGCCCCCCGCGCTCGCCGCTCTCGCGCGCGCCTACGGTGTCGATTCGCTCCTCAACGAGCGACATTGACCCGCGTCGCCTGGCCGAACCATTGCGTTCGAGCGGCACTACGCCGCGCAGCCGGGCCGACGCCGTTCCCCCTCCAAGGCCAGGCCGCGCTTTCCGACTTGGCCTATAATCAACCGTTTTTTGGGCGCTGCCTCAGCGCAAAAAGCATCGCTTGGTATGAAAAAAGCGTGCACTGAGACAGCAAAGACGGCGTAGTAAGCCGTCCCCAATTCCGGTCTTCCCCGCAGCATTGATGCACTCTTGAGCCGCGCCGTTCGCAAACGGGCGGCGTATTAGTCATGCCAGCCATAGAAATCCGCAACGTCAAGAAGCGCTACAAGTCGCTTCAGGCGCTCAAGGGCGTCAGCTTCACGGTCGAAGACGGCGAGTTCTTCGGGCTGCTCGGCCCGAACGGCGCGGGCAAGACGACGCTCATCAGCATTCTTGCCGGCCTCGCGCGCGCGGACGAGGGTTCGATCGCCGTGCGTGGCCACGACGTCGTCTCCGACTTCCGCAATGCGCGCCGCAGCCTCGGCGTCGTGCCGCAGGAACTGGTGTTCGATCCGTTCTTCACCGTGCGCGAGACACTGCGCATCCAGTCCGGCTACTTCGGTCTGCGCAATAACGACGCGTGGATCGACGAAGTCATGGCCAATCTCGATCTCACCGAGAAAGCCGACGTCAACATGCGCGCGCTGTCCGGCGGCATGAAGCGCCGCGTGCTCGTCGCGCAAGCGCTCGTGCACCGTCCGCCGGTGATCGTGCTCGACGAGCCCACTGCCGGCGTGGACGTGGAACTGCGCCAGACGCTCTGGAAGTTCATCGCGCGCCTGAACCGCGAAGGGCACACCATCGTGCTCACCACGCACTATCTCGAAGAAGCGGAGCAGCTGTGCGACCGCATCGCCATGCTGCGGCGCGGCGAGATGGTCGCGCTCGAGCGCACAAGCACGCTGCTGCAGCGCTTTGCGGGCACGCAGTTGTTCCTGCGTTTCTCCGAAGGCGTGCTGCCGAGCGAGTTGCGTGCACTCGAAGTCGATCCGTCCAACGCCAACGCGCACCAGCATCTGCTGCGCCTCGCGAGTTACGACGACGTGGAGCGCATTCTGGCAAAGTGCCGCGCGAACGGCTGCAAGCTCGAAGAAGTGGAAGTGCGCAAGGCCGATCTGGAGGATGTCTTCGTGCAGGTGATGAACGGTCCTGAAGTGGTCGAGGGTCTCGCATGAGCGGTTTTCGTACGCTGTTCTACAAGGAAGTGCTGCGTTTCTGGAAGGTCGCTTTCCAGACCGTGCTCGCGCCCGTCATTACCGCGCTGCTCTATCTCACGATCTTCGGCCACGCGCTGCGCGGCCACGTGGAGGTGTACCCCGGCGTGGAGTACACGAGCTTCCTGATTCCCGGCCTCGTGATGATGAGCGTGCTGCAGAACGCCTTCGCGAACAGCTCGTCTTCATTGATCCAGTCGAAGATCACGGGCAATCTCGTATTCGTTCTATTGCCGCCGCTCGCCGCATGGGAGATGTTTGGAGCCTACGTGCTCGCCTCGATCGTGCGCGGCCTCGCCGTTGGCGCGGGCGTGTTCGTCGTGACGATCTGGTTCATTCCGATGAGCTTCGCCGCGCCGTTCTACATCCTCGCTTTCGCGGTGCTCGGCTCGGCGATCCTCGGCACGCTCGGCCTGATCGCCGGGATCTGGGCGGAGAAGTTCGACCAGCTCGCGGCGTTTCAGAACTTTCTCATCATGCCGCTCACGTTTCTTTCGGGCGTGTTTTATTCGACGCATTCGCTGCCGCCGGTGTGGCGCGAGGTGTCGCGGCTTAATCCGTTCTTCTACATGATCGATGGCTTCCGCTATGGGTTCTTCGGCCTGTCCGATATCAACCCGCTTGTGAGCCTTTCGATCGTTTTCGTGTTTTTCGTGGCGCTTGCCACGCTCGCCATGCGTCTGCTCGCGAGCGGGTACAAGCTGCGCCACTAAGTGAAATATCAGGCAGGAGCCATACTCATGTTGCCGACTCCGGAACAGATCAAGCAGTACATCTCGGCAGGTCTCGCGTGCGAGCACCTCGAAGTCGAAGGCGATGGCCAGCACTTCTTCGCGACGATCGTCTCTTCAGCATTCGACGGCAAGCGCTTGATCCAGCGCCATCAGCTCGTCTACGCGGCGCTCGGCGACCGCATGCGCGAGGAAATCCACGCGCTCAGCATGAAGACGCTCACGCCCGCCGAATGGCAGAACGCATAATCTGGAATCTCAGTGCGAATTACCCAGGACAAAGACGCCGCCGCGAGCGGCGCAGCTCAACATCAAGCGACCCCGCAAGCCGGCCGCACCGATCAGGAAACCTCAGGCATGGATAAACTCGTCATCGTCGGCGGGCAGAAGCTCGCAGGGGAAGTGGTTGTTTCCGGTGCAAAGAACGCTGCATTGCCGATTCTCTGCGCGGGCCTTCTGAGCGCCGAACCCGTTCATCTCGACAATGTGCCCGACCTCCAGGACGTGCGCACCACGCTCAAGCTGCTCGGCCAGATGGGCGTGCGTACCGAGCAGGACGGCCACCGTGTGCAGCTCGACGCTTCGAAGGTGAACAACCTCGTCGCGCCGTACGAGCTCGTGAAGACCATGCGCGCCTCGATCCTCGTGCTCGGGCCGCTCGTCGCGCGCTTTGGCGAGGCGAAGGTGTCGCTGCCGGGCGGCTGCGCGATCGGCGCGCGCCCCGTGGACCAGCACATCAAGGGCCTGCAGGCGATGGGCGCCGAGATCAACATCGAGCACGGCTTCATCGAGGCGCGTGCGAAGCGCCTGAAGGGTGCGCGCATCGTCACCGACATGATCACGGTCACCGGCACGGAGAACCTGCTGATGGCCGCCGTCCTCGCCGATGGCGAGACGGTGATCGAGAACGCCGCGCGCGAGCCCGAAGTGGGCGACCTCGCGCACCTGCTCGTGGCGATGGGCGCGAAGATCGAAGGTATCGGCACGGACCGCCTCGTCATTCAAGGCGTGGACAAGCTCCACGGCGCGCACCACACCGTCATTCCCGACCGTATCGAAGCGGGCACGTTCCTGTGCGCGGTCGCGGCCGCGGGCGGCGACGTCACGCTGCGCCACGTGCGTCCGCACATCCTCGACGCCGTCACCGACAAGCTGCGCGAAGCCGGCGTGACGATTGAAGAGGGCGACGACTGGATGCGCGTGCGCATGAACGAGCGCGCGCGCGCCGTGAACTTGCGCACCTCCGAATACCCGGCGTTCCCGACCGACATGCAGGCGCAGTTCATGGCGCTCAACACGATCGCCGACGGCACCTCGCAAGTGGTCGAAAACATCTTCGAAAACCGCTTCATGCACGTGCAGGAACTGAACCGCCTGGGCGCGCACATCACGATCGACGGCAAGACGGCGCTCGTCGCCGGTGTCGAGAAGCTCTCGGGCGCGAAGGTGATGGCAACCGACCTGCGAGCATCGGCGAGCCTCGTGATCGCAGGCCTGTGCGCCGATGGCGAAACGCTGATCGACCGCATCTATCACCTCGACCGCGGCTATGACCGCATGGAAGAGAAGCTCACGAAGATCGGCGCGAACGTGAAGCGGATCAAGGGGAGCGCGGCATGAGCACGGTCGAGTCCAAGCCCACGCCGGCGGCCGCGGTTAGCGCGCCGCTCACGCTCGCGCTCTCGAAGGGCCGCATCTTCGAAGAGACGATGCCGCTCCTCGCCGCGGCCGGCGTGCATGTGACCGAAGACCCGGAAACCTCGCGCAAGCTCATCCTGCCGACCACCGACCCGAACCTGCGCGTGATCGTCGTGCGCGCGACCGACGTGCCGACCTACGTGGAGTACGGCGCGGCCGACTTCGGCGTGGCGGGCAAGGACGTGCTCAACGAGCACGGTGGCGGCGGCCTGTATCAGCCGATCGATCTCGACATCGCGCGCTGCCGTCTTTCGGTGGCCGTGAAGGGCGGCTTCGATTATGCGAATGCGGTGCGCCAGGGCGCGCGCCTGCGCGTGGCCACGAAGTACACGGAAGCCGCGCGTCAGCACTTCGCGGCCAAGGGCGTGCACGTCGACCTGATCAAGCTGTACGGCTCGATGGAACTCGCGCCGCTCGTCGGTCTCGCCGATGCGATCGTCGACCTCGTCAGCACGGGCGGCACACTGCGCGCGAACAATCTGGTCGAGGTCGAAGAGATCATGGAGATTTCGTCGCGCCTCGTCGTAAATCAGGCGGCGCTCAAGCTCAAGCGCGCCGCGCTGCGGCCAATCATCGACGCGTTCGAACGCGCCTCACGCGGCACGCAGGCGAGTTGACAGAGTAGTAGCAAAGGGCAGGCGCAATGACGCGCCGCCTCGCGCGCAGTGCATCTCAAAAGGCACGGCGCGCACAACGTAACGGATGGATACCAGCATGGCTATCACGATGCGCAAACTCGATTCCAGCGCCGAAGGCTTCAAGAAGGCGCTGCACGCGGTGCTCGCCTTCGAGGCGAGCGAGGACGAGGCCATCGAGCGCTCCGTCGCACAGATTCTCGCCGACGTGAAGGCGCGCGGCGACGCCGCCGTGCTCGACTACACGAACCGCTTCGACCGCCTCTCCGCCACGAGCGTCGCGGCGCTCGAATTGCCGTTCAGCGAACTCGAAGCGGCGCTGGAGAGCCTCGAGCCCAAGCAGCGCGCGGCGCTCGAAGCGGCGGCGGCGCGTGTGCGCGGCTACCACGAGAAGCAGCGCATCGAATGCGGCTCGCATAGCTGGCAATACACCGAATCCGACGGCACGGTCCTCGGCCAGAAGGTCACGCCGCTCGACCGCGTGGGCCTTTATGTGCCCGGCGGCAAGGCCGCGTATCCGTCGTCCGTGCTGATGAACGCCATTCCCGCGCGGGTGGCGGGCGTGCGCGAAATCATCATGGTCGTGCCCACGCCCGACGGCGTGAAGAACCCGCTCGTGCTGGCGGCGGCGCTGCTCGGCGGTGTCGATCGCGTGTTCACGATCGGCGGCGCGCAGGCCGTGGCCGCGCTCGCGTACGGCACGAACACCATTCCGCCCGTCGACAAGATCTGCGGGCCGGGCAACGCCTATGTCGCTTCGGCCAAGCGCCGCGTGTTCGGCACGGTCGGCATCGACATGATCGCGGGTCCCTCCGAAATCCTCGTGATCTGCGACGGTACGACCGACCCGCGCTGGGTCGCCATGGACCTGTTCTCGCAGGCCGAGCACGACGAACTCGCGCAGTCGATCTTGCTGTGCCCGGACGCAGGGTTCATCAAGCGCGTGGAAGACGCCATCGCCGAGCTGCTGCCCGCCATGCCGCGCGCCGAAGTCATCGCCACGTCGCTCACCAACCGCGGCGCGCTCGTGAAGGTGCGCGACATGGCGGAAGCCTGCGCCATCGCCAACGAGATCGCGCCGGAGCACCTCGAAATCTCGGCGCTGGAGCCGCAGAAGTGGGGCGCCGAAATCCGCCACGCGGGCGCGATCTTCCTTGGCCGCTATACGAGCGAGAGCCTTGGCGACTACTGCGCGGGGCCGAATCACGTGCTGCCTACGTCTCGTACCGCACGTTTCTCCTCGCCGCTTGGCGTCTATGATTTCATCAAGCGTTCGAGCCTCATCGAGGTGAGTGCGGAAGGCGCGCAAACGCTCGGTGAGATCGCGGCCGAACTGGCCTATGGCGAAGGTTTGCAAGCGCACGCGCGCAGCGCCGAATTCCGCATGAAGCAGGTGTAAAGCACGCCTGGCAACTTGCAGAAACTGTTTGAATGAGCCGCCGCGCAGCATGGAGACGTCGCGCGACGGTGAGCCCCGCAGATTGACCCACACGCAGCAGAGACCACGACGATAACCAGGGCAGCCGGCTCGCCGAGCTGTCCGTGCCGGCGGCCCAGCTTTTCGCGAGCCGCCTTTCGACATGACGACACCACAAGACATCATCCGTCGCGACGTGCTCGCGATGACGAGTTACCCCGTGCCCGACGCTTCCGGTTTCGTGAAGCTCGACGCCATGGAGAACCCGTTTGCACTGCCCGCCGACCTTGCCGCGCTTCTGGGCGAACGGCTAGCTGCGGTCGCACTCAACCGTTATCCCGCGCCGCGCCCCGAGGCGCTGATCGCGAAGCTCAAGCAGACGATGCGCGTGCCGGCCGACTGCGACGTGCTACTCGGCAACGGCTCTGACGAGATCATCAGCATGATCACGATGGCGTGCGCGAAGCCGGGCGCGAAAGTGCTCGCGCCGGTGCCGGGCTTCGTCATGTATGCGATGTCGGCGAAATTCGCGCAGCTTGAGTTCGTCGGCGTGCCGCTCAAGACCGACTTCACGCTCGACCTCGAGGCGACGCTCGCAGCCATCGCGGAACACACGCCGGCCGTCATCTGGCTGGCGTACCCGAACAACCCCACGGGCACGCTGTTCGACGACGCCGACATCGAGCGCGTGATCGCGGCGGCTGCGCAGGCGAAGTCCCTCGTGGTGATCGACGAGGCCTACCAGCCGTTCGCGATGCAAAGCTGGATGCCGCGCGCAGGCGAGTTCGACAACGTGGTCGTGATGCGCACGATGTCGAAGCTCGGACTCGCGGGCATACGCCTCGGCTACCTGGCCGGCCGGCCGTCGTGGCTCAACGAATTCGACAAGGTGCGTCCGCCGTATAACGTGAATGTGCTCACGCAGGCGGCGGCGGATCTGCTGCTCGACCATGTCGACGTGCTCGACGCCCAGGCCGCGCAACTGCGCGCCGAGCGTGCGGCGCTGGCGGCCGAAGTGGCGAAGCTGCCAGGCGCAGAAGTGTTCGAAAGCGCGGGCAATTTCCTGCTCGTGCGCGTGCCCGACGCGGCAGCGGTTTTTGACACGCTGCTGTCTGCCCGGATCCTGATCAAAAACGTGGGTAAAATGCACCCATTGCTTGCGAACTGTGTGCGCCTGACCGTTGGCACCCCCGACGAAAACGCGCAATTGCTCGCTGCCCTGAAGCTCGTGCTCCGTTAAGCCGATGCTTCGTTCTCCCACTCTCCTGTTACGGGCTGTTTGAAGGATATTGCCATGCGCGTCGCGCAAGTCGTTCGCAACACCAGCGAAACGCAAATCCGCGTGAAACTCAATCTGGACGGCACCGGCGAGCAAAAGCTCGCGACCGGCGTGCCGTTTCTCGACCACATGCTCGACCAGATCGCACGACACGGTCTGATCGATCTGGACATCGAGGCGCATGGCGACACGCATATCGACGACCACCATACGGTGGAAGACGTCGGCATCACGCTCGGCCAGGCGGTGGCGCAGGCCATTGGCGACAAGAAGGGCATTCGCCGCTACGGCCACGCCTATGTGCCGCTCGACGAAGCGCTTTCGCGCGTCGTGATCGACTTCTCGGGCCGTCCGGGCCTCGAATTCCACGTGCCGTTCACGCGCGCGCGCATCGGCACGTTCGACGTCGACCTGTCGATCGAATTCTTCCGCGGCTTCGTGAACCACGCCGGCGTGACGCTGCACATCGACAATCTGCGCGGCCTCAACGCGCACCATCAGATGGAAACCGTGTTTAAGGCATTCGGCCGCGCGCTGCGCCAGGCCGCCGAACTGGACGAACGTCAGGCGGGCAAGATTCCGTCGACGAAGGGCAGCCTCTAAGCGACGCCTTTCACCGACCAGCAGGCGGGCCGCGCTGCGCGCACGGTGCAGGCGCGTGCCGGGGAAGGACGCCCAGCGCGCCGCGCCGGGGCTGTCGCCGACATGCGGCATGCGCGCCACATTAGCCGTTCGGCTTATGGGCTTGCACGCGCCGACTGGCGTACATTGACGGCTTCGAAGGCAGATCAGGGCACATCGCGCGGCGCACAGGCGCCCGTACAGCCAAGAGCAGGGCCTGGCGAGCAGGCCGGATTCGAGATGAAAACTTCAATTGCGATTGTGGATTATGGAATGGGCAACCTGCGTTCGGTGGCCCAGGCGCTGAGGCAGGCCGCACCGGAAGCCGATGTGGCCATCGTCGAGCGTCCGGAAGCGATCCGCGCTGCCGACCGCGTGGTGCTGCCGGGGCAGGGCGCGATGCCCGACTGCATGCGCAGCCTCGCCGAGTCGGGCCTGCAGGACGCCGTGCTCGAAGCCTCGCGCACGAAGCCGCTCATGGGCGTGTGCGTGGGCGAGCAAATGCTGTTCGACTGGAGCGCGGAAGGCGACACGAAGGGCCTGGGCCTGCTGCCCGGCAAGGTCGTGCGCTTCGATCTGGCCGGTCAGTTGCAGGACGACGGCTCGCGCTTCAAGGTCCCGCAAATGGGCTGGAACCGCGTGCGCCAGGCGCGCGCGCACGCCCTGTGGGACGGCGTGCCCGACGAGAGCTTCTTTTACTTCGTGCACAGCTACTATGTGGTTCCGGCGGATGCGGTGCACACCGTGGGCGAAACGCCGTACGGTGCGGCCTTTACCTCGGCAGTGGCGCGGGATAACATCTTCGCCACCCAATTCCACCCGGAAAAGAGCGCCGCTGCGGGCTTGCGCGTCTATCGCAACTTCGTCCACTGGAACCCTTGATTTCCTGCGGCGCTGACGCTCGCAGCCGCCTTCGCGCACGAGCGCCGCGGCATACGATTTGCGTCAGCAAGGCCGCCGAAAGAGTTGTACTAAACTAGCGAAACGGCGTCGGATCGGGCCTTTTTTCCGCCGGCGTCCCAGACTTCAACCCCATTCCCAGACACACCCGAAGCTATGCTGCTGATTCCGGCCATCGATCTCAAAGACGGTCACTGCGTGCGCCTTAAACAAGGCGATATGGACCAGGCGACGATTTTCTCCGAGGAACCGGCGGCTATGGCCCGACACTGGGTCGAGCGCGGCGCGCGGCGGCTGCACCTCGTCGACCTGAACGGCGCGTTCGCCGGCAAGCCGAAGAACGAAGACGCGATTCGCGAGATCATCCGCGAAGTCGGCGACGAGATCCCCGTGCAGCTCGGCGGCGGCATCCGCGACCTCGACACCATCGAGCGTTACCTCGACGACGGCCTGTCCTATGTGATCATCGGCACCGCCGCTGTCAAGAATCCGGGCTTCCTGCAGGAAGCGTGCACCGCATTCGGGGGCCACATCATCGTCGGCCTCGACGCTAAAGACGGCAAAGTCGCGACTGACGGCTGGAGCAAGCTCACGGGCCACGAAGTCGCGGACCTCGCACGCAAGTTCGAGGACTACGGCGTCGAGTCGATCATCTACACCGACATCGGCCGAGACGGCATGCTTCAGGGCATCAACATCGAAGCGACGGTGCGCCTCGCGCGTGCGGTGAAGATTCCGATCATTGCGAGCGGCGGCCTTTCGAACCTCGGTGACATTGACGCACTGTGCGAAGTCGAGGACGAAGGCGTGGAGGGCGTGATCTGCGGCCGCGCGATCTACTCGGGCGACCTCGACTTCACCGCTGCGCAAACGCGCGCAGACAGCCTGCGCGAATCGGACGACGCGTAACGCGTCGAACGCCGGCCTCCGTAACGGGAGGCCTTTTGTTTTTGGCGCGGCGCCGCCATCTCCATCTGGGCTGGCGCTCGCGCGGGATAATTTCGCGACAACGCGCAAAGCAAGGCGCAAAGCGCGCGACAATGGGCTGCGCGCCACGCCCGAACCGGGTCCGGCGGCCGTCTCGCGAAAGGCGCTCGCCGCACACACACCGACTGGCAACTTCGGCAAGATCATGGCTCTACCCAAACGCATCATCCCCTGCCTCGACGTGACCGCCGGGCGCGTCGTGAAGGGCGTCAATTTCGTCGAACTGCGCGACGCGGGCGACCCCGTTGAAATCGCGCGCCGCTACGACGACCAGGGCGCCGACGAACTCACTTTCCTCGACATCACCGCGACCTCCGACCAGCGCGACCTGATCCTGCCGATCATCGAGGCAGTGGCTTCGCAGGTGTTCATTCCGCTCACCGTGGGCGGCGGCGTGCGCGCCGTGGCGGACGTGCGGCGCCTGCTCAACGCCGGCGCCGACAAGGTCAGCATGAACTCGTCGGCCGTCGCCAATCCGCAGCTCGTGCGCGATTCCGCCGACAAATACGGCTCGCAGTGCATCGTCGTCGCCATCGACGCCAAGCGCACTTCGGCGCCGGGCGAGCCCTCGCGCTGGGAAGTCTTCACGCACGGCGGACGCAAGGCCACGGGCATCGACGCCGTGGAGTGGGCGCGCAAGATGGCCGAACTGGGCGCGGGCGAAATCCTGCTCACGAGCATGGACCGCGATGGCACGAAGAGCGGCTTCGACCTCGCCCTGACGTGCGCGGTGTCCGACGCGGTGCCGATTCCCGTGATCGCCTCGGGCGGCGTGGGCGGCCTGCAGGATCTCGCGGACGGCATCGTCAAGGGCCATGCCGACGCCGTGCTGGCGGCGAGCATCTTCCACTACGGCGAGCACACGGTGGGCGAGGCGAAGCGCTTCATGGCCGACCAGGGCATTTCGGTGAGGATGTGACGCGATGAGCAACGCACAGACGCAAGACCTCGCCAACGCCAACTGGCTCGACAAGGTCAACTGGGACGCCAACGGCCTCGTGCCGGTGATCGCACAGGAAGCCACCACGGGCGACGTGCTGATGTTCGCGTGGATGAACCGCGAAGCGCTCGCCAAGACTGTGGAGCTGCGCCGCGCCGTGTACTTCTCGCGCTCGCGCCAGCGCCTGTGGTTCAAGGGCGAGGAATCGGGCCACGTGCAGCACGTGAGCGACATCCGCCTCGACTGCGACGAAGACGTCGTGCTGCTCAAGATCGAGCAGGTCTCGGGCATTGCGTGCCACACCGGCCGCCACTCGTGCTTTTTCCAGCAATTCGAAGGCACCGTCGACGAAGGCCGCTGGGTCGCCGTCGACCCGGTGCTGAAAGACCCCGAACACATCTACAAATGACGCAACTGAACACCAACGACACCCTGCTGCGCCTCGCGGCGGTGATCGACAGCCGCAAGGGCGGCGATCCGGACGCTTCCTACGTCGCGCGCCTCTTTCACAAGGGCGACGACGCGGTGCTCAAGAAGGTCGGTGAAGAAGCGACCGAAGTCGTGCTGGCCGCGAAGGACGTGCGCCAGGGCGGCGCACCGAAGGCGCTGGTGGGCGAGATGGCCGACCTGTGGTTCCATTGCCTCGTCACGCTCTCGCACTTCGATCTGAGTCCCGCCGACGTGCTCGCGGAACTGGAACGCCGCGAAGGTCTTTCGGGTCTCGAGGAAAAGGCGCTGCGCAAGAGCCGCGAGCGCGAAGAAAGCGGCGAGTGAAGGTTGCGCGCTGCGCACATCGTTCTGCAGAGGGAGATGAACAACATGTCCACGTCTGGCGACTATCCGCCCCCTACGTACCGCAACGGTGTTGATGCGGACCGCTTGCGCAGCCTGCGTACTTTCACACACGTGCTGTACGCGCTCTATGCGGTGTACTGGCTCACCGGCGGCATTTCGGTGCTGGTGGCCATCATCCTCAATTACCTCAAACGCGACGAAGCGCTCGGCACGCCTTACGAGCAGCACTTCACGTGGCAAATCCGCACGTTCTGGCTTGGCCTCGCCGGTCATCTGATCGGCGGCGTGCTCATCTTTGTGCTGGTTGGCATTCCAATATTGTGGGCTGTCGCAATCTGGACGTTGTACCGTATCATCAAAGGCTGGCTGTACTTGTACGACAACAAGCCGCTGCACAACCCGCGCGCCTGGTTTTGAAGGCCCCCGGGGCGTGTGTGCGGCTTTGCTCACCTGGAGCACCATGAGTCACGACCGCAGCACCTGTCTCTTCTGCAAGATCGCCGATGGCCATATCCCCAGCACGCGGGTGTACGAGGACGACGAGTTCGTCGCCTTCCGCGACATTCGGCCTGCAGCCGAAACACACGTTCTCGTGATTCCGCGCCAGCATATTCCCACCCTTGCCGATTGCAGTGAAAACGACGCACCGCTGCTTGGTAGAATGTTTGTACTGGTTGCGCGGCTTGCCAAGGAACTGGGCGTGTCGTACACGGGCGGTGAAACCGGGTTTCGCACGGTGGTGAATACGGGGCCGGGCGGCGGGCAGGAGGTCTACCATCTGCACGCGCATTTGCTGGCCGGGCCGCGTCCGTGGCACCGCATGGGCTGAGTGCCGGCGGCGGTGAAAATCGGTATAAATGGCAGTGGTCTGCACTAAAGGGGCGCACGCCACGTCCATGCAACATCAAACAGGCACAATTTATCGCGTCGCGCAGTTCGCGCGGCGACGGGGTTAAGGAGAGAGTCAATCATGGGTTCGTTGAGCATTTGGCACTGGCTGATCGTCTTGTTGATCGTTGCGCTCGTCTTCGGCACCAAGAAGCTGCGCAATATCGGTACCGATCTGGGTGGTGCGGTGAAGGGTTTCAAGGAAGGCATGCGCGAGAGCGAAGGCGCCGACACGCAAAAGCGCGAGCTCCCTGCCGACGGCGGTGCAGTCGACGTCGAAGCCAAGGACAAGACGCAGCGCTCCGACCTCCGCTAAAACGCGTGGCGGCCGTTTTTTCGCCGCCACTTGTTTTCCCGCTTGTTTCCAGCTTTTTCCATTAAGGCAGCCAAGGCTGACGGAAAACTCCATTCATGCTCGATCTCGGTTTAACCAAGATGGCGCTGATCGGCGTCGTCGCGCTGGTCGTTCTCGGGCCGGAACGGCTGCCGCGCGTTGCACGCACGGCGGGCGCGTTGTTCGGGCGCGCGCAGCGCTATATCAACGACGTCAAGGCGGAAGTCACGCGCGAGATCGAACTCGACGAACTGCGCCGCATGAAGACCGAGTTCGAGGCCGCGGCACAGAACGTCGAAAAGAACGTTCAGGACAACCTGCGCAAGCATGAAACCGAGTTGAACGACGCGTGGAACGCAGGCACGTCGGTGTCGCCGAGCATTGCCGGCGGCGCGGATCCTGCCGGCGTGGAAGGCGCGGCCGCCAACGTGGTGGACGGCTCCGCAACGCAATCGGGATGGCGCACCGGCCAAGCCGGCGCGAGCGGTGCGAAGCGCAAGAACTGGCGCGTGAAGCAAAGCGCTGCGCCTGCCTGGTACAAACGCGCCACGCTGCGCCGCACGCGGGTGCAATCCGGCGCTGCGCGCGTAGCGCAGCACACGCCGGCCAGCCTGCGCCGGCCCACGCGGTTCTTCTGACGCGGATCCGCCTTTGCGCACGACTATTTCCAACAGAGGGCCGGTGTGAGCGACCCCCAGCAAAAACTGGAAGAAGGCTCCGAAGAGACCTTCATTTCCCATCTCGTCGAACTGCGCGACCGCATCATTCGCGCGGGCCTTGCCGTGATCGTCGTGTTCATCGGGCTCGTCTACTGGGCGCCCGACATATTCCGTCTGCTTGCGCGTCCGCTCATGCAGAACCTGCCCAAAGACGGCAAGATGATCGTCACCGACGTGACCGGCTCGTTCTTCGTGCCGATGAAGGTCACGATGCTCGTCGCCTTCGTGATCGCGCTGCCGGTCGTGCTCTACCAGATCTGGGCGTTCGTGGCTCCCGGCCTTTACCAGCACGAAAAGAAGCTCGTCGTACCGCTCGTTGCGAGCAGCTACACGCTCTTTCTGTGCGGTATGGCGTTCGCGTATTTCGTCGTGTTCCCGACCATCTTCCGCGTGATGGCGCACTACAACGCGCCGTTAGGCGCGGAGATGACGACCGATATCGACAATTACCTGAGCTTCGTGCTCACCATGTTCATCGCGTTCGGCGTGACCTTCGAGGTACCCATCATCGTCGTGCTGCTCGTGCGCATGGGCGTGGTCACTGTGAAGAAGCTCAAGCAGATCCGGCCCTACGTGATCGTCGGCGCGTTCATCGTCGCGGCCGTCGTGACGCCGCCGGACGTGTTCTCGCAGCTCATTCTCGCGCTGCCGCTCATCATCCTGTACGAACTGGGCATCATCGCGGCGCGTATCTTCATCGGCACTGGCGAGAAGGAGCCCGCGGACGAGAGTCAGGCGGCGAGCTAGCGCTCGCTGGTGCAGCGCCGGAAAGCAAAAGGCCGCGAACCTGGGTTCGCGGCCTTTTCGTTTTCTGGTTGCGGGCAGGGCGTGGCGCGCCGCCCGCGGTGTGACATCAGCCTCCGTCGTCGCCTTCGCCGTCTTCCTGGGCCGGCTGTTTCGGCGGCGGCGGGCGCTTGCCGATCAGCACGTCGAGATCGAGGTCCTTGTTCTTGCGCACGAGGTGGATCTTCGCGTCGGTGCCCGGCTTGATCTGCGCGATCACGTTCAAAAGGCGCGTGGTGTCGGTGATGGCCTCGCCGTTCACCGAAGTGAGGACGTCGCCCGGCTTGATACCAGCCTTGTCGGCGGGGCCGCCCTGCAGCACGCCCGCGACGATCGCGCCCGACTTCTCCTTCAACCCGAACGAATCGGCGATCTCCGGCGTCACGTCCTGCGGCTCCACGCCGATCCAGCCGCGCGTGACCGAACCCGAGGTGATGATGCTCTCCAGCACGCTGCGCGCCGTGGAAACGGGAATCGCGAAGCCGATGCCGAGCGAGCCGCCCGAGCGCGAGTAGATGGCCGTGTTGATGCCGAGCAGGTTGCCGTTCACGTCGACGAGCGCGCCGCCCGAGTTACCCGGATTGATCGGCGCGTCGGTCTGAATGAAGTTCTCGAACGTGTTGATGCCGAGGTGATTGCGGCCCAGCGCGCTGATGATGCCCATGGTGACCGTCTGGCCCACGCCGAACGGGTTGCCGATGGCGAGCACGACGTCGCCCACGCGCGTCTGGTCCATGCGGCCGAGCGTGATGGTGGGCAGGTTCGGCAGATTGATCTTGAGCACCGCGAGATCGGTTTCCGGGTCGATGCCGATCACCTTCGCGTTGGTCGTGCGGCCGTCGGAAAGCGCGATTTCGATCTGGTCCGCGCCGTCGATTACGTGCTGGTTCGTTAGAATGTAACCGTCCGGACTGACAATGACGCCCGAACCGAGGTTGGCGGCAGGCTGCTCCTGCTGCTTCTGGTTTTTGTTGCGATCGCCAAAGAAGTAGCGAAATAGCGGATCGTTCTGGCGGGGATCGGGCGGCAGCGACCCATCCTTGCTCGAGAACACGTTGACGACCGCGGGCATTGCCTTCTGGGCGGCGTCCGCATAGGAGCCCTGGGCGGCGCCTCCCCCGATACCTGGCGCCACCTCCCGCAGTGCGACGATCGGTTCGGCGAGCTGCTTGCCGAACTGCCCCTGGTGCTGCAGCCACTGTGGTTTGAGCGTGGCGATGATGAACATCAACGCCAGCAGGACCGTCACCGCCTGGGCGAAGAACAGCCAAAAGCGTCTAAGCATCTGAAGATTAGAGGATTATATGGATCGGATCGAACTGGAATTGTATCTGAACAATCTTCTGGAATCCGCGCGGTTCAAGGACTACTGCCCCAATGGCCTGCAGGTCGAAGGGCGGCGGCGCGTGGAGAAGATCGCCACGGGCGTGACCGCTTCGCTCGCCTTCCTCGAAGCCGCGCTAGAGTGGGGCGCCGACGCCGTGCTCGTGCATCACGGCTACTTCTGGAAGAACGAAGCGCCGCAAATTACGGGCCGCAAGTACCGGCGTCTGCATGCGCTGCTTTCGAACGACCTCAATCTCTTCGCCTACCATCTGCCGCTCGACTGCCATCCCGAACTCGGCAATAACGCGCAGTTGGGCGCCAGATTCGGCTGGATCGGCGAACAACGCTTCGGCGAACAGGATCTCGGATGGATGGCTACGCTGCCCATGCCCATCACGCTCGCGCACTTTACGGCAGAGGTCGAGCAGACACTCGGCCGCACGCCGCTCGTGCTCGGCGACCCCGACTGGCAAATTCGCCGCGTAGCGTGGTGCACGGGCGCGGCGCACAATCTCTTCGACGCCGCGATCGATGCCGGCGCCGACGTCTTCCTAACCGGCGAGATCTCCGAGCCGACCACGCACACCTCGGCGGAAAGCGGCGTGGCGTTCCTCGCGGCGGGCCACCACGCGACCGAGCGCTTCGGCGTACAGGCCGTGGGCGCGCACCTCTCGGAAGCCTTCAACATCGAGCATCTTTTCATCGACATCGACAATCCGGTTTGATTGAGGATGTAGCGAAAATTGTCGTGGTGCAGCATCGTTTTATTCATGAGGCATTTACAAACCGAAAAGAAAGTGGCCCTCTTTTCTGCGGGAAAACCCCGAGATATCAAGGACTTCCGAAGCTTTTTAGAGAACGCCCCTTGTAAATGCCAACTCCATTCGAGCAAACTAGCGTTCGGCAGCACCGCGGGTAAGCTGGCGTGACGGAAAAATCCAACTCAGAAGTGGGGCGATGTGATGCGAGACAACGAGAATGACCGCGTCGATGGCAGCCGCCGAACCTGGCTGATTGCGACGTCCGTAGCAGGTGGCATTGGAGGCGTGGCCACTGTCGTACCTTTCGTAGGTTCCTTTGCACCATCCGAAAAAGCCCGCGCCGCCGGCGCGCCTGTCGAAGCCGACATCTCGAATCTGCAGCCCGGCTCGATGATGACCGTGGCCTGGCGCGGCAAGCCCGTGTGGATCCTGAACCGCACGGACCGCATGATGGCCGACGTGAAGAAGGCCGATCCGGAACTCGCCGACCCGAACTCCGAGCATCCGTTCTCGATGCCGATGCCGGAGTACTGCATGAACGAGTTCCGTTCGCGCGCCGAGCATCAGAACATTCTCGTGGCCGTTGCCGTCTGCACCCATCTGGGCTGCACGCCGACGCCGCGCTTCCAGGAAGGCCCGCAGCCGAACCTGCCCGATAGCTGGCCAGGCGGTTTCCTGTGCCCGTGCCACGGCTCCACCTATGACCTCTCCGGCCGCGTCTTCAAGAACAAGCCGGCGCCGCAGAACCTCGACATTCCCCGCTACATGTTCGCGTCCCCGACGCAGATCGTGATCGGCCGGGACGAAAAAGGAGAAGCGTGATGGCGACGGGAACCGAAAAGGATGTGGCGGAAACGGCCGGCCTGCAGGGCTGGATCGACAAGCGCTTTCCGATGACGTCGACCTGGAAAGCGCACCTTTCCGAGTACTACGCGCCGAAGAACTTCAACTTCTGGTACTTCTTCGGCTCGCTCGCGCTGCTCGTGCTGGTGAACCAGATCATCACAGGCATTTTCCTCACCATGAACTACAAGCCCGATGCGACGCTCGCGTTCGCATCGGTCGAGTACATCATGCGCGAGGTGCCGTGGGGCTGGCTCATCCGCTACATGCACTCGACGGGCGCATCGATGTTCTTCGTGGTCGTGTATCTGCACATGTTCCGCGGGCTTCTGTACGGCTCGTACCGCAAGCCACGCGAACTCGTGTGGATCTTCGGCTGCGCGATCTTCCTGTGCCTGATGGCCGAAGCGTTCTTCGGCTACCTGCTGCCTTGGGGACAGATGTCGTTCTGGGGCGCGCAGGTGATCGTGAACCTGTTCTCGGCGATTCCCTTCATCGGCCCGGACCTGTCGCTGTGGATTCGCGGCGACTACGTGGTGTCGGACGTCACGCTCAACCGTTTCTTCGCGCTCCACGTGATCGCCATTCCGCTGGTGCTGGTCGGGCTCGTGATCTGTCACATCATCGCGCTGCACGAAGTGGGCTCGAACAACCCTGACGGCATCGAGATCAAGGAGAAGAAGGACGCGAACGGCGTGCCGCTCGACGGCATCCCGTTCCATCCGTACTACTCGGTGCACGACTTCATGGGCGTGTGCATCTTCCTGATGGTCTTCGCGGCGATCGTGTTCTTCGCGCCGGAAATGGGCGGCTACTTCCTCGAAGCGAATAACTTCGTGCCGGCCAACCCGCTGCAAACGCCGCCCGAGATCGCGCCGGTGTGGTACTTCACGGCGTTCTACGCGATGCTGCGCGCCACCACCGACCCGTTCAAGATCGTGCTGATGATCGTGATCGCGCTGCTCGGGCTGCTCGCGCTCGTGCGTGCGCGCGGCAAGTGGCGCGCGGGGCTGCCGGTGCTGGCGGTGCTCGTGATCCTCGCCATGTACTTCACCGAGTCGAAGTTCTGGGGTGTGGTGGTGATGGGCACGGCGGTGATCTCGCTCTTTTTCCTGCCTTGGCTCGACCGCTCGCCGGTGAAGTCAATTCGCTACCGGCCGTTCTTCCACAAGGTGTTTCTCGGCATCTTCGTGCTGGCGTTCCTGACGCTCGCGTTCCTCGGCACGAAGCCGCCATCGCCGGCGGCCACGCTGATCGCCCAGATCTGCGCGCTCGTCTATTTCGCTTTCTTCCTCGGCATGCCGTTCTGGACGCGGCTTGGCACGTTCAAGCAGCCGCCCGAACGCGTGCGGTTCAAGCCCCATTAATTGACGAGCGAGGAAGATATGACGAGAAAATCTCTGTTTTCGACGCTCGCGAAGGCGAGCGTCCGGGCCGGCTTGGCTGCGCTGGCGCTCTCATGTGCATTTGGGGTCGGATCTGCTGCGGCGCAGGAAAACATTCCGCTCGACCGCGCTCCCGATAACGGCGAGAATCTTGCTTCGCTGCAACACGGCGCCAAATTGTTTGTAAACTATTGCCTGAATTGCCATAGCGCGAACTTGATGCGCTACAGCCGTTTGCAGGATCTTGGCATTCCGCAGAAGCAAATCGAAGATAATCTGTTGTTTACGACCGACAAGGTCGGCAACACGATGTCCATCGCGATGCGCCCGGACGACGCGAAAGCGTGGTTCGGCGTAGCGCCGCCGGACCTCTCCGTGGAAGCGCGGGCGAAAGGGCGCGACTGGCTGTACACGTACCTGCGCAGCTTCTACCGCGACGACACGCGGCCGACCGGCTGGAACAATCTGGTGTTCGAAAACGTGAGCATGCCGCACGTGCTGTGGCAGTTGCAGGGCATACGCACGGCGAAGTTCGAGGACACGACGGACGAGGAAACCGGGGAAAAAATCCGTCGCTTTGCCGGGTTCCAGCAGGTCACGCCCGGAACGCTCTCGCCGGTGGATTATGATGCCGACGTGGCCGACCTGGTGGCCTACCTCGGCTGGATGGCCGAACCCGAGCAGAAAACCCGCAGGCAGCTTGGCGTGTGGGTGCTCCTGTTCCTCGGCGTCTTGAGCTTTTTCGCGTGGCGATTGAACGCCGCGTACTGGAAAGATATCAAATAGGCACGTCCTGACCGACGTGGGGCCGGTGCGACGAGAAGCCGTCTGACGGTTCAGGGACCGTCAGACGGTTTTTTCGCCCGCTGGCCTTTTGGGTTTATTGAGGAAATGTAAATCATGATGGTTCTGTACTCCGGCACTACCTGCCCGTTCTCCCAGCGCTGCCGGCTGGTGTTGTTCGAAAAGGGCATGGACTTCGAAATTCGCGACGTCGACCTGTTCAACAAACCGGAAGACATCGCCGTGATGAATCCGTACGGTCAGGTGCCGATTCTGGTCGAGCGCGACCTGATTCTGTACGAGTCGAACATCATCAACGAGTACATCGACGAGCGCTTCCCGCATCCGCAGCTGATGCCGGCCGACCCGGTCCAGCGCGCCCGCGCGCGTCTGTTCCTGCTCAACTTCGAGAAGGAACTGTTCGTGCACGTGAGCACGCTCGAAAACGAGAAGGGCAAGGCTGCCGAGAAGAACCACGAGAAGGCGCGCCTCGCGATTCGCGACCGCCTCACGCAGCTCGCACCGATCTTCCTGAAGAACAAGTACATGCTGGGCGAAGAGTTCTCGATGCTCGACGTCGCAATCGCGCCGCTGCTGTGGCGCCTGGACCACTACGGCATCGAACTGTCGAAGAATGCCGCGCCGCTCATGAAGTACGCCGAGCGCATTTTCAGCCGTCCGGCGTACATCGAAGCGCTCACGCCGTCTGAAAAGGTCATGCGTCGTTAAGCAGTATCCTGGCAGTTGCAGGTAACAGAGGCGGCGTACACAGCGTGGGTGTGGGCGCCGCCTCGCGAAAGGATTGTTGATGCAAGAGATTTCCACCAAGCCGTATTTGCTGCGCGCGCTGTACGAGTGGTGCACCGACAACGGCTTCACGCCGCATATCGCGGTGCGGGTCGACAACCGCACGCGCGTGCCGCGCCAGTTCGTGCGCGACGGTGAGATCGTGCTGAACATCAGCTTCGAGGCGACGAGCCAGCTGCAGATGGGCAACGAGATGATCGAGTTCCACGCGCGCTTCTCGGGCAAGTCGCACAAGATCGAGGTGCCGGTGTCGAACGTGCTCGCGATCTACGCGCGCGAGAACGGTCAGGGCATGGCGTTCCCGGTCGAATCGCCGCCCGGCGACGCCGACGACGTGCTGTCCTCCGAGGACCACGAAGAAGCCGAAACGCTTGAGGCGCACGAAGTGCGCGACGAGCGTGCCGAGGAACCTGCTGCGCCGCTCGCGCCAGTTGCGACGCGTGCTGCGGACAAAGATGACGACGGCGGCAACAAGGGCGGCAAGGGCCACCTCAAAATCGTGAAATGAAGTAGAATAGCGGGCTACGCCGGCTTAGCTCATCTGGTAGAGCAGTTGATTTGTAATCATCAGGTGGCGGGTTCGAGTCCTGCAGCCGGCACCAAACAAGACAAAGGGTTACGTGAAGTTCACGTAACCCTTTGTGCTTTCTGGGCCACTCTCGCTAAATTCCTCACTCCGCCCATTCCGGGTCGCTCGTGAACATGATCGTGAGCCAGCGGTGCGACTCGTCCCCGCCGATGGCCCGGCCAATTTCGTCGCGGATCGCATCCCATTCGGCGATGCGCTTGGGCGGCATGTCGGGCGGCACGACGAAATACAGCTCGATCTCGCGCGAACGGCCCACTTTCGCGACATACGCGCGGTAATACTCGAAGGCGTAGCGCTCGACGAAGCGTTTCGCGACGGCATCGACATGCTGCTTGAGATCCGCGGGCGCCACGAGCAGCACGTCCAGCAGGGCCTGGCGGATTTCCGCGAGCGGTATCGGAATGATCACCGCACACACCACCACGAGCGCCGCCGGGTCGACGTAGGGCGTGAGGTGTTCCCACGCCGTTCCCTGGATCGCATAGCCGACGCTGAAGGCCACAAGTAGGGCCGCGGTGATGCCCGCCGACATGATCCACGACTTGATGTCGAGGCGCACGAAATCCGAATGGATCCGGCGGTTCGCACGCGATTCGAACACGGCCATCGCCACGCAGGCGCTCACGGTGAGCACGGCGTAGATCAGGGCAGGACCGAAGTGCAGTTCGTGGCCGCCGGAGAGCAGGTTGGTGATGCCGTTGATCAGCGCGTACACGGCTACGCCCACGAGCAGCGTGCTGTTCAAGCCGAGCACCATGGGTTCGAGATGCCAGAAGCCCATGGTGAAGCGCTCGCGCCATTTGCGCGGCAAGTCGACGTTGACCGCGTACGAGGTGATGAGGCGCACGACGGCGAGCGCAAGCGCGCTCATGCTCGCATCGACGAGTGAATACACGCCGTCGAACACAATGGAAAACGACCCGGAGATCAGGCCGAACAGAATGCCGATGAGGGCGATCACCAGCGTCGTGGCGATCGAAAGCGTCAGCACGCTGCTCTCATCGGAAGTGCTGAAGAATCGGAGCCGTTCCATGATGTCTGCTCTGCGCGAGGATGAGCAAGACTAGCCGACTCGCCGCGCCGCCGTCGCCCGGCTGCCCGGTCAGCTTGCCGCGCGAGCAATCGAGCCTGCGCGGCCTTCCACGAGGTCGATCTCCTGTGCCGACAAGCCAAATGCTGCGTAGAGGCGTCGATCGATCTCGCGCGCGATGTTGTCCACTTCCGTGGCAGCGCATCCGGACTGGTGAGCGCGCAGCAACCGGGTCACGCAGCCGGCGATCTCGCCGCGCACCGAAGCGCCGCCCGGCACGGGCAAGGCATCGATCATCGCTCTCGTGAACGCGACGCCTCCGTTGTAGCTCGACGAACCGTACTTCGCGCGGATCAGGAAAACCGAGAGCGGGCAGTTGAGCAGCGCCGCCGCGAATTTCAGCAGGTTCTCGTCGTCCGAGCGCAGGACTAGCGTGGTCTTGCCGGGGATCGTGTCGCCAGCGAGATCGAGTGTCGCGTCGAGCCGTGTGAGGCCTTTCACGATCACCTTTTTCGCCTGCGCTTTCGCGCTGTAGCCGTTCGCGAATGTCAAGGCGAAGCGCTCGCGCTCGACCACGGGTGCGTCGTAGCGCCGCCCGAGATAGGTCATCGGCTTGCTGCCCCAGCGCGAGATGTAGCGCCCGAGCGTGCCGGTGTTCACCACGCGGTAGTGATGGCCCGCGAGGCAATGCCCGTTGGCCTCTTCGACGAGCGGCGCGAGTCGGTAGGCGTCCGACGTCGCGCATGCGTTTTCGCAGGGCAGCAGGGCGCCGAGCGTGGGGTGCGCGCGGGCGATCCGCTGTACGAACGCGGCGTGCGGCGAGAGCAAGGCGTCGAGCGGCCACGGCGCCTCGAGCGCGGCTTTGTCGGTCTGCGCAAGCTCGGAGAGCGTATCGCCTTCGATGCGCGCAGTCGCGATGGCGGGCGTACCCGACTCGCGAAAGACTGTGATGATCGAATCCACACGCGCTTGTTCGAACACGTCGCGCCCGAGCCCGACGATGCGTTCGATCTTCCCCAGATGCCGTGCGCGCAACGCATTGCCGAAGGGCTTCGAGAGCCACTTGTCGGGCGTGAGATACGCCATCGTGCCGCCTGGGCGGAGGAGCGCGAGGCCTAGCTCGATGAACACGATGTAGAGGTCCCAGTTGCCCCGCGCGCTCGGCCAGCGCTGTGCCAGCCGCTCGCGCAGCGCACGCTGGCCCTCGTTGATCATGCGCTCGGAGTCGATATAGGGTGGGTTCGCGATGACGGCGTCGAAACGCTCGAAGTCGCCTTCGTCGCTGAGGAGGTCTGCGAATTCGATGCGCCACTCGAACGCTGTGGCTTCTTCGGGCGGCGTTTCGGCCGCGTTGTTCGCGAGGGCGTCGCGCAACGCGTCGCGCAGCCGGGCGAATCGAGTGGCTTCGGCGCGCTTTGCGGCAGGAGTGGCCGTTGTCCGCAGCCTTGCCGCGCTCGCGCGATAGTTCGCCACGCGTTCGGCGTTGTCGCGAAGGCGCGCACCGAAGTCAAAACGGCTGAGCGTCGCGTTCCCTTGCTTGAGGTTGGTCTCGATATTCGGCAGCGAAGCGGTGAAATCCGCGTGTTCGAGCAGTTCGATCCACAGCCGCAGGCGCGCCATGCCGACCGAATCGGCATTGATATCCACACCGAAAAGCGAGTGCACGACGATGTCTCGCTTGACGCGAAAGAGCGCGGCTTCGATCTTGCGGATGGCGTCGCCGTCGCGCTCGCGCGTGAGCGGTTCGCCGTTTGCGTGCGTGACGCAAAGGCGATCCGCAGTGACGTCGATGCGGCAAGCGCTGAGCGCTTCGCGATCGCACGCGTGCAGCAAGCCAAGACGCACTTTTAGCGCGAGCAACTCGTTGAGCGCTGAAACGAGCAAATGGCCCGAGCCCACGGCAGGATCGCAGATGCGCAGCGAGTCCAGAATCGCCCGAACTTCGTCGCGGTCTTCGATCGATTCGCCGATCGATTCGGATAGCTGATCAAGACTCGTGCAACCCCAACCCCTGGCGCGATTCACGCGATTCAGTGCCGCATGCGTGACGGCGGGGCGCGCGAGCTGCATCGCGACGCTGCCCGGCGTGTACCAGGCGCCGTCGCGGTAGCCGTTGAGTTTTTCGAAGACGAGACCAAGCGCAGAGGCGTCGAGGCAGCGCCGGTTCGACGCGGCTGGCGCTTGCGCGACCGAACCGACCAAACCGGCGGAGTAGTCGAACGCCGCGAGAAAGTCGAGCAGATACGCGAGCACGTGGCGCTCGCCGCTCGCATCGGTGATCACGGTCGCCGTGAAAAGCGGGAGCGTCGCGCTCTCGTCGAGCGGGCTCATGTCGAGCAGGCTTTGGTCCAGGTCTTGCGGCTCGAAAAGCGAACCGTCGAAGCGGGGAAGGTGAGCGAAGCGAGCCGGTGGCGTGTCATCACCGGCGCCTAGTACCGCGGCGCTCAGCGCGTCGAGATCGCTGAACGAGCGGATGTGCCGTGTGTTCAGAAACGTGTAGGCCGAATCGCCGTCATGGAGCGTCAAGAGACGCGTTTCGAGGACCTTGAGAAAAACGAGGCGGCTGATCCACGCGATGCAAAGCCGCAGCGCGATTTCGAAGTGGTCGGCCTCCAGCTCGCGGGCCGAGAGATGCGATAGTGCGAGTTCAATGAGCGCGCCGCTCAACCGCTCCGCAGGCGCGAGGCGCGCGACGGTACGCCTTACGCCGGAAACGCTCTCCCTCAGACCCACGATATGCAGCAGTTCGGCGTAAAAGCCTTCGTCGAGCCCAGCACCCGCGCTGGCGCGGCGCGTGCGCGGTTTGCGCGCGCGGCGGGTCTGCTGGGTGGCTTCTGTCATGGTCTCGTGCAGGGTGGGCGTGGCCTGGCGGGGCGCGGTCGGCGCACATTTTACTGCCGCCCGCGCGCGATTCGTCCTACGCCGTCTGGCCGAGTCGACGCGCTCGGCTGTCTGAGCGATGATCCTTGCACAGGCGACGCGGAGGGACACGCCACGTTGCCGTGCTATATGATGGCGCCGCGCGAGGCGCCCCTACGGCGCCAACCCGCGGGCCAGGTACGAATCGACGAACTGGCCCGCCGCACCGAATATCCAACCTATGACCGACCATCCCACTCTCACCTGGCCCGACACCGAAGGCCCGCGCACCGTACGCTGGCGCTCCGAGGCTGGCATGCCGGCGCCCAAGCGCGTGGTCATCGCCGACGATCGCACGACTGCGGACACCGCGTACCGCCTCGCCTGCGAAGGCACAGCGCTCCTGTGGCACGGCGATTTTCAGAACGCGCGTCAGTTGCTGCAGGCCATGGCGCGCCGCGCGGAGCGCAAGCCGCGCAAGGCCGCGCCGGCCAACGCGCCCGCTTCGCCGCTCGAAGCGTTCCATCTGCATCGCCAGGCGCAGTCGCAGCGCGCCCGCACGCTCGGCATGGTGCTGATCCCGCTCGAAGGCGATTACGGCATCGACCTGCGCCGCGCGCCCGACGTGCGGATCGCGTGCGAGGAGGCGTGGGGTGCGCCCGATGGCGAAGCGTCTGCAGTGTCGCTGCGTGAAATCCTCGGTCTCATTGGCGCGCACGAGTGGCGCAAGAAGGGCGTCGAGATCGCCGCGCTGAACGGCGCGCGCATTCATCCGTACTACGGCGTGTTCTCGCCGGTCCGCGGCGAATACGTCGATCTCGTCGCGCGCACGGCGTTGCCGTCGCTCGAAAAGGCCTTCGATATCGGCACGGGCACCGGCGTGCTCGCCGCCGTGCTCGCCTCGCGCGGTGTGAAGCGCGTGGTCGCAACCGATCAGGATGCCCGCGCGCTCGCCTGCGCGCAGGAGAACCTTGTGCGCCTCGGCTACGCCGCACAGGTCGAGGTCGTCGAGGCGGATCTTTTCCCGCCGGGGCGGGCGCCGCTCGTCGTCTGCAATCCGCCGTGGGTGCCGGCGCGTCCCGCGTCGCCCATCGAATACGCCGTGTTCGATCCGGAGAGCCGCATGCTTCGCGGCTTCCTGGGTGGTCTCAAGGATCATCTCGAGCCGGGCGGCGAGGGCTGGTTGATTCTCTCTGACTTCGCGGAGCATCTCGGGCTGCGCACGCGCGAATCACTCGTCGAGATGATCGTGCAGGCCGGACTCGAAGTGGTGGGCCGGGAGGACATTCTCCCGCGCCACCCGAAAGCCTCGGATCCCAGCGATCCGCTCTATCGTGCGCGCGCGGCCGAGCTGACTTCGCTGTGGCGCCTCAAAGTGCGCGCAGAGTAAGCCGGCGGCGAGTTAAAGCGATAGCAAAAAAAAGGAGCCGGGCCGCTAGCGGCCCGTGTGTGTGTCGAGCATCGGCGTCGGCGGCGTAGCTGCCGCGCCGGATGTGTCCGGGTCACATCGGCTTCACCCCGGATAGGCCTCGTCGACGTGGAGGCCTGCCAGCTTGAAAATCACGCGCAGCGTTTGCGGCTTGATATCACGGCGCGACGCCAGCGCCGACATCACGAAATCGAGCACCTTCGCGTACTTCAGCAGAATCAGGCAGGTCTCGAGATCCGATGGGCCGTCGCGCATGCTTTCCGCGACCCGCAGCATCTCCACCGAGATGTCACGCGCCATTTCCAGCTCCAGTTGCTGCTTTTCGGTCCAGTCGGGAACCGTGACGAGTTTCGTAAGCAGTTCCTGGAATTTTTGCTCTGCGTTTCCGTCAGGTATCGTATTCATTGCATGCCCCATGCAAGGCCGCACAGCGTCGAGCGCTCTTCGCGCAGCGAGGACTGCGCCAGCCTGATTCATCGCAACCGGCAGTGCCGGTACGACCTCCCAATGCGCGCCTGTCGATTCGTTGCCGGCCGGTCGCGCTACGTTTTGGTCCTTTTTGGGCATCGGGGACGAAAATCCTCGTGTCTCTTCTACTCAACCCCTCCCTCCTGTCCGCACGTGGGTCAGCGTGCCTGGACGTTATAAGACAGACAATCGCTGCTCTTCTGGGTTCGGCAGCCTGGACTAGCTTTTTTCGTAAAATGACAGAATTACTGCAACCCTTCTGTCGCCTGTCGCACGTTTCGCGACATCACGCCTTTCATCTGACCAAGCCGATGTCCAGCAAGACTTACGAAGTCCGTCCGAACCAGTCCGTCGAACTCCTCAAGGAGCTCCACATCCTGACGCGCGACGGCAAGATGAACCAGGACAGCCGCCGCAAGCTGAAGCAGGTCTATCACCTGTTCCAGTTCATCGAGCCGCTGCTCAAGGACCTCAAGCAGGATGACCGCGACGTGACCCTTGTCGATCACGGTGCGGGCAAGTCCTATCTGGGGTTCATTCTCTACGACCTGTTCTTCAAGGATCAGCGCGACAGGTCACACATCTATGGAATTGAGACGCGCGACGAGCTCGTTCAGCACTCGCAGGAGCTGGCCAAACGGCTGGGCTTTGGCGGGATGTCGTTCCTGAATCTATCGGTCGCCGATTCGATCACCTCGCCGCAACTGCCGCCGACGGTCGATATCGTGACGGCGCTGCACGCCTGCGACACCGCCACCGACGACGCCTTGCGCTTCGCGCTCAAGAAGCACGCGCGCTACATCGTGGTCGTGCCGTGTTGCCAGGCCGAGGTGGCGGGCGTGCTGCGCCGGAACAAGGGCAAGTCGCTCGGCCAGGCGTTGACGGAAATCTGGCGCCATCCGCTGCATACGCGCGAATTCGGGAGCCAGATCACCAACGTGCTGCGCTGCCTGCAACTCGAAGCGCACGGCTATCAGGTGAGCGTGACGGAACTGGTGGGCTGGGAGCACTCGATGAAGAACGAACTCATCATCGCCCAGTACAAGGATTTGCCGCGGCGCCGTCCGGCGGCGCGGCTTAACGAGATTCTCGATACCTTCGGGCTGGCGGACCTGCGCGAGCGCTTCTTCGCCGACGACGAGGGCGAGGCAGCCTCCGAAGCGGCAACCGAAGGTTGAGCGTGTGGACGGCGCGGCGTCAGTCGCGCTTGCTCATCCAGTCCTGCCAACCTTCGAAGCCTAGCTTGCGCAGCGTTTCCTGGTTGCGTTCGTAGATGTCGGCGGCGTCGGGGAACGCCTCGACTGCGCGCTCGATGCTCGCCTCCCGCAGCAGATGCAGGATCGGAAACGGCGCGCGGTTCGTATAGTTCTCGATGTCGTCGGGCTCGGTGCCCTCGAACTGGAAATCCGGGTGAAAACTCGCGACCTGCAGCGTGCCTTCCAGCCGCAACTGCTGCACGAGGCGCTCGGCAAACCACGTCGCGTCGTTGAAGTCGGCGAAGTTGGCCAGTGCATGGGGCAGGATCAGAAGCGTGGTGTCGATCTCCGCCGCATCTGCCTGAGCGAGCGTTTGCAACTCGCGTTCGAGATCGATCAGGACACCTTCCAGATCGGCCGCCTCGCTGATCACGTAGCGAATCTGGTTCTTCACGTGCACGCTCTTCGCGAACGGGCAGAGGTTCAGGCCGATCACGGCGCGCGTGAGCCAGTGGCGGGTCGCTTCGAGAATGGCGGCGTGGTCGGGGGACAGGGCAGCGGTTTCGTTCATCGTGTCATTTTACGGGCGGCTAGCGCCCGGGACATGCCGCCTCGATCAACAGCTTCGCCATGCGGGGCGCTGCGAGAATCGCGCCGCAGCCTGGCCCGTAAGTCTGGCTTGCGGCATACACGCCTTCGACGAGCAGAGCGAGTTCCTCGGCGAGCGCGACCGGATCTTTGGCTCCCGCTTCCTGCGTGAGCGCGGTGAGCCGCGCCATGAGCCGCGTCTTGTTGTTGTCGACGCTGCGCCGCGCGGGATGCGTGGCGTCAGGAAATTCGGTGGCGACGTTCACGAACGGGCAACCGCGGTAGCCCGGCGCCGACGCGCGGCGCGCGAGGTCCTCGAAATACTGCACCAGTTGCCTGGCCGGCTCGCCCGGATGCTTCGCGAGACTTGCGTCGAAGCGCTCGAAAAAGCGCACATCGCAGCGCTGCAGGTAGGCGACGACGAGATCGTCCTTCGACGAAAACTGCCGGTACAGGCTCATCTTGTTGACGCCGGCGCGCTCGACCACGGCCTCGATGCCGACCGCACGCACGCCCTCGCGGTAGAACAGCTCGTCGGCGGCGCGCAGCAGGTGCTCGTGCGCGCGGGCACCGGCCGTCTGCGCGCGGGGGCGGGGCGTGCGCACAGCGGCGGTAGCGGTTTCGTCGTGGCCTTCGTGTTTCATGAGGGCATCTCGCGATCAGGGTGATTGCTTGACATGTTACCGAGCGGTAACTACTATCGCAACACACTTGTGACCGATCGGTAACAATCGAGCGATGGCGAATCGTCGCAGCTAGCGGTCATACCAACGAAAACATCGGCGTGTCGAACCCGACGCGCCGTGACGGGAGCACGAATGAACTGGGCAGCGAGGCGGATAGTCGGGCGTTTCCACTATGGATGGCTCGTCGTGGCAGTGGTGTTTCTGGTGCTGCTGGCGGCGGCCGGTACGCGCGCGACGCCCAGCGTGATGATGGTGCCGCTCGAGCACCAGTTCGGCTGGAGCCGCGCGACGATCTCGCTCGCCATCTCGGTGAACATCGCGCTCTATGGTCTGATGGGGCCGTTTGCGGCGGCGGCCATGCAGCGCTTCGGCGTGCGGCCCACGCTGCTCGCGGCGCTCGGCACGATGGCGGCGGGCGTGGCGCTTTCCGCGCTGATGACGCATCCGTGGCAGATGATCCTGATCTGGGGCGTGATGGTGGGCGGCGCCACTGGCGTAGCGGCGCTTTCGCTCTCGGCCACCGTCGTCAACCGCTGGTTCCACTCGCACCGCGGGCTGGCCATGGGCATTCTCACGGCGAGCTCGGCCACGGGCCAGCTCGTGTTCCTGCCGCTCCTCGCGGCGATCGTGGAGAAACACGGCTGGCAGTCGGTGGTACTCGTGGTTGCGGTGGCCGCCACCGCGGTGCTGCCGCTCGTGTTGTTCCTTCTGCCTGAGCGGCCCGCGAGTGTGAACCTGCGCCCGTTCGGCGAGGACGAAAGCACGCCCGTCGCGCCGCCCGCGCCGCACCAGAACCCGCTGAAGATCGCGTTCGACGCGCTCTTCTCGGCCAGCCGCACGCGCGACTTCTGGCTGCTCTTCTTCAGCTTCTTCATTTGCGGCGCGAGTACGAACGGCTATGTGGGCACGCACCTCATCGCCATGTGCGGCGACTACGGCATGACCGAAGTGCAGGGCGCCTCGCTGCTCGCGACGATGGGTATCTTCGACCTGTTCGGCACGACGCTCTCGGGTTGGCTCTCGGACCGTTTCAACAGCCGCTTGCTGCTGTTCTGGTACTACGGGCTGCGCGGCCTTTCGCTGATCTATCTGCCGCACGCGTTCGGCATCGACTTCTTTGGCCTGCCGATTTTCGCGGTGTTCTACGGCCTCGACTGGATCGCGACGGTGCCGCCCACCGTGCGTCTTGCCACCGATGTCTTCGGCAAAGAGCGCGCGCCGATCGTGTTCGGCTGGGTCGTGGCGGGGCATCAGCTCGGCGCGGCATTCGCGGCGTTCGGCGCGGGCTTGCTGCGCTCGAGCCTCGGCACCTACACGGTGGCGTCGATGATCTCCGGCGGCCTGTGCCTCGTGGCGTCGTTCCTCGTGCTGCGGATCAACCGCGGTCCGCGCACCGTGGGCGTGCAAACGGCCTGACGACGCGCTCGCACACCGCGACTTCAAAGCGCTGGAATCGGACGGGCGACGCATGAGCGTCGCCCGTTGCGTTTGAGCGTATTTCACGCGCTGCGGTTATTCTAGTGACCCCCGGGCACGCCGCCCGCCACCCCAAGGACACACAAGGCATGACGAAGCACAAACCCGCACCGACAGCCGTGCCCATTCACGAACTCATCGCCGGCCGCTGGAGCCCGCGCGCCTATTCGAGCGAGCCGGTGAGCCGCGAGGCGCTGCATACGGTGATCGAGGCGGCGCGCTGGGCGCCCTCGGGCTACAACCTGCAGCCGTGGCGCTTTATCGTGTTCGACCGCAGCGCCGACGAAATCGCGTTCAAGCGCGCGTTCGCGACGCTCGTGCCGTTCAACCAGCAGTGGAATGCACCGGCGTCGGTGCTGATCGCGGTCACGGCGCACACGCTCAACGCGAAGGGTGAAGTGAATCGCACGGCGCAATACGATGCGGGCGCGGCGGCCATGTCGCTCGTGCTCCAGGCGCATGCGCTGGGCCTCGCCGCGCACCAGATGAGCGGTTTCGACGTGCAGGCGTTCCGCAAGGAATTCGCGCTGCCGAACGACGTAGAGCCGCTCTCGATCATCTCGATCGGCCACTATGGAGAAACCGAGAAGCTGGAGCCGGTGCTGCGCGACCGCGAAAAGGCGGAGCGTACGCGCTCGGCGGTGGGCGACATCGCCTACGCGAATGCCTGGAAGCAGCCATTCAAGGGCTGAGTCGAGGAAAGCCCGCGCCCATGCGGGTTGCGAGCCTTTCCCCTGAGCCAAAACGCGCGGCATGGCCCGCGCGTTTTTTTCTTGCGGGGCCGCATCATGGGCCCACGGTTGCCCCGCGCCGCGCTTTCGTGCTACAAAGCCGATCCCCCCGACCTTTCCTCTCTTGCGCGCGCATTCGCTGCGGCGCGCTCTTGCCATGACCAGCTTCTGCGCGATTGACTTCGGAACCTCCAATTCGGCGGTGGCGCTCCCGGCAGCGGCCGACGGCGCAATGCGCCTCGCGCCGGTGGAAGGCGCACACACCACTTTGCCCACGGCGGTGTTCTTCAACGTCGACGAACACACGCGCGAATTCGGGCGTGCGGCGCTCGCGTCCTATATCGACGGCTTCGACGGCCGGCTGATGCGCTCGATGAAGAGCATCCTCGGCTCGCCGCTCGCCGAAAGCACGACCGATCTGGGCGACGGCAGCGCGATGCCCTACACGGAGATCATCACGGTCTTCCTGGAGCACCTGAAGCGCAGCGCCGAGCGTTGCTCAGGTACGCCGATCACGCGCGCGGTGCTGGGCCGCCCGGTGTTCTTCGTCGACGAAGACCCGCGCGCCGACCAGCTCGCCCAGGACCAGCTCGAAGCGGCGGCGCGCCGCGTGGGCTTTCGCGAGATCGAGTTCCAGTACGAGCCGATCGCGGCGGCGTTCGACTATGAGTCGCGCCTCGCGCAAGAGGGGCTTGTGCTCGTTGCCGACATTGGCGGCGGTACGTCGGACTTCTCGCTCGTGCGCGTGGGGCCGGATCGCATGACGCGCCTCGAGCGCAAGGACGACGTGCTTGCGCACCACGGCGTGCATGTGGCGGGCACCGACTTCGACCGCCGCGTCGAGCTCGCGACGATCCTGCGCGAACTGGGCTACCAGTCGCTCGATCCCGAAGGCCGCGAAGTGCCGAACCGCATCTATTTCGATCTGGCGACCTGGCACCTCATCAACACGATTTACACGCCCAAGCGCGCAACCGAGCTCAAGCTGATGCGCCATCTGTATTGCGACACGCGCCATCACGACCGGCTGATGCGCGTGGTCGACGAGCGACTGGGGCACGCGCTCACGGCGCGCGCCGAGGAGGCGAAGATCGGCGTTTCGGCGGGCGGGGAGACGATGATCGACCTCGAAACCGTCGAGGCGGATCTGCGTCTCGCATTCGGCGACGCGCAACTCGTCGAGGCGGGCCGCGAAGAGACACGCCGCATCGTGCAGGCCGCGCGTGAAACGGTGCAGGCGGCGGGTGTCGCGCCGGGGCAGGTGAGCGCGCTTTACTTCACGGGCGGCTCGACCGGCCTCTTGTTCCTCACGCAGGCGCTGGCGGAGGCATTTCCGCAGTCGCAGGCCGTGTTCGGCGACCGTCTTGCCAGCGTGGCGACGGGCCTTGGCATTCACGCGCAGCGCCTTTTCGGCTGAATGCGCCGGGCGCCTGCTAATGCCCGTTGAAAATCGTCAGGCAACAAAAAACCCCACCTTCGAGAAGAAGCGTGGGGTTTTTCGGTAAGCTTGCTAGTCAGGAACTGCGCAGAAGCTGCATTCAGATCCTAAAGCCGTAGCAGACCAATGAGCGCAGTACTTAGACCGGCTTGATGTTGGCAGCTTGCTTGCCCTTCGGGCCCGTGCGGACTTCGAATTGAACCTTTTGGTTCTCTTGCAGCGTCTTGAAGCCGTCAACCTTGATTTCCGAGAAGTGCGCGAACAGATCTTCGCCGCCGCCGTCCGGAGTGATGAAGCCAAAGCCCTTTGCGTCATTGAACCACTTGACGGTACCGGTTTCCATATTACTTTCCTAAAAATGAATGAGAGAGGTGCACGAAAATCAAGGAAGGGGTATGGGACCAGCCGGAGTACCGTTGATGGGCGAACTACGAAAGACCTATTCACACTCGCCGCTTGAAATCCTGCTCGAACTTTATACGGCTAATTGCCAGGAAGGTCAACTAGGTCTCCGGGAAAGTTAGTAGTTTTTTGCTACAGGGTCGAAACCAACCCTTACAAAGCTTGATAAGCAAATGACTTTTTTGTATTAGGCGGTCGTTTTCGACGCCCTTCCGTGGTGCAACCAGTTAAACTACGCGCCGCACGGAAGTTGCGCCTACAGGCGCAATCTTTTGTGTGGAGGTACGACAACTGCGGGAAACCCGCCCGCACAACAGACGGGATAAACGCGGTGTCGAGCTGCTCTTGAAACAGGAGAAGACGTGAAAAGTTCTATTCAACGGAACATCGGCCCGTTCGCGCTGATGTTCACCGGCCTCGGGTCGATCATCGGTTCGGGCTGGCTGTTCGGCGCGTGGAAGGCGGCGAAAATCGCAGGTCCGGCGGCCGTTTGCGCCTGGATCATCGGCGCCGTGGTCATTCTGGCCATCGCGCTTACCTACGCCGAACTCGGTGCGATGTTCCCGGAGTCGGGCGGTATGGTCCGCTACGCCCGCTACTCGCACGGCGCACTGGTGGGCTTCATCAGCGCGTGGGCAAACTGGATCGCCATTGTCTCGGTGATCCCGATCGAAGCCGAAGCCTCGATCCAGTACATGAGCACCTGGCCCTACGAGTGGGCGCACGCGCTCTTCGTCGACGGGTCATTGACACACTCAGGGCTTGGGCTCTCCGCGATTCTCGTGATCATCTACTTCATGCTCAACTATTGGGGTGTGAAGCTGTTCGCGCGTGCCAACAGTGCGATCACGATTTTCAAGTTCATCATCCCGGGTCTCACGATCATCGGCCTGATGTCGGGAAGCTTCCACCACGAGAATTTCGGCGAAACGACTTCGTTCGCACCGTATGGCTGGTCGGCGGTGTTCACGGCGGTCGCCACGAGCGGCATCGTGTTCGCGTTCAACGGCTTCCAGAGCCCGATCAACCTCGCGGGTGAAGCGCGCAATCCGGCCAAGAGCGTGCCGTTCGCGGTCATCGGCTCGATCCTCTGCGCGCTTGTGATCTACGTGCTGCTGCAGATCGCCTATATCGGCGCGGTCAATCCGGCCGACGTCGCGAAGGGCTGGAATACGTTCAACTTCAAGTCGCCGTTCGCGGAACTCGCGATCGCGCTGAACCTGAACTGGCTCGCGATCCTGCTCTACGTCGATGCATTCGTGAGCCCGAGCGGCACCGGTACGACCTACATGGCGACGACCTCGCGCATGATCTATGCGATGGAGCGCAACAACACGATGCCGAAGATGTTCGGCAACGTGCACCCGTTCTACGGCGTGCCGCGTAACGCGATGTGGTTCAACCTGCTCGTCTCGTTCATCTTCATGTTCTTCTTCCGCGGCTGGAGTTCGCTCGCGGCGGTGATCTCGGTGGCGACGGTGATTTCGTACCTCACGGGTCCGATCAGCCTGATGGCGCTCAAGCGCGCCGCCACTGACATCGAGCGCCCGCTCTCCGTACCGTTCATGAAGGTGATCGCGCCGTTCGCATTCGTCTGCGCGTCGATGATCCTGTACTGGGCGAAGTGGCCGCTGACGGGCGAAATCATTCTGCTGATGGTCGTCGCGCTGCCGGTGTACTTCTACTTCCAGCGCAAGCAGGGCTTCGACGGCTGGGGCCAGGATCTGAAGGCCGCATGGTGGCTGTGCGCGTACCTGCCGATCATGGCGCTTCTGTCGCTGCTCGGCAGCAAGCAGTTCGGCGGCAGCGGTCTGCTTCCCTACGGCTGGGACATGCTGGTCGTCGCGCTGATCTCGCTCGTGTTCTATTACTGGGGCGTGAATTCGGGCTACCGCTCGCCGTACCTCGCGGAACGCGAGGAGCACGACGAAGTGCTCGAAGGCATCGGCGCACACTAAGTGTCGAACTCAATGTCGAACTGAGCCTCGCGCAATACAAAAAGCCCGCCTGAAGCGATTCAGGCGGGCTTTTTTACGTCTGGAGCCGTCGGGCGGCGCGCAGCGGCTTTACTGCACGGCGCTGCCGAACACGTAGTTCGTCATCGCCAACGCGCGCTGGTAGGTGCCAAGCGACTGCACGCCGAGCGTGTAGTCGTCGTCGGCTGCGCCGAGCGCCGCGAAGACGGGCAGCAGGTGCTCATCGGTCGGGTGCATGAGCACCGCGTGCGGCGCGCGCTGGCGGTAGTCGAGCAACGCGTCGATGTCGCGCGCGGCGAGGTGGTTCTCGAACCACTCCGTGAACTCGGCCACGCGCGGGTCGGCATCTTCCGGTCGCGCCGAAAAGTCCGCCTCGCGCAGGTTATGCGTGATCTGGCCCGAGCCGATCACCATCACGCCTTCGTCGCGCAGCGAGCGCAGCGCACGGCCCAGCGCGAAGTGATGCGCGGCGTTGGCGCGCGGCTGGATCGAAAGCTGCGCGACGGGCACGTTTGCGTCGGGGAACATCAGGAGCATGGGCACCCAAGCGCCGTGGTCGAGGCCGTGCGCTTCCTCATCGACGGGAACGCCCTGCTCGCGCAGCAGCGCCGCCGCGCGCTGCGCCATCTCGGGCGCGCCCGGCGCGGGGTACTGGATCTCGTAGAGCGCGCGCGGAAAGCCGTAGAAGTCGTGGATCGTCTCAGGCTGCGTGGCGGTGCTCACCGCTGGACGCATCGTGCCCCAATGCGCGGAAAGCATGAGCACGGACTGCGGACGCGGCAAATGCTCAGAGAGCACGGTAAAGCCGCCAGAAGGCAGCGACGGGTCGATCGGCAGCGTGGGAGCGCCGTGCGAGAGGAAAAGGCTAGGCGTACGGGTGGTCATGATCGTGGGCTGGCCGCGCCGGGGCGGTCCGAAAGTATCGTATTGCGATCAATATAAGACCCTACCGTCGAGAATTAAACGGGGTGAAAGGGAATTGATTGTGTCGCCGGTATTGATAATCGGCGCAGCGCCGGAAGGGGCGGTGGGCGCTTATTCGTCGGTGCCGCGCAGGCCCGGCCACGCGGGCGAGAGCGCGGGCCCGAGCGCGAACAGGTCAAGCACGCGCGCGACCGTGTGATCGACCATCTCGTCGATCGAAGCCGGCTGGTTGTAGAACGCCGGCAGCGGCGGGAAGATCACGCCGCCCATTTCGGTCACGGCCGTCATGTTGCGCAGATGCGCGAGGTTGAACGGCGTTTCGCGCACGAGCAGCACGAGGCGGCGGCGTTCCTTGAGCGTGACGTCGGCGGCGCGCGCGATCAGGTTGTCGGAGAGACCGTGGGCAACGCTCGCGAGCGTCTTCATCGAGCAGGGGGCGACGATCATGCCGTCGGTTGCGAACGAGCCCGAAGCGATGGTCGCGCCGACGTCGCGCACGGAATGTACGACATCTGCGCGTGCGTGCAAGTCGTCCTTGGTGAGCTGAAGCTCGTGCTGGATGTTGAGCCAGCCTGCCGCCGAAACGAGCAGGTGCGTTTCGACGCCGCCGAGCCGCCGGAGCATGTCGAGCATGCGCACGCCGTAGATTGCGCCCGTGGCCCCCGTGATCGCGACGATCAGCCGGCGTGGCGGCAGTTGTGCGAGTGCGGACGAGGCAGGGGAGGCGGTATTCACGTCAGGCGGGCAGGCGGGAGTCGAAGCGAAGGTGAGGCGCGTGGCGCCCCATGCAGAGCGTCGGCGTTACGTGCCGTGCGCTCAGGACGGAACCGACGCCATGTACTGCGTCCGCTGCCGCCCCGTGGCAGGCAATTACGCCGCGGCGAAGAGCTGTTGCAACTCGCCGTTCTGGTACATCTCCATCATGATGTCCGAGCCGCCGATGAACTCGCCCTTCACGTAGAGCTGCGGGATGGTCGGCCAGTTCGAGAATTCCTTGATGCCCTGGCGGACTTCGTCGTCCTCGAGCACGTTGACGGTCTTGAACTGATCGACGCCGCAGGCTTTCAGGATCTGCACCGCGCGACCGGAGAAGCCGCACATCGGGAACTGCGCGTTGCCCTTCATGAAGAGGACGACGGCGTTTTCGTCGACGATCTGCTTGATGCGTTGTTGGGTGTCCATGACTGACCTTGCGATTGAATTGATGCTGAATACGTTGGAATGCAGGATGAAATGATAGCGGATTTCGCCCGGGCGAGCCCGGCGTTACCGGCAGCGCTCCTGGCCGGACGGTAGAGGTAGACGGCCGCCGCTGATGCGCTCGATGCCGGCCAGATCGCGTTCGGATCGCACATCGGCGAATCCGGCGCCTTCCAGCAACGCCCGCACCGCCGCCGCCTGGTCGTAGCCGTGCTCCATCCAGAGCACGCCACCCGGCGCGAGCCGGGCGGGTGCGCCCGCGACGATCGCGCGCAGTGCGGTGAGGCCATCGGCTTCATCGGTGAGCGCGCCGCGCGGCTCGAAGCGCAGGTCGCCTTGTTCCAGATGCGGGTCGCCGCTCGCGATATACGGCGGATTGCTCACGATCGCCTCGAATCGCAATGCGAGATCGAGCGAGTCGTACCAGCTGCCCGCCACGAACGCGAGCGAGCCGCCGGGGCGACGTGCGTCGAGCAGCTTAGCGGCGTTGCGCGCGGCGACTTCGAGCGCGGCCGCCGAGCGATCGACGGCCCAGACGCGCGCGTCGGGTCGCGCCGAGGCGAGCGCCACGGCAATCGCGCCACTGCCGGTGCCGAGGTCGAGCACACGCGGCTGCGCGATGCCTTCGAGCGCCGCGAGCGCGGTTTCCACCAGCAGTTCGGTATCGGGACGCGGAATCAGCACGTCGGGCGTCACGTCGAAGTCGAGGCCGTAGAACTCGCGCGCGCCCACGAGCTGCGCGATCGGCTCGCCTTGCACTCGGCGCGCCTCGAGCGCGCGGTAAGCCGCGACGGGACCCGCTTCAAGCGCCTGGTCGCCGCGGGTGATGAGTTCGGTGCGGCGCCAGCCGAGCACGTGCATCAGCAGAATGCGCGCTTCGAGCGCGGGCAGCGGCGTGGCGCGCAGCAGGGCGTCGGCGGTAACGGCTTCGCTCATCTCTGTTGCGTGCTCAATCCGCGTCGCCGAGCGAGGCAAGCTGCTCGGCCTGATGCTCGGAAACGAGCGCGCCGATCAGTTCGTCGAGGTCGCCGTCCATGATCGCTTCGAGGCGATAGAGCGTGAGATTGATGCGGTGATCGGTGAGCCGTCCCTGCGGAAAATTGTAGGTGCGGATGCGCTCGGAGCGGTCGCCCGAGCCCACGAGGCTCTTGCGCGTGGCCGCTTCCTTCGCGTGCTGCTCCTGATACTGCTTGTCCTTGATGCGCGCGGCGAGCACCTTGAGCGCGCGATCCTTGTTCTTGTGCTGCGAGCGGTCATCCTGGCACTCCACCACGATGCCGGTCGGAAGGTGCGTCACGCGCACGGCCGAATCGGTCTTGTTGATGTGCTGGCCGCCCGCGCCGGAGGCGCGGAAGGTGTCGATGCGCAGATCGGCGGGATTGATTTCCACTTCGCCGATCTCGTCCGCTTCCGGCATCACCGCGACCGTGCAGGCCGACGTGTGGATGCGGCCCTGTGTTTCGGTGGCGGGCACGCGCTGCACGCGATGGCCGCCCGACTCGAACTTGAGCTTCGAGTACGCCGCCTCGCCCGCAATGCGCACGATCACTTCCTTGTAGCCGCCTAGATCCGACTCGCTCGCCGACATCATCTCGATCTGCCAGCGGCTGCGCTCCGCGTAGCGCAGGTACATGCGCAGCAGGTCGCCCGCGAACAGGGCCGACTCGTCGCCGCCCGTGCCCGCGCGGATTTCGAGGAACACGTTGCGGTCGTCGTTGGGGTCCTTCGGCAGCAGCATCATCTGCAATTCGTGCTGGAGCTGCGCCATGCGCTCGCGTGCGGCTTTCACCTCTTCTTCGGCGAAGTCGCGCATCGAGGCGTCGGAGAGCAGATCTTTTGCCGCGGCCTCGTCGTCTTTGGCCTGGCGCCACTGGCCGTAGTGCTCGACCACCGGCCCGAGTTCCGAATGCTCGCGCGTGAGCTTGCGGTACTGGTCGCGGTTCGAGGTCACATCGGGACGGCTCAACAGGTCGTTCAGCTCGGCCAGGCGCGTAGTCAGCTGGTCGAGCTTCGATTGCATGCTCGTTTTCATCGGGCGGTGCGGAGCGGGCTCCGGATAGGACAGCAAGAGAGAAGAGGCGGGCGTGAGGCCCGGTCGTGCGGGGCACGCATGGCGCGCGCCCGACCGCGAACGTCGCTAACGGTCCGAAGAACCTGACGAGTCGGAAGAGCCGGCGGAACGCGGCGAGACAGAGACTTCCGCAGCGGGTTGCGCGGCGTCGTCAGCTTTGGCCGGCTGGCCGTGGCGGTAAAAGCCGCCCATCAGTTCGATGAGCGAGTCGCGCTGATCGCCGCTCGACGTGTTGAGCGCATGCGTCGGGCCGTGGATCAGCTTGTTGGTGAGCGACTGCGACAGCGCTTCGAGCACGGCCGACGGGTCGTCGCCGCGCGCGAGCAGCTTGCGCGCGCGTTCGAGTTCGGCGCGGCGCAGCGCGTCGGCCTGGGTGTGCATGTGGCGGATGACCGGCACGATGCTGCGCGAGTCGAGCCACTGCATGAAGTTCACTACGCGCGACTCGATGATCGTCTCGGCCTGCGCGACGGCGGCTTGGCGCGAAGCATTGCCTTCGCGCACGATCGTGCCGAGGTCGTCGACGGTATAGAGAAACACGTCTTCGAGCTGGGCGACTTCGGGTTCGATATCACGCGGCACCGCGAGGTCGACCATGAAAATGGGGCGGTGACGGCGCGCTTTCACCGCGCGCTCCACGGCGCCGAGGCCGATGATGGGCAGCGTGGACGCCGTGCACGACACGATGATGTCGAACTCGTGCATGCGCGCGGGCAGGTCGGAAAGCGGAATGGCGCGTCCGCCGAAACGTTCGGCGACGAAGCGCCCGCGCTCGGCGGTGCGGTTTGCGACTACCAGCTCGCGCGGTTGCTGCGCGGCGAAGTGCGCGGCGCACAGTTCGATCATCTCGCCCGCGCCGATGAAGAGCACGCGCTGGTTAGCGATCTTGTCGAAGATGCGCTGTGCGAGGCGCACTGCCGCAGCGGCCATGGAAACCGACTGCGCGCCGATTTCGGTCGTGCTGCGCACTTCCTTCGCCACGGCGAAGGTGCGCTGGAACAGCTGGTTCAAATAGGTGCCGAGCGCGCCGGCTTCGGTCGCGGTGCGAACCGCGGTCTTCATCTGGCCGACGATCTGCGTCTCGCCGAGCACCATCGAATCGAGCCCCGAAGCCACCCGGAACGCATGGCGCACCGCTTCGGACTGCGGCAGCGTGTAGACGTGCGGCGCAAGTTCCTCTTCGCGGATGCCGTGATAGTGCGAGAGCCAGCTCACGGCGGCGTCGCGCGAGCTTTGCGCGTCGGTCGCGCAGTAGAGCTCGGTGCGGTTGCAGGTGGAGAGGATGGCGGCTTCCGGCGCGCTCAACGAGCGCTTGCCGGACCACGCTTCCTTGAACAGGGCGAGCGCGGGCTTGATCTGTTCGAGCGGAAACGCCACGCGTTCGCGCAAGGCGACGGGCGCGGTGTGGTGATTGATTCCGATCGTTAGAAGCTGCATACCGTGGGGCGAAGATTTAGGCGGATATTATAACTTTTCCTCGCTTCCGACATTCTCGTCGACAGAGTCCGACATTCCGGTAGGTGATATGGTGAGTCTTTCGAGCTGGTATCCAAAGCCGTACAACGTGGTCAAACGCCAGCCGTGCTCGGGCCCGAGCTGCAATTTGCTGCGCAGCCGGGAGGCGTGAGTATCGAGCGTGCGCGACCGAACGTCGCGGTTCAGATTCCACACCGTTTCGAGGATGCGCGCCCGAGAAACGGGGCGCGATGCGTTGGTGAAGAGCAGCAGTGCGAAGCGGTATTCCTTGGGCGTGAGCGTGACGGTCTGACCCCGGAACGACACCTGGTAGCGCCCGGAATCGAAGAGGTAGTCCCCAAAGCCATGACGGGCGCGGTTGCGCGGGCGGCGCACGCCGGCGCGGCGCAGGAGCGCGTCGATGCGCGCGAGCATTTCGGGACCACGCACGGGCTTGGCGATGCAGTCGTCCGCGCCGGCCTGCAGACTCGCGACGATTTCGCTTTCATGGGGCGCGAGCATCAGCGCGATGGCGGGCAGACCGGGGAGCAGCTTGCGCGCTTGAGGGATGAGGTCGTCGGCGCCAGCGTCGCCGCACCACCATGCCGCGATCAGCAGGTCGAAGGTTTCGTCTTCGAGGGTTTCGAAGAGCTGAGCGCCAAGCGGGAAGTGCTGGCATGCGTGCCCGCCCGCAATGAGCAGGCGGACAAGGGTTTCGGCCTGACGGGCGTCGGGTTCGACAAGGGCGATTCGCATACGAGAGAGTGCGGCTTGGGGCGGTCCGGACGCGCTTGCCTTGCGCCATCCTGCCCCCTACACTCAACCGCTACGCGGGAAGCGCCGAGCCGACCGTTTTCCAGTTTTAAAAGAGACTAACCAAGTTACAAATGCTAGCCCTCGCGCTTTGGCAGTCCTATCAGACTTATCCGAAAACCTATAGGACAAGTCTTTAATGGGCTGGTCCGGTATCGTCATTCTTGGCCTGGTCGTGGGCTGCGCGGGATGGTGGCTCCATCCCTTGCGCCGTGCCGCACGTCACGGGCTCGCACTGGCTGTCGTGGCCGGCGTGCTCGGCGCGGCGCTCGCGAACGCGGCGGGCAGCGCGACCGGTCTTTTCTACGATGGCGAGTTGCTCCAGTGGCCGCTTTGCACGGCGCTTGCGCTCGTTTTCGTTGGCGTGTGCGTGGCGCTGCGCGCGCGACGGAACTAGCCCCAGATATCCGCTTCGAATTCTTAGCAGGTGAAAACATGAACGCTCGACTCCCCGAAACCTCCTCGATTCCCGAACGCATTGCCGCCTTGCGCGCCGCAATGGTGCGCGCCGGTGTGGATGCCGCACTCGTGCCCTCCGCCGATCCGCACCTGTCCGAATACCTGCCGCGCCGCTGGCAGGGGCGCGAGTGGCTCTCAGGCTTCACTGGCTCGGTGGGCACGCTCGTGGTGACGAAGGACTTCGCGGGCGTGTGGGTGGACAGCCGCTACTGGGTGCAGGCCGAGCAGCAACTGGCCGGCACAGGCATCCAGCTCATGAAGATGATGGGCGGCCAGCAGAGCGCGCCGCACATCGACTGGCTCGCACAGAACGTGAGCGCGGGCGGCGCGGTGGCCGTGGATGGCGCCGTGCTCGGCGTGGCCTCGGCGCGCGCGCTTGCCGACGCGCTCAAGGCGCGCGACGTCGCACTGCGCACGGACCTCGATCTGCTCGACGACGTCTGGCAGGGCCGCCCGTCGCTGCCGCTCGAGCCCGTGTACGAGCACGTCGCGCCGCACGCCGACACGAGCCGCGCCGGCAAGCTCGACCAGGTGCGCCGCGCGATGCAGGAGAAGGGCGCGCAGTGGCACTTCATCTCCACGCTCGATGACCTCGCCTGGCTCTTCAACCTGCGCGGCGCGGACGTGAACTACAACCCGGTGTTCGTCGCGCACGCGCTGATCGGACCGGACGAGGCGACGCTCTTCGTCGCCGACGGCAAGGTGAGCGAGGCGCTCGTGCAGTCGCTCGCGAAAGACAAGGTGCGTGTGGCGCCCTATGCCGAGGCCGCCGCCGCGCTCGCGGCGCTGCCCGCGAAGGCCGCGCTGCTCGTCGATCCGCGACGCGTGACGTTTGGTTTGCTGCAGGCGGTGTCGTCGGCGGTGAAGCTCGTAGAGTCGGTCAATCCGAGCACGTTCTTCAAGTCGCGCAAGACGGCTGCCGAAGCCGATCACGTGCGCGCGACCATGGAGCAGGATGGCGCGGCGCTCGCCGAATTCTTTGCGTGGTTCGAGGCGGCGCTGGGCCGCGAGACCATCACCGAGTTGACCATCGACGAAAAGCTCTCCGCCGCGCGTGCGCGCCGTGCGGGCTTCAAATCGCTCTCGTTCGCGACCATCGCGGGCTTCAACGCGAACGGCGCGATGCCGCACTATCGCGCCACGCCCGAATCGCACAGCGTGATCGAAGGCAATGGCCTCCTGCTCATCGATTCGGGCGGCCAGTACCTCGACGGCACCACCGACATCACGCGCGTCGTGCCCGTGGGTACGCCGAGTGCGGAGCAAAAGCGCGATTTCACGCTCGTGCTCAAGGGCATGATGGCGCTCTCCCGCGCGAAGTTCCCGCGCGGCGTCCGCTCGCCGATGCTCGACGCCATCGCGCGCGCGCCGATCTGGGAAGCGGGCGCGGACTACGGCCACGGCACGGGCCACGGCGTGGGCTACTTCCTGAACGTGCACGAAGGCCCGCAAGTGATCTCGCACTACGCGCCGGCCGAGCCGTGGACCGCGATGGAAGAGGGCATGATCACCTCGGTCGAGCCAGGCATCTACCGGCCGGGCAAGTGGGGCGTGCGCATCGAGAATCTCGTGCTCAACCAGCGCGCGGAAACGACCGAATTCGGCGAATTCCTGAACTTCGAGACGCTCACCCTGTGCCCGATCGACACGCGTTGCATTGATCAGGCTCTCTTGCGCGCGGACGAGCGCGAATGGCTCAATGCGTACCACCAGACGGTGCGCGCGCGAGTCGCGCCGCACGTGAGCGGCGATGCGCTCGCGTGGCTCGAAAAGCGTACGCAGCCGGTCTGACTTCCCGGGTATTCAGATAGCGATCAAGCGGAGTAAGAAGCGCATGACGATCAAGGCAGTGGTGTTCGATTTCGGCGGGGTGCTCGTGGACTGGAGTCCCGAGTATCTCTATCGCAAGCTGATTCCTGACGACGACGAGCGCCGCTGGTTCCTGACGCACGTCTGCAAGATGGACTGGGTGGTCCGCCAGGACGGCGGCGAGCCCATCGCCGTGGGCACCGAGGAACTGGTCGCGGCTTTTCCCGAGCACGAAGCGCTCATTCGCGCGTTCTACGAGCGCTGGCACGAGATGATCGGCGGGCTGCTCGCCGGCGGCGTGGCGACGTTCGAGCGCCTGGAGGCGGCGGGCATGCCGATCTTCGGGCTCACGAACTGGTCGGCTGAGACGTTTCCGTGGGCGTGGGAGCGCTTCGGCATCCTGCGGCGCTGCCGCGACATCGTCGTCTCGGGCCACGTGAAGCTCGTGAAGCCCGATCCGGCGATCTTTCACGAGATGTTCCGCCGTATCGAAGCGCAGTTGCCGGGCGTGAAGCCCGAAGAGCTCGTTTTCATCGACGACAATCTGCACAACGCCGAAGCCGCCACGGCGCTCGGCTGGCATGGCGTGCACCACACGAGCAACGCCACTACCGACGCGAAGCTGCGCGAACTCGGCCTGCCGGTCTAACGACGCTGAAGCCTGCGCCCCGCGCTCGTTATTTCGAAGCGGGCGCCGGCGCCACCGGCTGCAGCAAACTGCGCAGCGCGTCGGCGATGCCCTTCGCGGTTTGCCCGGCGCCCTTCGCCACGCCCTCCGCGCTCACGCCGAGCGCTTGCGCAAACCCTGCGCGCAACTCCGTCATCAGGTTTTCGTTGAGCTTGAATTTCGGGTCGCGCAGGTTGCCGTCGAGCACGAAATGCAGCGTGATCTCACCTTTGTGCGCCTTCAACGCAGCCACGGCGGCGCGCGTCGGGATCGACAGGAAGGTGTCTACGGCGTCGCCGCCTTCCGCGAGTTGCAGGTTGTGCAGTGTGACCGTGCCCGGCGCGTGCAGATGATAGCCGCGTACGGTCGAGGTGAGATCGAGGTCGAGCGTGCCGCCCGTCACATTCGCCTTCGCGCCGGCCTTCCTCAGCAGATAGGGATCGATCGTGCGCACATCCACGCCGCGCAGCGTCGTGTGCGTTTGCGAATCCTTGCTCGCGATCTGCACCCAGCCGTTGAACGCCACGCGCCCTGTGTGCTCCGGACCGACGACATTTCCCGTGACCGAAACACGCGTCGGCTCCGTGAGCGCGGGCAGTTGGATGTTGTCGACGCTCGCCTGCGCGCGGTTCACCGTGACACGCCACGGCGGATTGCTCACCGACCGGTCGTAAAAATCGAACGTGCCATTTTCGAAGCCGATATGGTCGATGACCTTTTCCTGCGGCAGGCTGGCGCCTCCCTGCGCGCCGCTCGCGGGTGTCTCGCCTTGCGCCATCTCCTCGCGCAGATTCGGCATGAGCAGGATCGAGCCGTTTTCCCGGCGCAGCACCGTCATCGTGAAGTCGCTCACGGTGACGTCGCGAATATGCACGCGGTGCGAGAGGAGCGCGCGCAAGTCAGGCGTGATCGTGATGCGCGCGGCGCGCATCGTGTCGGCGGTGGGCCAGTTGGGCGGCGGCTTCAGGCGCACGTCGGTGAGTTCGACGGACGAGAGATTGAACGCCACGTTCACGCTCGCGGCCGTGCCGACGGGCGCAAGTGCGCGCTCCACGTACGCCTTCGCTTCGCGCTGCAGCGCGTAGAGCGTGGCGAGCGCCGCGAGCACGAGCAGCGCGACGACGATCGCCACAATGAGGAGAACACGGTTGCGCAGCGGCGTCGCCATACGGAATTCCTTTCGGGGATAGCCGGAGTTCAGGCCCTGAGTGACCCTGAAGCGTAGCGGCTTTCGAGCAACCGCCATGCCGCGCGTGCCTCCACGAATACGCCAAAACGACAACGGCGGCCCGCAGGCCGCCGTTGTTTGCTATCGATCTCGCCAGATTAGCGGCTGATCGGCTTGTAGCGCAGACGCTTTGGACGCGCGGCTTCTTCGCCAAGACGCTTGATCTTGTCGGCCTCGTACTCCTGATAGTTGCCGTCGAAGAACGTGACTTGCGAGTCGCCTTCGAACGCCAGAATGTGCGTGGCGATACGGTCGAGGAACCAGCGATCGTGCGAGATCACCATGACCGAGCCTGCGAATTCGAGCAGGGCGTCTTCGAGCGCGCGCAGCGTTTCGACGTCGAGGTCGTTCGACGGTTCGTCGAGCAGCAGCATGTTGCCGCCCGAAATGAGCGTCTTGGCCAGATGCAGACGGCCGCGCTCACCACCCGAGAGGTTGCCGACGATCTTCTGCTGATCGCCGCCCTTGAAGTTGAAGCGGCCGATGTACGCACGCGAAGGCGTTTCGTACTTGCCCACGGTCAGCACGTCCGCGCCGCCCGAGATCTCTTCGAACACGGTCTTGTTGGCGGCAAGCGCATCGCGGCTCTGGTCCACGTACGCGAGCTTGACCGTCGGGCCTTGCACGATCTCGCCCGAATCCGGCTGTTCCCTGCCCGTGAGCATGCGGAACAGCGTCGACTTGCCGGCGCCGTTCGGGCCGATGATGCCGACGATCGCACCCGCCGGAATCTTGAAGCTCAGGTCGTCGATGAGCAGACGGTCGCCGTACGACTTGCTGACGTTCTTGAACTCGATGACTTCGTTGCCCAGACGCTCGCCCGCAGGAATGAAGATTTCCTGCGTTTCGTTGCGCTTCTGGTAATCCGAGCTCGACAGTTCCTCGAAGCGCGCGATACGCGCCTTCGACTTCGCCTGACGGCCCTTCGGGTTCTGGCGCACCCACTCCAGTTCCTTCTTGATGGCCTTCTGGCGAGCGGATTCAGTCGCTTCTTCCTGCTTCAGGCGCTCTTCCTTTTGGTCGAGCCAGCTGGAGTAGTTGCCCTTCCAGGGAATGCCGTGGCCGCGGTCGAGTTCGAGAATCCACTCGGCGGCGTTGTCGAGGAAGTAGCGGTCGTGGGTCACGGCGACGACGGTGCCCGGGAAGCGCGTGAGGAACTGCTCGAGCCACTCGACCGATTCGGCGTCGAGGTGGTTGGTCGGTTCGTCGAGCAGCAGCATGTCGGGCTTTTCGAGCAGCAGCTTGCACAGCGCCACGCGGCGCTTTTCACCGCCCGAGAGGTTGCCGATCTTCGCGTCCCACGCCGGCAGACGCAGCGCGTCGGCAGCGATTTCGATCTGCTGCTCCGCGCTGCCGTCGGTCGTCGCGAGGATCGCTTCGTACTTCGCCTGCTCGGCAGCGAGCGCGTCGAAGTCGGCGTCCGGTTCCGCGTAGGCGGCGTAGATTTCGTCGAGTTTCTTCTGCGCGCCGAACACATCGCCGAGACCTTCCTCGACCGCTTCGCGCACGGTCTTTTCCGGATCGAGCTGCGGCTCCTGCGGCAGGTAGCCGATGTTCAGATTGGGCATCGGCGTGGCTTCGCCTTCGATGTCCTTGTCGACGCCGGCCATGATCTTGATGAGCGTGGACTTGCCCGAGCCGTTCAGGCCGAGCAGACCGATCTTCGCGCCGGGGAAGAACGACAGCGAGATGTCCTTCAGGATCTGGCGCTTGGGCGGCACGATTTTGCCGACCCGGTTCATGGTGAAGACGTATTGGGCCATGAGTGTGTCTCTGGAAACGGGAAGAGAAAAGGTGTCGCTTAAACGTTGAACAGGAAGTTCAACACGTCGCCGTCGTGCACGACATATTCCTTGCCTTCGGCGCGCATCTTGCCGGCTTCTTTCGCGCCGGTTTCGCCCTTGTACTGGATGTAGTCGTCGAACGCGATGGTCTGCGCACGAATGAAGCCGCGCTCGAAGTCGGTGTGGATCACACCTGCAGCCTGAGGCGCCGTATCGCCGATATGGATCGTCCATGCGCGGACTTCCTTCACGCCCGCCGTGAAGTACGTCTGCAGGCCGAGCAGCTTGAAGCCCGCGCGAATCACGCGGTCGAGGCCCGGCTCGTTCATGCCCATGTCGGCGAGGAACGCGACTTTGTCTTCGTCTTCGAGGTCGGCGATTTCCGCTTCGATCGCGGCGCACACGGCCACGACCGGCGAGCCTTCGGCTTCGGCGTGCTTGCGCACGGCGTCGAGGTACGGGTTGTTCTCGAAACCGTCGTCCTTCACGTTCGCGACGTACATCGTCTTCTTCGCGGTGATCAGGCAGAAGGGCTTGAGGAGCGCCTGTTCGTCTTCGTTCAGGTCGAGCGCGCGCACGGGCTTGGCCTGGTCGAGTTGCGCACGCACCTTTTCCAGCACGGCGACGAGCTTCGCGGCTTCCTTGTCGTTGCCCGACTTGGCGGCCTTCGAATAGCGTGTGAGCGACTTTTCGACGGTGCCCAAGTCGGCGAGCGCGAGTTCGGTGTTGATGACTTCGATGTCGGAGAGCGGATCGACCTTGCCCGCCACGTGGATCACGTTTTCGTCCTCGAAGCAGCGCACGACGTGCGTGATGGCATCGGTTTCGCGGATGTTCGCGAGGAACTGGTTGCCGAGGCCCTCGCCCTTGCTCGCGCCCGCGACCAGACCCGCGATGTCGACGAACTCGACCACGGCCGGCACGACACGCTCGGGCTTGACGATTTCGGCAAGCGCTTTCAGGCGCTGATCCGGCACTTCGACCACGCCGACGTTCGGCTCGATCGTGCAGAACGGATAGTTTTCGGCCGCGATGCCTGCCTTGGTCAGCGCGTTGAAGAGGGTGGACTTGCCGACGTTAGGCAAGCCGACGATGCCGCATTGGAGGCTCATGTAAATCTCTGCATGTCAGGGTGGTGACGTGCGGCTCGCCGCGCGCGAAGGGCCCGGGGCCGGGCGACTCGCGAAAGCGGAAGCGGCGGGCGGGGCGGCGCAGGTGGCACGTCGGGGGGCGTGACGGGGAGTCACGAAAACCGTAATTGTAACCTCGTCCGGGTGAGGGTTAGCCGCGGGTGTCGCCGAGCTCTCGGGCCGCCTGGCTGCAACGCCTTGCTGCGCCGCAACATCGCGCCCTTCCGGCCCTGTCAGACAAGCACCCGCGGATATAATGCGCGCATGACTGCAAGCAACCAGACCTTTGATGTCGCCGTGATCGGCGGCGGGCTCGTCGGCAAGTCGGCGGCGCTCGCGCTGACCCAGAACGGCCTGCGCGTGGCGCTGCTCGCGCAGCCGTGCGCGCCGCTGCCCGCGGGTGCCATGTTCGACGCGCGCGTGTACGCCTTTTCGCGCAGCTCGCAGGCGCTGTTCGAGCGGCTGCGGGTCTGGCAGGCCGCCGACGCCTCGCGCCTTACGCCCGTCTACGACATGCGCGTGTTCGGCGACGCTGCGGCGGAGCTGCACTTTTCGGCGTATCAGGCGTCGGTTGCGCAGCTTGCGTGGATTGCGGAATCGTCCGTGATCGAGCGTGCGCTCGATGCCGCGCTGCATTTCCAGCCTAATCTCTCGTGGATCGACACGCGCGCCAAGACGCTCGACGTGAAACCCGATGCGGCCGTGATCGGCCTTGCCAATGGCCGCACGATCGAAGCCGATCTCGCGATCGGCGCGGACGGCGCGCACTCGTGGGTGCGCGCGCAGATCGGCTCGAAGGTCGAGCGGCGCGATTACCGGCAAACCGGCGTGGTCGCCAATTTCCGTGCGGAAAAGCCGCACGGCGAAACGGCGTACCAGTGGTTCCGCGAGGGCGAAATCGTGGCCTTGCTGCCGCTGCCGGATCAGCATGTGTCGCTCGTCTGGTCGGCGCAGGCCGAGCACGCCGATGAACTGCTCAAACTCGAACCGGCGCAGCTTGCCGCTGAAGTCGAGCGCGTCTCGCAGAGCCAGCTCGGTGCGCTCGAATGCGTCACGGCCGCTCGCGGGTTTCCGCTTTCGCTGCAAACCGTCGACCGGCTCGTTGCGCCGCGCGTCGCCCTGGTCGGGGACGCGGCGCACCTGATTCACCCGCTGGCGGGCCAGGGCGTGAACCTCGGCTTGCGCGACGTTGCCGCGCTCGTCGATGTCGTCACGAAGAAAGAGGCGTTCCGCGATCTCGGCGACATCGTGCTGCTGCGCCGCTACGAACGCGGCCGCCGCGAGGACATCCAGAAGCTCGTCGTCGCCACCGACGGCCTGCAGCGGCTGTTCTCGTTTCCCGGCACGCTCGCTCGCGCGGTGCGCAACACGGGCATGGCGTTCGTGGGCGCGCAGCCGCTGCTCAAGCGCTGGCTCGTGGCCTCTGCGCTTGGCTGATATCCACGGGCATTACCGTTCATTGACCACTCGAGCAGGCATTTCGGTTGCTTGAGCCCGGTGCAGCTTAGAATGGGCATATTGGCCGCGCCGCAGCGCATGCCGCCCCGGCCATTCAACGGAACTCTGCGCGCGCCGTCCTTCTCGCGGCGCGCCCGAATCAGGAATGCATCCCATGCAAACGCGTACTCGAATTGCCGCGCTCGTGATCGCGGTCGCCACCTCGGCGCTCGGCTGCTCGGCCCAAGCCGACCAGACTACCGACAAGATCAAGTCGGCGCTGCAGACGCGCCTCGGCATCGACGCCAGCGACATCAAGGGCATCACCAAGGCGCCGATGCCCGGTCTCTACGAGATCAACCTCGGCACGCAGATCGTCTACAGCGACGCCAACGGCGACTACGTGCTCAACGGCGAACTCATCGACACCAAGGCGCACCGCAATCTTACCGAGGCGCGCCTGAACGAAATCAACAAGGTCGATTTCGCGAAGCTGCCGCTCGAAAACGCGGTCAAGGTCGTGAAGGGCGACGGCAAGCGCAAGATGGCCGTGTTCTCCGACCCGAATTGCCCGTACTGCCACCAGCTCGAAAGCACGCTCAAGTCTATCGACAATGTGACGGTCTACACCTTCCTGTATCCGGTGCTCTCGCCGGATTCGACGGCGAAGGCCAAGCAGATCTGGTGCTCGGCCGACCGCGGCAAGGCGTGGGAGTCGTGGATGGTGGACCGCAAGGTGCCCACAGCGGCCGGCACCTGCGACACGGCCGCCATCGACAGCAATCTCGCGCTCGGCCAGAAGATGAACGTGACCGGCACGCCGACCGTGATCCTCGCCGACGGTACGCGGCTGCCGGGCGCAGTCAGCGGCGACCGGCTCGAAAAGGCGCTGAGCGCCGCTCACTGAAGCACCCGCCCGAACCCGCCGGCCGCTTTCGCGGCCGGTGCCTTTTTTGCCCGGCGCTTTTTTGTCCGTTTTTGTTCGCCGGGCATACTGAAATCGCATTGCAGCGTCTGCTGACCGAATCTCTCACCGATCCCGCCGATGAAGCCGATCCGATACACCATCGTCCCGAAGAATCCCGCCGCGCATCTGTTCGAGGTGACGCTTACCGTGGAAGACCCCGCCCCGGACGGTCAATGCTTCATGCTGCCCGTATGGATTCCGGGCAGTTACATGGTGCGCGAGTTCGCGCGCAATATCGTCACGCTGCGTGCTTTCAACGACGCCGGCCGCAAGGTGCGCGTGACGAAGACCGACAAGCATTCGTGGCAGGCTGCACCGGTCAAAGGCGCGCTCACGTTGCGCTACGAGGTCTACGCGTGGGATCTGTCGGTGCGCGCCGCGCATCTCGACGACACCGTGGGCTTCTTCAACGGCACGAGCGTGTTTCTCGCGGCGCTCGGTCATGAGGAGGCGCAGCACGCGGTCGACATCCAGCGTCCGGATGGCCACGCGTACCGCCATTGGCGCGTGGGCACGGCGCTCACGGAAGCGCGCGGCACCAAGCGTTACGGCTTCGGCGAATACACGGCCACGAATTACGACGAGCTGATCGATCATCCGGTGACACTCGGCGAGTTCACGCTCGCGAGCTTCAAGGCGCACGGCGTGCCGCACGACATCGTGATCGCGGGCCGCGTGGTGGCGCTCGACACCGAGCGTCTGGCCGCCGACCTGAAGAAGATCTGCGAGGCGCAGATCGCGCTTTTCGAGCCGCGCACGAAGCGCGCGCCGATGGAGCGCTACGTGTTCATGACGCAGGCCGTGAGCGACGGTTACGGCGGCCTCGAGCATCGCGCATCGACGGCGCTCATCTGCAATCGCACGGATCTGCCGGTGAAGGGCAAGCCGGAGACGTCGGACGGCTATCGCACCTATCTCGGCCTGTGCAGCCACGAGTACTTCCACACGTGGAACGTGAAGCGCATCAAGCCGGCGGCGTTCGTGCCGTACGACCTCACGCGCGAAGACTACACGTCGCTGCTGTGGCTGTTCGAGGGCTTCACGTCCTACTACGACGACCTCATGCTCGTGCGCAGCGGTCTCATTTCCACAGACGAATACTTCGGCCTCCTCGGCAAGACGGTCGCCGGCGTGCTGCGCGGCGCGGGCCGCCTGAAGCAGAGCGTCGCGGAAAGCTCGTTCGACGCATGGGTGAAGTACTACCGCCAGGACGAGAACGCTTCGAATGCGATCGTCAGCTACTACACGAAAGGCTCGCTCGTGGCGCTGTCGTTCGATCTCGCCATTCGCGCGCAGACGAACGGCCGCAAATCGCTCGACGACGTCATGCGCCTCCTGTGGCAACGCTATGGGCGCGACTTCTATCGCGGCAAGCCGGTGGGCGTGGGCGAGGACGACGTCGAGGCGCTGATTGCCGAAGCGACTGGCGTGGAACTGGGCGCGCTGTTTAGCGACGCCGTGCGCGGCACCCGCGACTTGCCGCTCGCGGCGCTGTTCGAGCCGTTCGGCGTGACGCTTGAAGGAGAGCCGGAGCGCGGCGCGAAGCCGTCGCTCGGCGCGCGGCTGCGCGGCGGCGCGGAAGCGACGCTGGCTGTGGTCTTTGAGGGCGGCGCGGCCCAGAAGGCGGGGCTTTCGGCAGGCGACGCGCTCGTCGCGCTCGACGGCCTGCGTGTGACCGGCTCGAATCTCGACGCGCTGCTCTCGCGCTATCAGCCGGGCACGAAGGTCGAAATCCATGCGTTCCGCCGCGACGAGCTTCGCGTGGCGCGTCTGACCCTCGACGCGCCTGAAATCGCGCGCTACAAGCTCGCCGCCTCCGACAAGCGCACGCCAGCGCGCGGCTTGCGCGAGCGCTGGCTGGCGGCATAAGCCGCCTGGCGGTACCCAAAACGGCGTGGGCGCGCAGCCCACGCCGTTTTTCATGCCCGCGATTGTTCTATCGTTGCAACAATCCGTCATCGGCGGACTACTTTTTCGTGGCGCGGTAAAAAAACACAATGCCTTCACTCGCGCAACGTTGCGCAACTGAGACCCGAAGGAGCCACCATGACCACGATCCTGCAAATCAATTCCGCCGCCCGCTCGCAAGGCGCCCAGTCGACGCTGCTCGTCAACGAATTGACGGCCAAGCTGCAACAATCGAATCCGGGCGCGCAAGTCGTCGCGCGTAACCTGCAAGCCGATCCGCTGCCGCACCTCGACGACGCCGTGCTCGGCGCTTTCTTCACGCCGGCCGAGCAGCGCACGCCGGAGCAGCAGGCCATCGCCGCACGCAGCGAAGCGCTGATCGCGGAACTGCAGGCCGCGGACGTCATCGTGATCGGCGCGCCGATGTACAACTTCGGTGTGTCGTCGCAGCTCAAGACGTACTTCGACTGGATCGCCCGTGCCGGCATCACGTTCCGCTACACCGCGAACGGTCCGGAAGGTCTCGTGAACGGCAAGAAGGTGTATGTCGTTTCGGCGCGCGGCGGCAAGTATCAAGGCACCGCGCACGACAGCCAGACGCCGTACCTGAAGTCGTTCCTCGGCTTCCTTGGCATGACCGACGTGAACTTCATCTACGCCGAAGGCCTGAACATGGGCCCGGACGCAGCCAGCGCCGCGCTCGCGGGTGCGCGTGAGGCGATCGCCGCAGCGTAAAGCTCGCGAATCACGCTTGATTCACGGCTGTAAAAGCAAAAACGCCACGAGAGCGATCTCGTGGCGTTTTTCATTGCGTGGCGAGTTGCGGGGCACACGCGAGGCTCAAGCGAGCACGAGCCCTTCCTCCGGCAAGCGCCATTCGATCGGCTGGCGGCCGTGTGCCTGCAGATACTCATTGGCCTGCACGAAATGCCCGCAGCCGAGAAAGCCGCGATGCGCGGAGAGCGGCGACGGATGCGGCGCTTCCAGCACGCAATGCGCGCCCGAGAGCAGCGCGCGCTTGTTCTGTGCGTGCGCGCCCCACAGCATGAATACGAGGTTTTCGTGGCGCGCGGCGAGTTCCTGGATCAGCGTGTCGGTGCAGCGCTCCCAGCCGCGCTTCGCGTGGCTAGCGGCGCTGGCGCGCTCGACGGTGAGCACCGTGTTGAGCAGCAGGACGCCTTGGCGCGCCCACGCGTCGAGACAGCCGTGCGCCGGCGCCTGAATGCCGAGGCTCGCCGCAATCTCCTTGAAGATATTGCGCAGCGAAGGCGGCGGGCGCACCGAGGGCGGCACCGAGAACGCCAGGCCGTGCGCCTGTGGCGTGCCGCGATCGTCGCCGTGGTACGGGTCCTGGCCGAGGATCACGACCTTCACGTCGTCGGGCGAGGTGAGGCGCAGCGCGCGGAACACATCGGCGGGATAGACGGTCTTGCCGGCGGCGCGCTCGTCGTCGACGAAGCGGCACAGCGGCGTGTAGGCGTCGCTCGCGATGAAAGGCGCGAGCAGGTCGCGCCAGGCGGCGGGCAGCGCGTCGAACTGGTCTTCGAGGCGCGTGGTGTCGAATGCGGCCTGCGGCGCGGCGGGTTCGTTGGACATGGCGGGTGCGGGCGTATCGGCAATCGTCGCGGTGCGGGCGGGCGCCGGGAATTCGTTGGCGTCGAAAAGCGAGAAGATCGTGATCTGACGCGGGTCGACTTCGGGCAGCGGCGGCTCGTCGAGCGTGGCTTGCGCCGCGTCGGACAGATCGTCGTCGAACAGCGAGGCTTGCACCGGCATCGCGACGCGCGGGCGTTTCGTGGAGGTCATGGGCGGCAAGTGTCGCAGCAATTGCGCGGCGATTCAATCCGGCGCGAGCGCAGCGCGGCGGGCTTTTGCAGCTTCGACGCTGATGTTGCAACTAACAGCGGTTTATTTTTGGGCTCTTTGGCCGCATTTGCGCGGCGCTTCGAAGCTGCGCCGCGCCGTTCTCAGCCTTCGCGCAGCTTGTATCCGCGCTGGGCCTTGCTGATGTCGTCGGGCGCGAGGCCCGGCAGCGCCTTCGCAAGCTCGGCTGCGAGTGTGTGCAACACCGCTTCGTCGCCCGACTTCAGTTCGATTTCGATTTCGCAGATAGGCGTGCGACGCGTTTCACCGTTCACGTCCGCGGTGACTTCGCCCTGATCGATGGCCGCTTCCACCTGCGCGCCATCGACTTCGAGCGTCCACAGCGTGCGCGTGAAGTCAGTGCGAAAGAGTGGAATCAGGTTCGCGGCGGCACCCGAAAGCGCCGTCGACACACCGGCTTCATCGCACTCATGCAGCAGCTTGTCGATTTCGAGCGCTTCGCCCGCCACCGGCATTTCCCACTCATGCCGCGCGTGCAGCCCGTTTTGCGCCACGCCCACGGTCTTGAACGTCTGCAGCCAGCCCTCGGGCGCGCGGCGCAGACGCAGCGCGCTCTTCGCGCGCGCGAGCGCAAGCGCCGGCGTGTCGAAGTAGATGTTCTCGAGCCGGATGGCGTGACCCGGTTTGCCGGCGCGCGTCTCGAAGAGACGCAGCGCCGCGTCCACCTGGTCGCGCGGCAGCGCGAGCTTGATTTCGCGTTCGATACCCATCGTCGCTTATTACCTGCCGGCGATCAGAAGAACATGCGGGCGAGTTCCGCGCCCGGCTGCTCGGCGCGCATGAACGCTTCGCCCACGAGGAACGTATGCACGGAAAGCGCGCGCATTTTCTCGACATCGGCACGCGAGAGAATGCCCGATTCCGTCACGACGATGCGGTCTTCGGGCACGTCGTCGAGCATGCCGATGGTCGTATCCAGCGTGGTTTCGAACGTGCGCAGATTGCGGTTGTTGATGCCGATGAGTGGCGTCTTCAGCGTGAGCGCGTGCGTGAGTTCTTCGCGGTCGTGCACTTCGACGAGCACCGCGAGGCCGAGCGAATGCGCCAGCGCTTCGAGGTCGCGCATTTCGCCAGGCTGCAGCGCGGCGGCGATCAGCAGGATCGCGTCGGCGCCCATCGCGCGGGCTTCGACGATCTGGTACGGATCGACGATGAAGTCCTTGCGCAGCACCGGCAAGTTGCACGCGGCGCGCGCGGCTTCGAGGTACGCGGCGCTGCCCTGGAAGAACTGCACGTCGGTGAGCACGGAGAGGCAGGCTGCGCCGCCTTCGGCGTACGAGCGGGCGATTTCGGCGGGCTGGAAGTTTTCGCGCAGCACGCCTTTCGACGGGCTTGCCTTCTTCACTTCGGCGATCACGGCGGCCTGGCCGTTGTCGTGCTTCGCGCGCAATGCGCCGACGAAATCGCGCAGGTCTCGCGTGCTAGCCTGGAGACGCAATTCTTCGAGCGGGGCGCTCTGCTCGGCGGCGCGTACTTCTTCGCGCTTGACCGCAATGATCTTTTCGAGGATGTCGCTCATGATGTTCGGAGGCAAAAAACGGTGCTGGATCAGCGTTTGAACTGTTGCGTGAAGCGTACCAGTTCGTCGACTTTGGCGCGCGCGCGGCCGCTCGCGAGGGTTTCACGCGCAAGCGCGATGCCTTCTGCGATCGAGTTCGCGACGTTGGCGCAATAGAGCGCCGTGCCTGCGTTCAGCGCGACGATTTCGCGTGCCGTGCCCGCTTCGTTCGAGAGCGCGCCGAGCAGCATCGTCTTCGACTCGTCGGCGTTTTCGACCTTGAGCGAGCGGTTCGAGACCATCTGCATGCCGAAGTCTTCGGGGTGGATCTCGTATTCGCGGATCTGGCCGTCCTTCAGTTCACCGACGAGCGTGGCCGCACCGAGCGACACCTCGTCCATGCCGTCCTTGCCGTACACGACGCACACGTGCTTCGCGCCCAGACGCTCCATCACACGAACCTGAATGCCGACGAGGTCCGGGTGAAACACGCCCATCAGCTGGTTCGGCGCGCCGGCCGGATTCGTGAGCGGCCCGAGGATGTTGAAGATCGTGCGCACGCCCAACTCACGGCGCACGGCGGCGATGTTCTTCATCGCGGGATGGTGGTTGGGCGCGAACATGAAGCCCATGCCGGTTTCGGCAATCGACGCGGCCACCTGGTCCGGCTGCAGATCGATGTTCACGCCGAGCGCTTCGAGCACGTCCGCGCTGCCCGACTTGCTGGAGACGCCGCGATTGCCGTGCTTCGCGACCTTCGCGCCCGCCGCAGCGACCACGAACATCGAAGCCGTGGAAATGTTGAAGGTGTGCGAACCGTCGCCGCCCGTGCCGACGATGTCGATGAAGTTCGAGTTGTCCTTCACCTCGACGTGATTCGCGAACTCGCGCATGACGGTCGCGGCGGCGGTGATCTCGCCGATGGTTTCCTTCTTCACGCGCAGGCCGGTGATGATCGCGGCCGAAAGCACGGGCGAAAGCTCGCCGCGCATGATGAGGCGCATGAGGTGAAGCATCTCGTCGTGAAAAATCTCGCGATGCTCGATCGTGCGTTGGAGCGCTTCCTGCGGGGTAATCATGATGTTCGTCTCCGTATCAAGCGCTCTTGGTTTGCTTCAGGAAGTTCTCGAACAGCGCGTGGCCGTGCTCCGAGAGAATCGATTCCGGATGGAACTGGACGCCTTCCACCGCGAGTTCGCGATGGCGCACACCCATGATTTCGCCGTCGTCGGTCCATGCGGACACTTCGAGGCAGTCGGGCAGCGATTCGCGCTCGATGGCGAGCGAGTGATAGCGCGTCACGTTGAAATGCTTCGGCAGGTCGGCGAATACGCCTTTGCAGTCGGTTTCGATCTGGCTCACCTTGCCGTGCATGATGGTCTTCGCGCGCACGACGCGTCCGCCGAACGCTTCGCCAATCGCCTGATGGCCGAGGCATACGCCGAGAATCGGCGTCTTGCCAGCGAATTCACGCAGCACGTCGAGCGTGATACCCGCGTGTTGCGGATTGCTCGGTCCCGGCGAAAGGCAGATGCGCGCGGGGTTGAGCTTCGCGATTTCGTCGATGGTGATTTCGTCGTTGCGGTACGTATGGACGTCTTCACCGAGCTCGCCGAAGTACTGGACGATGTTGTAGGTAAACGAATCGTAGTTGTCGATCATGAGCAACATGGTCTTTTCTCCGCTCAGAAGTCGCTGTCGAGGCCGTCCTGCACCTGCTCGGCGGCGCGCAGCACGGCGCGCGCCTTGTTCTCGGTTTCTTGCCATTCGGACTCGGGCACCGAATCCGCAACCACGCCCGCGGCGGCTTGCACATACAGATTGCCGTTGTGGATGAGGCCGGTGCGGATCGCGATCGCAAGGTCCATCTCGCCGTTGAACGAGAGATAACCCACTGCGCCGCCGTAGAGCCCGCGCTTCACCGGCTCCAGTTCGTCGATCAGCTCCATCGCGCGAACCTTCGGCGCGCCCGAAAGCGTACCGGCCGGGAACGTGGCGCGCAGCACGTCGAAGTTGCTCACGCCGGGCTTGAGCTTGCCTTCCACCGAACTCACGATGTGCTGCACGTGCGAGTACTTTTCGATGATCATCTGGTCGGTCACGGCCACCGAGCCGATCTCGGCAATGCGGCCCACGTCGTTGCGCGCGAGGTCGATCAGCATGACGTGCTCGGCGATTTCCTTCGGGTCGTTGAGCAGCTCGGTCGCGAGTTCGGCGTCGCGCTCGGGCGTGTTGCCGCGCGGACGCGTGCCCGCGAGCGGGCGGATCGTCACGATGCGGTCCTCGCCGCGCTTTTCCTGGCGCACGAGAATTTCCGGCGACGCGCCCACCACGTGGAATTCGCCGAAGTTGTAGTAGTACATGTACGGCGACGGGTTCAGCGAACGCAGGGCGCGGTAGAGCGAAAGCGGATTGTCGCGATACGGCTTGGTCAGGCGCTGGCCCACTTGCACCTGCATCAGCTCGCCCGCTGCGATGTATTCCTTCGCCTTGCGCACGGCGGCGAGGTAATCGTCCTTCTTGAATTCGCGGAACGTTTCGGTGCGCACGCTCGCCGAGGTCACCGGCGGCTGCACGGTGGTGCGCAGACGCTGCTTGAGTTCGCGCAGGCGGTGCTTGGCCTTCGTGTACGCCTCGGGCGTTTGCGGATCGGCGTAGACGATCAGGTAGAGCTTGCCCGCGAGATTGTCGATGACCGCGACTTCTTCGGTCAGCAGCAACTGGATATCGGGCAGGCCGAGATCGTCGGTCGGGCAGGTATCGGCGAGCTTTTTCTCGATGTAGCGCACCGCGTCGTAGCCGAAGTAACCAGCAAGACCGCCGCAGAAGCGCGGCAGGCCCGGACGCTGCGCGACCTTGAAGCGCGCCTGGTACTTCGCGATGAATTCGAGCGGATCTTCGTTATGCGTCTCGATCACCTGGCCGTCGCGCACGACTTCCGACACGCCGTTGCGCGTGCGGATCAGCGAGCGCGCGGGCAGGCCGATGAACGAGTAGCGCCCAAAGCGCTCACCGCCCACCACGGACTCCAGCAGGAAAGAGTTGGCGCCGCCGCGCTCGGGCTGTGCGAGCTTGAGATACAGCGAGAGCGGCGTTTCGAGATCGGCGAGCGCTTCGGCGATCAGCGGGATGCGGTTGTAGCCCTCGTTGGCGAGGGACTGAAATTCGAGTTCGGTCATGTTCCGATCCTGTTCGTGCTGCCGGTCGCGGCGGGTGCGGGCCCAGTGCGGCTCAAAACGGGGCGCGCGAAGAGCGCGAGGCGTTTGTTTTTGAGTGCTTGATGGCCGCTGGCGCTCGCTCGTGCGGCCCGATAAACGCGTGAAAAGCGCTTGCCGGGCCGGCGTGCAGTACATCGACGGAAGGTGAAGCGTAGCCGCTCGCGCCTCGCGCACTTCGCCGCGAACGGCGAAACGACACGCAAGGACCACGAAAGCCAACGGCAAGACCAGCCGACGGGTTACTGCAACAGTTTAGAGTCGAGACACGCGCGAGTGCGCAGCGAAGTAAAAAACGGTGCTGAAGACGGACTTCAGCGAACCTCGGGTGAGGTTAGCGCGACCAGCGACGCCAGGGCCAGGCTCCCCGGTCGATCGTGCTCAGACTCCGTTTTTTATTCAGAAACATGAGGATAGTTGACGTTCAGTTGAGAACTTAAGTCAGATCATTGTGCGCTGCGACCGCCTTGGCGGCGTCGAGCAGCGAGGCAACTATACCATCCGATTCGATTTTTTGTACAGGTTGGCCGTGGTTGTAGCCGTAGGGCACCGTGAGCGTGGCCATGCCGGCCGCGCGGCCCGCGATCGCATCGTTCTCCGAATCGCCGATCGCCACCGCCGCAGCGGGCTTGACGCCGAGGCGCTCGCACGCCGTGACCATCGGCAGCGGGTCGGGCTTCTTCTTCGTCAGGCTGTCACCGCCGATCACCACTTCGAAGTACTGCGCGAGACCGTATTGCTGCAAAAGCTCAACGGCGAAGCGGTGCGGCTTGTTGGTCACGCACGCGAGCTTGATGCCCTGGGCGCGCAGCGCGGCGAGGCCTGCTTCGACTTCCGGATACAGATGCGTGTGGCGGCCGTTGATCTTCGCGTACTCGTCCTGGTAGAGCGCGAGCGCTTCGTCGAAGCGCGCCTCCACGTTGTCGGCGGGAAAGCGCGGCGCGAGCACGCTGCGGATCAGGTGCTCGGAGCCCTTGCCCACGTAGCCCATCACTTCCTCTCGCGTGGTTTCCTCGGCGTCGAGCTGCGCGAGCATGCCGTTCAGGCCGGCCGCGAAGTCGTCGGCGGTGTCGACCATCGTGCCGTCGAGGTCGATCAGCGCCGCTTCGATACGCGGCGCAGTGAACTTGATGGCGGCGTTCATTTCGCGTTGGCGGTGTGGTCAACGCTTGCGAGCTGCGCGCGCATTTCGTCGATCACCGTCTTGTAGTCGTGCTTGCCGAAGATCGCCGAGCCCGCCACGAAAGTATCGGCGCCGGCCGCCGCGATTTCGGCGATGTTGTCGACCTTCACGCCGCCGTCCACTTCGAGGTGGATCTCACGGCCAGTGCGCGCCGTGTAGGCGTCGATCTTCGCGCGCGCCTCGCGCAGCTTGTTGAGCGCTTCGGGAATGAACGACTGGCCGCCGAAGCCCGGATTCACCGACATGATGAGGATGAGGTCGAGCTTGTCCATCACGTGGTCGAGGTAGTTCAGCGGCGTGGCCGGGTTGAACACGAGGCCCGCCTTGCAGCCGTGGTCGCGGATCAGCGAAAGCGTGCGGTCGATGTGATCCGAGCCTTCCGGGTGAAAGCTGATGAGGTTCGCGCCGGCCTTGGCGAAGTCGGGCACGATGCGGTCGACCGGACGCACCATCAGATGCACGTCGATGGGCACGTTCACGTGCGGGCGGATCGCCTCGCACACGAGCGGGCCGATGGTGAGGTTCGGCACGTAATGGTTGTCCATCACGTCGAAGTGGATCCAGTCGGCGCCGGCAGCGACGACGTTGCGGACTTCTTCGCCAAGACGCGCGAAGTCGGCGGAGAGAATGCTGGGGGCGATGCGGAATTGCGTCATGGCGGCAATCGGAAAACTATCGGAAAAACCGTATTTTACCGTCAGGAGGAGAGCCGTTCGCGGTGGGCGCTGCGGGCGGCGCCGGGTTGCGGGTGCCCGTTGCATCAAGCAGAATGCCAAACCATGTGCCGCGCATCGCGGCGCGCTCGCGAGCGCCTTGCTGCGCGGGCGTCCCAGTCAACGGACTCAGCAGCCGCACCACGAGCGAATGGAACAAGGATGAGCCAGTACGAATTCAGCGTGACGTCGCAGGTGCGCTACCTGCCCGAAGAATCGGACCCGGAGCGCCGGCAATACGCCTTCGCGTACACGCTGACCATTCGTAATACCGGTCAGGTGAGCGCGCAGTTGATCGCGCGCCACTGGGTCATCACCGACAGCGAAAATCACGTGCAGGAAGTGAAGGGACTGGGCGTGGTCGGCCATCAGCCGCTTCTGAAGCCGGGCGAGCAGTTCGAGTACACGAGCTGGGCCGTGATCGCGACGCCAGTGGGCACCATGCGCGGCGAGTACTTTTGCGTGGCCGAGGACGCCGAGCGGTTCGAGGCGAGCGTGCCCGAGTTCGTGCTGCGCATGCCGCGCACGCTGCATTGACGCGATCGAGCTGCGGCGATTGAACCGCCGCGAAAAATCAGGGTCTGCTAGTCCTGACGCCGATCGTCGCGCGAAGCTTGCTTCTTTCTGCCCGACGCGGTCCACACAACGATGAAAATCAGCAGGAACAGCGCAAGGAGCGCTTCCAGACCAAACATGAGCATCGGGTATTCGTCGAGCAGTTCTGACATGGCGGCATCCATCGAGAGCCAATATTGTAGGCGTGATTTTGACGTCGATTCTGGTCTCGATGTCCCGGTGATGCCGGGATTCACAAAGGCGCGATATCGCGCCGGGTCTGCGCTGCGGCGCGGGGGGGGCCGATTGAGTGTCCGGCTAGGCGGCTGGCTGGGCGCTGTTTCGCTGGCGGCGTTGCTCGCCGCCTGCGGTGGCCCGAGCTACGTGCGCAATGCACCGCCGAAGGGTACGCCCACGCTGCCCTCGCAACTCGCCGCGCAGCGTCTCACGCCCGTGGCCTGGCAGCAGGTGCCGGGCTGGCAGGATGACTCGCTGATCGGTGTGACCGCGGCGCTGCGCGCGAACTGCACGCGCCTGGCTCGCGATCCGCGCTGGCAGCGCGCGTGCTCTGCGGCCTCGCAACTCGACGACCTCGATGCCTCAAGCGCGCGCACATTCTTCGAAACGTATTTCACGCCCTATCAGTTTGCCAACACCGACGGCACGCTCGACGGTCTCGTGACCGGTTATTACGAGCCGCTGCTGCACGGTTCGCGCACGCGTCACGGTATTTATCAGACGGCGCTATATCGATGGCCGTCCGGCTATCGTCCGGGCGCCGCAATGCCGGCGCGCGCGCAGCTCGAACGCTCGGGCGCGCTCAACGGCAACGAACTCGTGTGGGTGGACGATCCGATCGAGGCGTTCTTCCTGCAGGTGCAAGGCTCGGGGCGCGTCGTGATGGAAGATGGCAGCGTGATGCGCGTTGGCTTTGGCGGCACCAATAACCAGCCGTATAAATCGATTGGGCGTTGGTTGCTCGACCGCGGTGAACTCACGCCCGCGCAGGCGACCATGCAGGGCATCAAGGCCTGGGCGCGCGCAAACCCGACGCGCGTGGACGCGCTCCTCGACACCAATCCGCGCTTCGTGTTCTTCCGCGAAATGGGAGGTTCCGAGGGCGACGCGCAGGGCGGTGCGGACGGCCCGATCGGCGCGCTCGGCGTGCCGCTCACGCCTGAACGCTCGATTGCCGTTGATCCATCGGCGATTCCGCTCGGCACGCCGGTGTTTCTCCAGACCACGCGGCCGCTCACGAACACGCCGCTCAATCGGCTCGTGTTCGCGCAGGACACCGGCACGGCAATCAAGGGCGGCGTGCGTGCCGACTATTTCTGGGGCCTTGGCGACGACGCCGGAGATCTGGCCGGCAAGATGAAGCAGGGCGGGCGTATGTGGCTGCTGTTCCCGAACTCGTGACCGCGGTAGTGCTTGCCGCGCGTACGTAAAGTGAAAAAGCCGGCGACTGCCGGCTTTTCTTTTGCAACGCGTCGCGAGCCGTGGTTACTTAGGCCGCTTGTCGATCACGCGCCTCGCCTTGCCCACCGAGCGCTCGATGCCGTTCACCTCCAACACGTTCACCTTGCACGTCACGCCGATCAGCGCCTTGATGTCATAAGCGAGCGCCTTGCTTGCCGCGTCGAGCGCGCCGTAATCGGGCGCGGTTTCCGGGCAAGGTTCGCAATTGAGCGACATCACGTCCATCGGACCTTCCTTCGTCAGGACGATCTGATAATGCGGCGCGAGGGCCGGCTGCTTGAGCAGCAGTTCCTCGATCTGCGTGGGAAAGACGTTCACGCCGCGAATGATCAGCATGTCGTCCGAGCGGCCCGTGATCTTCTCCATGCGGCGCATGGTGCGTGCCGTACCCGGCAGGAGACGCGTGAGGTCGCGCGTGCGGTAGCGGATGATGGGCAGCGCTTCCTTTGTGAGCGAGGTGAAGACGAGCTCGCCGAATTCGCCGTCGGGCAGTACTTCGCCGGTTTCCGGATCGATGATCTCGGGGTAGAAGTGGTCTTCCCAGATCGTCGGGCCGTCTTTCGTCTCCGCGCATTCCGAGGCCACGCCCGGGCCCATCACTTCCGAAAGACCGTAGATGTCGACGGCCGTGATGCCCATGCGCTGCTCGATGGCCTTGCGCATGTCGTTGGTCCACGGCTCTGCGCCGAAGATGCCGATGCGCAGCGAACAGGTGGCCGGATCGATGCCCTGGCGCTCCATTTCGTCGGCGATTGCGAGCATATAGCTCGGCGTGACCATGATGATGTCGGGACGGAAGTCCTGGATCAGTTGCACCTGCTTCTCGGTCTGGCCGCCGCCGAACGGAATCACCGTGAGACCCGCACGTTCCGCGCCGTAGTGCGCGCCAAGGCCGCCCGTGAAAAGGCCGTAGCCATAGCTGATGTGCACCTTGTCGCCGCGCTGTGCACCCGCTGCACGCACCGACCGCGCGACGAGGTTCGCCCAGGTGTCGATGTCGCGCGCCGTGTAGGCCACCACGGTCGGCTTGCCCGTCGTGCCCGACGACGCGTGTATGCGCGAAATCTGGTCTTGCGGCACGGCGAACATGCCGAAGGGATAGTTGTCGCGCAGATCCTTTTTCGTGGTGAACGGGAAGCGCGCGAGGTCGGCGAGCGACTGCACCTGGGACGGATGGACGCCCGCTTCGTCGAATTTGCGGCGATAGACCGGCGAATTCTCGTAAGCATGGTTCAACGACCATTTCAGGCGCTCGAGCTGCAGCGCAGCAAGCTCGTCGCGGCTCGCCTTTTCGATGGATTCGAGCGGCAGCGTGGTACTCATGGGTGTCTCCTGGATCTTGGGAACTTTACTCGTGACGCGAGAGGAATCGAGAGGGGGAAACCCGCTTCACGTTGCGACTGGAATGACATTGCCGCGAATCTGCGCGGACTTGCCTCGGAAAAGCGCGACGGTTTCGCCTGCCCGGTTCGTCACGCGGATGTCGTAGACCCCGTTGCGTCCCGATAGCACCTGTTCTTCGGCTTCGGCGGTCAACACCTCGTCGCGCAGGACCGGACGCAGGAACTCGATCGAGCAGCCGGCCGCTACGGTGTTGATGTTGTACGAATTGCACGCGAAGGCGAACGCCGAATCCGCGAGCGAGAAGATCATCCCGCCGTGGCAGGTTTGATGGCCGTTCAGAAACTCGGGCCGCACGGCCATGGAGAGGCGCGCATAGCCTGCGCGCACTTCGAGGAGTTCCATGCCGAGCGCGCGGGTGCAGCCGTCGGATTCGTACATCGCTTGCGCGGCCGCGCGGGCGAGTTCGTCGGGCGACATGCTGTCCTCCTCTGGCAGTTGCGAGACTTGCGTGGACATCTCAGCGGCCCTCGAAGTGCGGTGCGCGTTTTTCGATGAAGGCTTGCACGCCTTCTGCGTAGTCATGCGACGCACCCAGTTCGCGCTGCAGATCGCGTTCGAGATCGAGTTGCTGGTCGAGCGTGTTCGTAGCGGATGCGCGCAGTGCTTCGCGCGTGGCGACGATGGCGCGCGTGGGCTGCTGCGCGAGGCGTGCGGCGAGCGCGCCGGCCGTTTGCGCGAGTTCTGCGTCGTCGATCACTTGCCAGACGAGGCCCCAGCTTTCCGCCTTTTCCGCGCTGAGCTTTTCGCCGGTCATGGCGAGTCCGAGTGCTCGCGCCATGCCTATGCGCTTGGGCAGGAACCACGTGCCGCCGGAATCGGGCACGAGGCCGATCTTCACGAACGCCTGAATGAAGCTGGCGGAGCGTGCGGCGAGCACGAGGTCGCAGGCGAGGGCGAGATTGGCGCCGGCGCCGGCCGCGGTGCCGTTGACGGCGGCGATCACGGGCATCGGCAGCGCCTGCAGGCGTTTGATCAGCGGATTGAAATGCTCGTCGATCAGGTCGCCCAGGTCGGTCATCGCACCCGGCGTGAAGTCGAGATCGGCGAGATCCTGGCCCGCGCAGAAGCCGCGGCCCGCTCCCGTCAGCACGAGGGCGCGCGCGCCGGCGGCGGTGACTTCGTCGAGCGCGGCGATGAGCTCGCGGTGCATGGCGCGCGTGAAGCTGTTGAGCTTGTCCGGGCGGTTCAGCGTGATCGTCGCCACGCGGGTGGATGCGTCGATTTCGACGCGGATCGCATCGTAGGGCATCGGTTGTCTCCTTGTCGGCCGCACTTGGCGCTTGAGCGCTTAGTGCGGCCCCATGCAAAGCTGCCTGTAACCGCCGAACGCATCGCCCGGCGGCCGGTCGATATTGCGCGCGTTATGCCTCGACGCGTTCGATCGCGAGGGCAATGCCCTGGCCGACGCCGATGCACATCGTGCAAAGCGCGAAGCGTCCGTTCGTGCGCTCCAACTGGTGCAGCGCCGTCGTAACGAGACGCGCGCCCGAAGCGCCTAGCGGGTGGCCCAGCGCAATTGCGCCGCCATTCGGGTTCACGCGCGGATCGTCGTCGGCAATGCCGAGTGCGCGCAGCACGGCGAGGCCTTGCGAAGCGAACGCTTCATTGAGCTCGATCACGTCGAACTGGTCCAGCGTCATGCCGAGCTGCTTGAGCAGCTTTTGCGTAGCGGGCGCGGGGCCGATGCCCATGATGCGCGGCGCGACGCCAGCGGTCGCCATACCCAGCACGCGCGCGCGGCGACGCAGGCCATACTGCTTTGCCGCCTCTTCATTGGCGAGCAGCAGGGCGCAGGCGCCGTCGTTAACACCCGAGGCGTTGCCTGCCGTAACCGTGCCGTCCGGCTTCACGACGCCCTTGAGCTTGCCGAGCGATTCGAGCGAGGTTTCGCGCGGGTGCTCGTCGAGCGTCACGCGTACGGGGTCGCCCTTCTTCTGCGCAATCTCGACCGCGACGATTTCCTGCGCGAGCGTGCCGTCCTTCTGCGCGCGCGCTGCTTTTTGCTGGCTGCGCAGCGCAAACGCGTCCTGATCGGCGCGATTGATCTTGAATTCTTCGGCGACGTTTTCCGCCGTTTCCGGCATCGAATCGACACCGTACTGCTGCTTCATCAGTTTGTTGACGAAACGCCAGCCGATGGTCGTGTCGTAGATGGCTGCTTCACGCGAGAACGCCGAAGCCGCCTTGCCCATGACGAATGGCGCGCGCGTCATGCTTTCCACGCCGCCTGCGATCATGAGGCGCGCTTCGCCCGCCTTGATCGCGCGCGCCGCACTGCCGACAGCGTCGAGGCCCGAGCCGCACAGGCGATTGAGCGTGCCGCCCGGTGCGTCGGTCGGCAGGCCCGCAAGCAGTGCTGCCATGCGCGCGACGTTGCGATTGTCTTCGCCGGCCTGGTTGGCGCAGCCGTAGAGCACGTCGTCGAGCGCGCTCCAGTCCACACCGGAATTGCGCTCGACGAGCGCACGGATGGGCACTGCCGCGAGGTCGTCCGCGCGGACGTCCTTGAGGGCGCCGCCGTAGCGGCCGAAAGGGGTGCGAATCGCGTCGCAGATATAGGCTTCGGTCATCTCGGGTTCCTGGGGCGTGAGCGCAGAAGTGCACTCACGCCTTGCATGCTAGTGGGATGGGCAATCGGGTGCCATTCGTCCGAACGGCATAGGCCGTTCAGCTAGCTACCGCGGGGGCCGCTTTCGGTTCAACATGAACGCGGCTCTGAACTACGCGGAAGCGGTTCGCGACGAAAGCGGCGTCGGCGAGCGCGGCATTCGCCGCGGGGTTCGCGCCGGTGCCGTGGAAGTCCGAGAACGCAGCCGACTGGTTGACGAACACGCCGCCCGTCAGGTTGATCGAGAGCGCCACGCCGCCGGTGATGGCGGCTTCGTGTGCGGCTTCGATCACGGCGTCGTCCGTGCTGTAGACGGAGAGTGTGAGCGCGCCGTGATCGCGCGCCGTCTCGCCTGCCAGCTTGAGCGACTGTGCGGTCGAATCCGTGGCGATCACGAACGAGATCGGGCCGAACCATTCGCGCGTGAACTGGGCGCCGTCGCGGGCTGCGTCGAGCGAGAGCACGAGCGGCGTGCGCACGCGTGCACCGGCGAACTGCGGGTGTTCCAGCGTCTGGCTGTCGGCGAGCACGGTGCCGAGCTTGCGGGCCTCGTCGATGCGAGCCGTCACGCCTTCGTTCTGGATCGCGCCGAGCACTTCGACGGCGCGCGCCGGGTCGGACACGAACTTCTGCACGGCGCCGGCAATCGCCTGGGCGACGGCCTCGAAGCTCACCTGGCCTTCAGCGGTGCGGATGCCGTCGCGCGGCACGTAGATGTTCTGCGGCGCCGTGCACATCTGGCCCGAGTAAAGGGAGAGCGAGAACGCGATGTTGCGGGCGGCGGCTTTCAGGTCGTCAAAGGAGTCGATCACGATCTGGTTCACGCCAGCCTTTTCCGTGTAGACCTGCGCCTGGTGCGCATTGCGCTCGAGCCAGTCGCCGTTTTGCGTGCTGCCCGTGAAGTCGATCAGCTTGATCTCGGGGCGCAGTGCGAGCTGCTGCACGAGCGCGCCGTCATTGGGATCGGTGGCGAGCAGCGTCACGACGTTCGGATCGAAGCCGGCTTCGCGCAAGACGTCACGCGCGATGCGTACGGTGATAGCGAGCGGCAGGATCGCGCCCGGGTGCGGCTTCACGATGACGGTGTTGCCCGTCGCGATATCGGCGAAGAGGCCGGGGTAGCCGTTCCACGTCGGGAACGTGCAGCAGCCGAGCACGAGGCCGGTGCCGCGCGGCACGATCGTGAAGCGCTTTTGCATCGCGAGCGGCGGGTTCTTGCCCTGCGGCTTTTCCCAGTGCGCGTCGGCGGGAATGCGGCGCAACTGGTCGTAAGCGTAGGCAACCGCTTCGAGCGCGCGGTCCTGAGCGTGCGGGCCGCCGGCCTGGAACGCCATCATGAATGCCTGGCCGGTCGTGTGCATCACGCTGAAGGCGATCTCGAAGCTCGCTCGGTTCAAGCGCTCCAGGATCTCGAGGCTGACACCTGCCCATGCCTGCGGACCGGCGGCGCGCCAGTCGCGCTGCGCTTTCTGCGCGGCTTCGATCAACTGGTCCGGCGTGGATTTCGGATAGCGCGCGCCGAGCGCGAAGCCGAACGGCGAGGCTTCGCTGCCGACGGTTTCGCCGGTCGACGGCTGGTCTAGCTCGAAGGTGCGATTGAGGTGAGCCTTGAACGCGGCTTCGCCATCTGCACTAGCGGTTTCCCCGTACACTTTGGGGCTAGGCATTTCGGCGAACGGGCTCCAGTAGCCACGGGTCTCGATGGCGGCAAGCGCTTTTTGAAGCGCGCCCTCATGCTTGGCGAACAGCGAATGTGTCATGGCTCAACGTTGATAGAGAGGTTAGACGGGGCCCGTGTCAATTAATTGACCGACCGGTTGGTTGGGCAATGTTAGCATTAGTCAAAGTTCGGCGTAAAAAATTTTTTTGGGGACTTTCTTTAGATGGAAGGAGGAGCTATGGGGTACGAAAACATCCTGGTCGAGACGCGTGGCAAGGTCGGGCTGATCACGCTGAATCGGCCAAAGGCGCTCAACGCACTGAACGACGCGCTCATGGACGAACTGGGCGCAGCGCTCAAGGCGTTCGACGCCGATGAGGGCGTTGGCGCGATCGTCATCACGGGTAGCGAAAAGGCGTTCGCGGCCGGCGCGGACATCGGGATGATGGCGACGTACACCTTCATGGATGTTTACAAGGGCGACTACATCACGCGCAACTGGGAAACGATCCGATCGATTCGCAAGCCGATCATCGCGGCGGTCGCGGGCTTCGCGCTAGGCGGTGGCTGCGAACTGGCCATGATGTGCGACATGATCTTTGCCGCCGATACGGCGAAGTTCGGCCAACCCGAGATCAAGCTTGGCGTGATTCCGGGTGCGGGCGGTACGCAGCGCCTGCCGCGTGCAGTGTCGAAAGCAAAGGCAATGGACCTGTGCCTGACCGCGCGGATGATGGGTGCGGAGGAAGCGGAGCGTGCCGGGCTCGTGTCCCGCGTGATTCCAGCCGCGGATTTGCTGAACGAAACGCTCGCGGCGGCAGCGACCATCTGCGAATTCTCCTTGCCTGCCGTCATGATGGCGAAGGAGTCGGTGAACCGCGCCTACGAGACCACGCTCGCGGAAGGTGTGCACTTCGAGCGCCGCATGTTCCATTCGCTCTTCGCGACGGAAGACCAGAAGGAAGGGATGGCAGCCTTCGTGGAGAAGCGCAAGCCCGCGTTCAAGAACAAGTAACGGCTCGAAGGGTTTCGATCGCCGCGAGCAGCGATCGAAACTATTTCGCGCCACCCCCTTGCGGAGTGCCTGCGGGGGCGATAAGATTCGCCCCCTTCGCAGTTCGATGTCTCTGATGTCGGTGCAGCGAAGGCCGCCGCGGAAACCGGTGGTTGGCGAAGTCGGCAGCTTTTTTAAGCGGTGAGCGAAAAAAAGCAGTTGACGAAGTGAAAAAGATTCTTCATAATCTCGTTTCTCTGCTGCTGACGCAGTAACGCAGAAAACGCCGGGTGGTTCGATGGTTGAACGGCGCTTTCGCGATCGATCTTTAAAAATTTACAGCCGATAAGTGTGGGCGCTTGATGCGGTGGCGGCCTGACCTTGTTCTCCGGAATGAAGTCGGGAGCAGCAAAAGTATCAAGAGTCTCACAC